>JAFGFY010000283.1 GCA_016930795.1 Deltaproteobacteria bacterium
CCGGCGTCAAGGGCGACATCCGCCGAAGCGGATGACAAGAGCATTCCTCCCCGCATAAATGCGGGGTTTCCTGCGAAGGCGGATGAAGCTGACACCCTATATCGTGAATCTTATCACTTTGGCAACCGGGATTATCCTCGCGCTTCCGGCTCTAGACGCGCAACAGATTTCATCGTCTCGTGCATACACAGGGCATGAAACAGATCTGGATGCGAACAACTTCGCAGGCGCCTACCCGTCAATCATTGAAACACGCTTGGACGACTGCCAGACATGCCACAGGGCCGGGATTGAAGGCACGGACACCGCGCGGGTCTACAATGCATGTGGATATTGCCACCTGATTCCCTTTCCGGAGAAAGGCTACCTGACCGGCGTACCCGAGAATTTCATGAATACCCTCAACGCTTACGGCAGGGCCTATGGTCAGGCGGGAAGGACCACGGCGGCGCTGAGGGAGATTGAGAACCGGGATACGGACGAAGACGGCTACACCAATAGTCAAGAAATAGCCGCTTTACGATACCCGGGTGACGCGACCAGCAAACCGGGGCAGCCCCTCACCCCTTTTATTTCAATGGAATGGGATTCCATCGTCAGTCTGCCTCCCCACGAGCAGTCTTTGCTCCAAAACACCAACAAACAGCAATTTGACGATTATATTCGTTTTTACGGTGTAAAGGTGAAAGAAGTCCTGGATGCCGCCGGAGCCGATCTCGAAGGGGCAACCGGAATCACGGTATTCGCTCCTGACGGATACAGCCAGGATTTCAGCATGAGAGAGGTCTTACACGAGTTTCCTCGCGGAATATTCTATCATGTCCCAGACTTTATTGACCCTGAACAAAGGTTCGTCACCACCCCTTCTCCTATCCCCAAGGGATGGGAGGATGGAGAAGAAATCCCGGACCCCCTTTGGCTGATGATCGCCTACAGTCGCGAAGGAGAGTTTCTTCCTCCGGCGCATTATGAAGCGGACACGGGGAGGCTTTCCGGAGCGGGCCCCTATCGAATGATCGCCCCCCAGAACCGGCCCGGCAGACCGGATCGAGGATCGAAATCAAAGCGCTACAATGACCGATGGGATTTCGATGAGTCCCTTGATCACAATGCGGGGAAAGGAGTCAGGGGCGTTTGTGTGATCCGCGTCAACCCTGTCCCGGAGGGGTATGAAGAATATGATTGGAGAAACGGCTGGTCGCTGGTCCAAGACAAAAAGATGATCATTTACGGCCATTCTATTGGGGACTGAATCCATCCTTCGAGCAATGACATATGATCCCCTTCCTCAGGCGATTTCGCTGAATTCGCGGTTCCAATGCGTGAATGCCAGGGTCAGGATAGCCAGGACAACGCCGCTGATCATCAAAGAATTGCCGGTCCCTATTCCCTCCGCGATGACGCCAAAGGGAATGGCGCTCAGAGGCATAAGACCAAAGGTCATCAGCCCTAAACTCATCATTCGACCCCGCATTTCCGCGCTGGAATAGACCTGAAGGAGGGTCATGTCCAGGGACATAAAAATGGCATTCATCGCGCCGATCACAAAGATACAAGGGAAGGCCACAATATAAGAAGACGTTTTTGAGAAAAGGGCGATTGAGATCCCCCAAACCAGGCTGATAGTCAGGAGCAAGGCCCCACGCCTCTTCACATTTTTAAGTGAGGCCAGGAACAAGGAACCTGTCAAGGCCCCGATCCCCATGATCATCATCAAATAACCCAGGTCATCCGACCCAACGTCCAGGGCCTCCCGTGCCCATGCCGGCAGCAGTGTCTGATAAGGAAAGCCGAACAATGACGGCACAAAGAGCATGATAATCAGTCCACGCATAGTGGCGTCTCTCTTGGCATAGGATAGTCCCTCGCGAATATCTTCCGTCATACGTTTTCCGGAACGTAAACTCACATTTTCATCCAAATGGATCATAGAGAAACAAATAATGGAGAACAGATAGACACCGCCGTTCAGGAAAAACACACCCGACGTATCCACATAAATAATCAACACGCCGGCCAAGGCCGGGCCCACCGTCCGTGTGATGTTCATGGCGGAATTCATGAGGGCAACGGCGTTCATCAGGCCCTCTTTGGGCACGACATCGGCGACCAGGGCCTGCCTGCTGGGCATGTTAAAGGCCATAAAAGCCCCGTTGATCACACCGATCACGATCAGATGCCAGAACCGAATCAATCCTGTCATATCCAGGGTAGCCAGCAAAAAAGTCATAGAGGCATTACCTGCAAAGCAGACACTAATGACTTGCTTTCTTGGCATACGATCAGCCAAGGCCCCCCCAAACAATGACAGCACGGTCAATGGCACGGCCATTGCCATGGTGACCATGGCCAGGGCAAACGGGGAATCACTCGACAACCGTAACACCAGCCAACTCCTGCAGATGATCTGCATGTTGAGGGCCATGAAGGCCATGAGAGTTCCCGAAAATAACCACCTAAAATTTCGATATCGAAAGGATTCAAACATGACGTGATATGAAAGATGTGGACATCCTCAATATGTATCACAAAAGGAACTATATAAAAATATTGTTCTTATAGTAGATACGACGCAATCCCATCCCCACGGGCTCGAATTCCTAAAGGCGTTCATTGAGTACATTTTTGCTCAGGAGATGAGTCTCGGTCAATCAATCCCTTGCTTTTTATGCCTTTTCCTGATTTCCTTCATAGAGGAAAAATTCTGGCCGGAGGTTGGGGTTCACCCCCCTTTTCAAGACCTGAGACCTTATCTCGCGAGAAGATACCATCCACTGTGACGGAAAGAAGCCATTTATATGACAAGCAATAGACTCAAAACCAAACTGGACGAGTTGTACGAACAATACAATAGAGTAGAGTACATCCATCCGGACCCTTTGGAGTTTCTTCTCGCCTACTCGAGCCGAAAAGATCGTGAAATCGTCGGCCTTGTGGCGTCTTCCCTCGCCTATGGTCACGTCTCGCAGATACTCAAGAGCGTGGCCAAAGTCCTCGATGCGATGGGGACTTCACCTTATACCTTCATAATGAAATCCACAAGATCATCCCTAAGAAAAACCTTCAAGGGTTTTGTTCACCGGTTTGCCACGGGCGATCACCTCTCAGACCTTCTTTTGGGCGCGAAAATGGTGATTCAACAATATGGTTCGCTGAATCAATGCTTTTCCCAGGCCTTATCTGAAGAAGACACAAATACCCTCACCGCTATGGGCATTTTTATCGAAAAAATGTTGTCTTGGGAAAATGATCCGGGGCATCTGATGGCCAGGCCTGAAAAAGGGAGCGCGTGCAAAAGGATGAATCTGTTTCTAAGGTGGATGGTCAGACAAGATCGTGTCGATCCCGGGGTGTGGAAAGATATCCCTCCTTCCAAGCTGATCATTCCTCTTGATACCCACATGCATAGAATCAGTCAGGGACTGTGTCTTACGGAAAAGAAACATGCCAATCTGAATACCGCCCTGGAAATTACTGAGCGTTTCAAAAAAATCTGTCCTGAAGATCCGGTAAAATACGATTTTACACTGACCCGCTTCGGCATCAGGGCTGAATTGTGTTCGGATCAAATGTTTGCCCGCAGTGTCGTGTCCCACAAATAGCCTTCATTATCCTGAATAGATCCAGAACGAATAACAGAGGATCTGTGACGTAGATGTAATGCAGACAGGGCCGGGAGATTTATCTTTGTCGGCCTCGGAATCGAAGAAAAGATTTCATCACCATTCGCCCGCTTTTCACGATCGGTCAATCACTTTTTCGATCAACCGTCTGGTATAGGGATCCAGCGGCATATCCAGGGCCTCATCCAGAGTGACCCAGGAGGAGGCCTGGCCCTCATGGTTCAGAATGACCGCATCCTCGTCGGCATCTGTCTTGCAGGAGTAGTCAATAAAAATGAAGTGCATTTTTCTGTAAAATCCCCCATCGAAAACAGACTCTTGCATCATGACGAACTTGAGGTCATAGACGTCTAGACCCGTCTCTTCTTTGACCTCCCTGAGCACGGTTTCTTCTATTCTCTCGCCAAGTTCGATGTGACCTCCCGGGACCACATATCTGCCGCCCCATCTCTCGGATTGGACCAGGAGCACCCGGTTATCTCGATTGAATATCAATGCCCCAACGGTGGGCTCTGGATATATTTGTTCCCTCATGAAACCGTTTTTCCCCTTCATTGGGATTCGTTTGTTGCCGACATCCCGCGATGTTTCAAGACAACAGAATCAATCACATCATGGAAGGCACATCTGATTGCGTTTTTCGATGTGTCTAATGGGTGTCTGAACATGACTCGAAATTCCATGGAGACACGCTTTCGCAAAAGATCGAAGACGCCGGGAAAATCCTCCACAGCCAAGATCCCGGAATAAAGCGTTGATGTATAGGGTCGGAACAGGAAGCTTAGCACGCGAAAAACCACCGTATGAAATCGAAAGTATGTAAACAAAAATGATATCTGCAGCCAGGTCCAGAGTCGCAGCCATTGATGGATCGTAGCCTCCAGACCTTCATCGGTGATCCAAGGCGCCCATGGCACTTTCTTTCCATAGGGAAGGAACAAAAGCAAACAGGCGACAAAAACAAAGAGGAGCCAAAAACGTCTTATCGGGAAAAAGAAATTCTGGAGGGAAGGCCCCAGGATCACCTGCACGCTCCCGGTCGTCAAAAGGGCCAGGGCGAGGAGCACAAAGCGAGTATCAATAAATACCAGAGAGATGCTCAATAAGAGCATGGAAACGGATATAGCCGTATAGAATGAAGGCATCTTCTCATGACGGGGGGGAGAAATGGCGCAGTTCCTGATCTTCTCCAGTGCCTGATCACAGAGTTGCCCAAACATGGAAGCCAATATCCCCACAAGAATACCGAAACCAATGGAGGCAAGAATCATGAAAGGGACTTGATAAAAGAGATATACATTGTAGGTCAAAAGAAAATAGACGGCCATCAGCTGGCCCAGATTATGAAACATAGCTCCAGTAACGGCGAGTCCGATGGTTCCGATAAGTCCTTTTCGCCCCAAGGCACACCAAACCGTTCCCATGACAAAGGTCGCCAGCACGCCGCCGCTCAGACTCAGGCAAAGGGATATGAAGGAGAATCCCGTATAGAACCCAACAAGCCACACCCTCAGGAGTGAAAAGAGTATGGCATCCATCGTACCGTAACGAATAATCCATACGATGGTGACACAGTTGGCTAGCCCCGGCTTCAGCCATGGAAGAAAAGGAATACGAGGAAGAAACAACTCCAACGCATTGACGGTAATGGCCACAAGCAAGAGTGTCGTCTTGAGAATAATAACACGACTCTCATCATTCTCCGCGGGTAACGGCATCTATCTCCTCCCCTTCGGAATTCGAACGAATGAGGAGAAGAATATGATTCGGCGCGCAGATAATCTGCTCATAGGACCTCGATATCCAGCCTGTGTTCACGCAGACCTGATGTCGGCACGGTGAAGAACGAACCCGTACCTTCTCATCTCTGATCTCTATCTCCAGAGTTCCGTCAATGCCATCCACATGAAACACCCTGTCTTCATCAAGACGATACTCAGCGATCACATCGGCCCCCTTATAGACAACCACTGTGTCGCGGGACTGTGAGCCCATGAAAGGGATGAAGGCCACTGAAACGAAAAGGAGCGCGATAATAATCGCGATATCTAACCCACGCAGCAGCCGCGGCCTCTTCATGCAGTCGGTTTCTTCTTGGCTGTTCATAGGCATTGAATGTTAGATCTGCTTGATAGAGAGGGTCGACAATCCAAGTATCTAGGAAACAGCTTCTTTCAAGGGCTCGATTCCCATCCGGTCGATCATCTTACCCAGTCGCTCACCCTTCTTGGCGTTTGCTTGATAGAATGCAACGACCTTCTTCACCGCTTCCATGGCCTGGGTGTCATCCAAACCTGTCATGAGTTCATTGGCAATGCGCGGACTGGCACCGACATTCCCTCCGGTCACCAGACGCCACCCTTCGGCCTCACCTATGAGCCCGATGTCTCTGACCCAGGGTTCTGAACAGGAGAGTTTACAGCCGGAAACGGCTATCTTGAATTTTCCCGGGAGTTCATAGCCGTGATAGGCCTCATCCAGTTTCATGCCCATCCCCAATGCATCCTTTTTACCGATTGAACAAAAGCGGTTCCCCGGGCAGGCCCGGATGCTTCGCACGCATAGACCTACTGCGGCGCCTTTGTCCATGCCCAGTTCTTCCCACACACTGTCGATGTCCTCCTCCTTGAGTCCAACGATGGCGATCCGGGATGCACCGGTTATCTTTATCGCCTGCGCGTCATATTTTTCAGCAATATCCGCCAGTTTTCGTAGAAGGTCAGGAGTTACGACGCCACAGGGTATGTGCGGCGCGATCGCATAAGTCTGTTTGTCTCGTTGTGGTATGGCCCCTTTTTCCCCAAGTTTGAGCATCTTTATCATACCCTCCTTTTTATATATTTACCGATGTCTTTTAATTTCTAGCAATTTTCGAATCAATATTCAAATCAATTCATCATGTGTATTCCCGCTCTGACGGAGTAACATTTTGGCGCTCTTGCTGTCAGAGTTCAGTCAGCCGATGAAATCATACGCTAAGGATTCAAGGATTCGAGGATCCAAGGGTTCGAGCACGACAAAACAATCCCTTGACCCCTTGGCCCCTTGAATCCTTGACCCCTTTCTCACAAATAGTTGAGAGAAGAACCTCCAGTATTTACTTGCGCCGGAAAATCATTTATCTTAAAATCAATAAAGGCATTTTTTTGAAGACTTGGGAGAAAAACACGGCATTATCTGGCTTTTTCACGTCAAACCGAAAACAGCTCCATTCCAGTTTTATGAAGTCTTTTCACTCAACATCAAGAGGAGAGTGAAGATGCCTTCCAAGGCACTCGAAGTCAACATCGAACAAAGTCGTGTTGATGTCACCATAAGCGAAAAGTACGGCACTCTTCAGGAAGTCATGTCCCGATATGAGGGAATCATGGAGGGACTGAACGTCTTCTTAACGGAGTTGTGTCACCCCTACAAAAACTGGCAATTTATCGTGAAAGAGGCTCGAGGCTATGTCCTTGGCTACTATCACCTCCTGAAAACACATGACAGGGGACCAGAGGCGGCAAGAATCTACATGGACATCTTCCTTGAGGCCTTGGAGACCTCCCAGGATGTGGAAGTCAAATCTGATGCCGCGGACAATCTCCTTCTCTTCCTCCGAAAGATGATCAAGGATTCAGGGGACGACCTAACCAAATTCTTGCCCGTGCTTGATTATTCTTTCCAGTCCATTCACAAACTCAAAGATGAAGACTTTCACCTGTTCGTTCAGAGTTTCTACCAGATCGATCGATTAGCCGCCGAGTTGCAGGAAAAGGCGTCTTCGGACTATGCTTTTGATTCCATCAACTCACTTCTCATCAAATACCTGAGGCATTCCTATTCCTATTGGCTGAGTCAAGAGGACCCCTTCGAATGGTTCACCAGAGAGACGAGTCAGCCGGTCACCCGGTCGGGAATAATATGGGAGACATTTAGCCCCATATCCCATAATCATCTCAAGAGATACCAAGACAGACTGGAATCCGCTGTCAAAGAAATGGGAAAAGGCTCCGTTGCTCTCTTGAAAGAACTCGTTCAGCTTCCCGGGTACAGACAGATAGCAGGTATCTACAGGGATATTCCTCAAAAGCTTCAAAGAGCAGAAAAGGACACTGTCTGGGGAAGATATTGGAAGCTGATATTCCTCTTCCACATCATGAAAGATGCGGGTTTGTCATCAATACATGAAGAGGCATTAAGGGATATCAACCGGACCCTTACATGGCTGATAGACCAGGAAAAACCCGAGGATCTGCAACCGTTGATTGGGAAGACCTTTGATATTCTGAAAAAGAGTGTCTTGAAATACCCGGGCACCGCCCTCAATTGCGTTCTCAATATGGGGAAAGCCTTATACAAGACGGATGAGAGTGATCTCGTGGACTTCTTTATGGATGCAGTCGTGGACCTTGGGTTTCAATCCCCTGACTTCAAAGGTGTAGGGGATAACTGGCAAGTGCGGATTAATGCCGCCCACATCCAAAACATCCGGACCTGGTTGGAACTCATTGAGCTGAATCCAAAATGGTCCAAGAAATTGCTTTCTTCCCTGATTATCCATCTCTCCCTGGGTGGTGTATTCATACGAGACACGGACCTCTTCTCCCGTGATATCACCGGTCTTCTTAACAGCGATATCACTCCGGTCTATAATCTGGTCAAGCAGTTGACCCGGCTCTTCCCCGCCTATTTCAACGATATCGGAGCGGAGGGGCAGTTGAGGGAGATCTCCACAAAGATAGATGAGATCTGTTTTCGAAAGGATGTGCTGATACATTTTCTGAGAAAACAAAGCCATGTAGAAAGCAGCAATCAGATCATCAATCTGATGGAAGGGATCCTGGAATTCTGGAGGACCAAAAAGAAAAGCGGTTTTAAGCCCTTTATCCCTTCGAGCGTCTATCAGCAGATCGAGACGGAAGGAACCTATGTGGATGGGGTTCACGCCATCATTCAGCGTCTTTTTCAAGAAGGAGGGATAACGAGTATCAGTGACCTGTTGAAGATTCATGAAGGACAGATAAGCCATGCAGCGATTGAGATACCAGGGATATCAAAAACGGATCAGGAACGCGTGGAACTGGCCATCAGCCTTTATAGGCTTCTTTACCAGAAATACAATCTGGGATATCTGGAATTGGAGAACCATCTCAAGCAGATTCAGCCTAATACCTTTCCGGATATGGACAAGCTCCGAACAGCCCTTGATGAGCCGGACCATGAGAAGCGGCTTATCAGATTACTGGCATACCTTGAGATCCTGAAGGAGACCGTGCTTTCTTCCGAGGAATTCGAAATCAGGGAGGATATATATCACAAGAGGCACTTCACCGTAGATATTCCCTCCATGTACGGCAGTTATCACGAAATGAAATTCGATGCCCTGGGTCTTGCCTTTCGTCTTGAAGCGCTCGTGAACATCTTATTCGAGGAGCTTGTCGACGAGATCGACCTTGAAGTCGTTACAAGGGACACCTTCTCCCAGATCCACGATTATCTGACCCTATTCTATGAGGCCCTGAAACTGGACGGTATCCTTTCCGCGGAGATGGAGAGTCAACTCGAACTCCTTTCCCGTGCGCTTGGAGTGATGGATTTCTCATTCACTCAATTTCTCGATATATTCCGGGGTCTGTCTCAGGCTGTCAGGAACATTGTAAATGATTATTACAACAACATCCATGAACCGAATCTCATAAAGATCCTCCAGCAGCTTCCTCGTGATGTCCTGCTTCCCAAGTACAGACCGCAAGAAGCGGACATGGAACAGGAGAAGCTTGTCCACAGGGTAACCGAGGTCTTTTTGAGGGAGAGAATCTCATCGGCGCTGGGACTTCAGCAACTTGACCTTTTCCTGAGTCGTACCATGAAGACGCTGTTCCAACAAGCGGACAAGCTTCCACCCGATAGACTTCAACAGCTCTTAAACTACGACCCTAAAAAGGCCATTACACCCATTAATCCCGTAAAAAAGTCGGTGTCAGGTGTGATCTATCTCGGCAACAAAGGATTGAATCTTGTCAGGTTGAGTCGATATGGTTTTCCCGTGCCCCCGGGATTCATCATCACCACTGAGATTTTCAGAAGACGCGAGATCATCGATTCATATTCACCGGCGGAAAAGAACCTGAAGGGTCAATTGGCCCTCGAGATATCTAATCTTGAGAGGTTGACGGGCAAATCATTTGGTGATCCCAAGAACCCTTTTCTTCTCTCCGTCAGGAGCGGCGCCCCGATATCACAGCCCGGCATGATGGATACATTTCTCGACGTGGGAGTCAATGAGGACATTGTCCAAGGAATCATCAAACTCACAGGACAGGAATGGTTCGCGTGGGATTGCTACAGGCGGTTCCTTCAATCCTACGGGATGGTCTTTGGACTCACCCGAAATGATTTCGATGACATTATCGCTCGGTTCAAAATGAAACTGGGCATACCCTATAAAAGGGACTTTACGGGTCATCAGATGAAAGAAGTGGCCCTTGCCTATAAGAGTTTCATCCTTGATCACGCCATTGAGATCGAGGAGTCCCCTTTCGAGCAACTCTATGTCTGCATCAAAAAGGTATTCGACTCTTGGAACACGTCTAAGGCAAAGACTTATCGGAAGATCATGAGCATCTCTGACGACTGGGGAACGGCCGTGACGATACAGACCATGGTCTTCGGCAACCTATCCCAACAATCAGGCGCGGGTGTAGTCTTTACGCATAGCCCACGGTGGTCAGGGGACATGGTCAATCTGTGGGGAGATTTCACTCTAGGAAACCAAGGTGAAGATGTGGTATCAGGTCTGGTGAGTACTCTTCCCATCTCCAAGAAACAGGCCGAGGCCGAAAACAGGGCAAGTGACATCACCTTAGAGATGCATTTTCCGGAGATCTATCATACCATGAGGGAATTGGCCAAGGACCTCATTTACAACAGGAAATGGGGGCCCCAGGAGATGGAGTTCACTTTTGAATCAACCCGGAAAAAGGACCTCTATTTTCTCCAGACCAGGGATATGGCCATTCGAGAGAGAAAAAAGGTCCTGTCTTTTGTAAACACTCCTGAGACGGAGTCCGCGAGACTGGGTCATGGAATCGGCGTGAGTGGCGGCGCCATGACGGGAAGGGTGATCTTTAATCTCAACGAAGTCGAGAAATGGAGAGAAAAGGAACCCGAGACTTCTCTCATCCTGGTGAGAGGAGACACGGTCCCGGACGATATAAGAGAAATATACGAGGCGGACGGGCTGTTGACAGCCAGAGGCGGCTCCACATCCCATGCGGCCATTGTCGCCCACAGACTGGGCAAGACGTGTGTGGTGGGGTATTCGAATCTTGTCTGCCTGGAAAAGGACAGCAGCTGTACGCTGGATGATATTCATCTTTCTTCGGGCGACTGGGTGAGTATAGATGGGAGAGAGGGGTCGGTCTATTCCGGAAAAATAGAGATCGAAGAAGTAGCAAGGAGGTAGTCATCATGGAAAAAATGCCTGAGCATGGAAAAGGAAATGGAATCCCCCTGGGAATAAACGGTCTGGGAAGAATCGGCAAGCTGACCCTTTGGCATCATGTAGGGCGCAAATATTTCAGTGAAATCGTTGTCAATATGGGAAGAAGAGTGGGCTCCTCCATCGCTGATCTAGCCCATTACATAGAAAGAGATTCATCCTACGGATCCCTCCATGCCTATCTATATGGTCACAGGTCGAAACGTCTCATCACGGATCTGAATGACAAGAATGGGACCATGAGAATAGATGGGGTTCCTGTCAGGATCCTCCGGGATTCAAGGAACCCGAAGGACATTGCCTGGGATATACATGACATAAAGCTTGTTGTAGATACGACGGGGCAGTTCCTTGATCCCACGCTGCCTCCGGATCAAGCCGGCGGCTCCATCAGGGGCCATTTCGATGCCGGCGCGCAAAAAGTCATTGTTTCCGCGCCGTTCAAAATAAAGGACAAGAGCAAATCCATGCCCGAGGATGCCGTCACCACGGTCATGGGAGTCAATGATACTGATTACGATCCCCGTATCCATCATGTGATCTCCAACGCGTCCTGCACGACGACATGCCTCGCCCATATGATGAAACCCCTCATCAACTCCTTTGGGCCCAAGAAGATTTTGACGGCGTCCATGGCCACGGTCCACGCAGTCACCGGATCACAGCAGGTCCTGGATCGGCCCGCGGAATCGGGGGCCACTGATCTTCGAAAAAACAGGAGCATCCTGAACAATATCATCCTGACCACAACAGGCGCGGCCAAAACCCTGGCCCTTGTCATACCCGAAATGAAACAGATCGGGTTCATCGCTGAATCCGTGAGGATTCCCACGACCACCGGCTCCCTCATCATCCTGGTCGTCAATCTGCAGGAGGAGTCTTCAGGGGGCTCTATCCGAAGGGATACGATCAACCAAATTTATGAAGAGGCCTCAAGGAATGATCCGAACGGCTATCTTCAATACACGGAAGAGCAGAATGTGTCAGAGGATATTATCGGGGTCCCCAGGGCCGCCGCGATCATTGAGGGGCATGAGACCCATACCCGGACAGCGGATGTTTCCATCGACCTGCGGAAGGTGGAAGGGATCAGAAAGGAGCTTCTCGCGCAGGATGATCCGACACTGCTAAAAATCTCCATTACACAGGCCGTCATCTACGGTTGGTATGACAATGAGCTGGGGAGTTACGTCAATATACTGGGTGACCGCACGGTCTCTATAGCAGAAAATATGTGATAGAGAGAGGGCTGGATGTGATGGGAGGGTGTGATATCTCCTCCTCAGCCTACCCTGCCCTCTGCCATGAGCTCAGGCTAAATGGAGATTGTCGAAGGGTCTTCAGCCTTTAGCCTTCCACCTTATCACTTTGTCTTACCGCCGTCAGCCTGTTCCAACCGTCCATGGACCTGTTGGACACGATTTTGTAACCCAGCGACTCGACTAACTCAGATACATCATCACTGACCTGTCCAGTCTTAACCTCTATGGCCAGTTCGGGCTCATGAAGGATATCAATGATGTGTTTTGTATGTGTGGTAACAAATTTGCTGTTGTTGATTTCCCTGAGTTTGAGTTCCACAGATTCCACGATTCAAATCCCTTTTCCAACATACTGACGGTCAATGAGACGGATGACAATGAAGCTCGCCGCCGCTCCAATAAACCGGGATCTTCGACAACCGGTGGGGAAAGAAAAGCCTAGGATGAACCCTCGGCTTTCTTCTCCAGTTCATCCAGTTTATCCGGATCGGAAATGGCGATATCCACCAGGGTCTTGGGAATCGCGCTCTGTTCGCACATCACTCGAATATCCTTCTCCACATCGGAGAACTCGAGAATTTCCCGAATCCCTTCGATGTATGTGAGCATATCGTCCGGGGCGATGTCGTCCAGGGAAGGACCAGCCGCTTCAGCGGCTTTTTTGGCAGCCAGCTCTTCTTCCCTCCTCTTCTGTTCCGCCAGCTCTTTTTCCATCGCCTTTTTCACCTCGTCGATCGCGGATTGCTCGATGCCGCCGAGTTCCATGATAAGTGCTTCCGTGACGTTTTCTTTGAGAAGACGTTTAATCCTATCTTCTTCCGAAGCGTTTTCCAGTTTCGCGAATATCCCCTGAACCCTGGCCCTTTCGGCGAGTTCTGCGTCCACTTTGGTTCTTACGGTGTTGTATTCTTGCTCCGATATGCCTAAGACCTCCATGATGACTTGAGGCTCAAAAGATTCGGAGAGGAGATAGCGTATTCCTGGTTCTCCCGAGAGATCTTTGGCCTTCGCGATCATCAAATTGGTCTTTCTGTCTGCGACAATCTCATCCACATCGGCCCTGTGTTCCGAGGCCAAAAAGGCCTTCCAATCCTTGCCCAGGTCACAGATGATTCTCATGGCCGTGGAATAGGTATCTTTGATGTTATCCAGGCCCAGCGCGGAAATGGCCTGGTCAAAATCCCGCATAAACGATCTTCCCACGCGATCGCGCGCTTCTAAGGCCGCTCTCAACCGCAACCAGTTTCCACCGCTTTTTGATACATTATAGCCGGTTTGATCCAACTCCCCGGCGATTTTCCGGGCTGTCTCCATCCTGTTTGCTTCAAAAAAAGCCTCATCAGAGTACTCTTGAATCTGCTTTTCAATGAGAATCCATAATGGTTCTTTACCTTCAATACGATTTTCAGCCATGATTTATCCTTTCGAATGTTAATTTTAATAAATTAGCCACCCGCTCGCTACGCTCTCTAGACGGACACAGACTTTTTGCTTTGCCGACGATGGCAAAGCAAAAGGTGCTCTACCCTTCGGGAAACACCATATAAGAGGATTTTTCATGTGGGAGCGTGATGACTTCTTTCAGTTCCGCAAGTCGCGGGATTGAAATGTCCGCTTTGGTCTGCGTGGGTCTGTGGCAAAATTTTTTTCCCATCTTTGTATCACATTTCCAGGGGATTTTTTCCGACAATGGTTGAGGCAAAAGTAGGGGCGAACATAATATGGCCGAACATAATCGGTTTATCCACCCTTTTGAATTTCAAGGGGCAATGCAGCACATTCGCCGGGACATAGACCCATGTGGTATTGGTGATGATGTGGGTCTCCGCGTCCTCACCCTCACCCATCGTAAACTCGACCTCGGCCTCGAATTCCTCAAAATTCATAGGATCGCCGCCAATAAAATAGAGAATCTCAGAGACGGCGTGTCTATGCCCTTCAGGTATCATTTCGTAGGGGTAATAAATGGGGCGAAGGACCTGTGTAAGAGGCTCATCCCACCCTTCTACAGGGGCAACCTGCCCGAGACCGATGTATACCGGCGCGTCTTCAGGCGTACCGGGATGTATGATTCCCCAGGGATTTTTCAGGAAATATTTCCCGTATTTTGTTTCTCCCATGTTCATTCTCCTTGATAAAAATTCAGATTATCACTAAAGGAGCCAAGGATTCAAGAGGCCAAGGAGTAAAGGGGTTGTTGCACTCGAACCCTCGAATCCTTGAATCCTCGAACCCTTAGCGAATAATCGCATTTGATCCGAATAGCTTCTTGACTTTTCCGGAGACCAGCTAATCTGGAATCATAACACATCACAGAATCTCGAAATTCATGACCTTTCTCGGATCAAAACCCGCGTCTTTTTCAAAATAGGGCTCCCTGGTGCCACCTTCGCCACAAAGCATGATTTCAACCTGTATGATGGGTCGGTCAACCCGTGTAATTTCCAGCGGGCAATGGGGGAGTCCCGGTGGCAAAGAGACGATGGTAGGCTGGGTAAAAACATGCTTTTCCATCTCCTCTCCAAAGTAAAAAACGACTTCACCGCCAAAGTCCTTAGGATCTTCAGGATTCGTACCATACCAGGCGATGAATTCCTGAAAATTGTGAGTGTGACAAGGGTTGTCGCCTTTGAAGGGTTTAGTGACGAATTGGTGACCGATGGTAAAATCGTATCCGAGTTGCTGGTGACCAATCATCAGACCGTCAAAAACAACACTGCCATTTGATTTCATAGAGAGCCGCAAGTGCGGAGGATGATGGATATACTGGTCATATTTCGTGCCCATTCTTTTTTTCTCCTACATAATCAATTCTGTCCTCAAGCTCTTTCCGTCTCCTTTGCCTTCCGGCTTTTGCACTGTTTAGCTAGTGTCGTGTCACAGAAATACCCCCCATAATTTCAGCCGGTTCTATGACACTTTGGGGGCATGGGAGTCTCTTTTCAATTTCACCACCATTTATTCACAGGTCGTGGAACGGCCATTCGACCTCCTCGACAAGCTCGGGACAGGCAGGCTCATGTTCCTGATCAACGTCGAAGGACACCATAATTTTGCATATTATGAAGCAACCCCACGAACAATGACCCCACAGCGGCGGACATTCCTTGTGCCTGTCCACCGAACGTTGTCCTCTTTGGGGGCGGTAAGAGGCTTGGGCTTCTTCCATACCCCCTTTGAATCTGTGCATCAGATACATATTATTCAAGTCAATTCTGAAACACGACACTAGTTCTTTGGCTACATGACCGAACCGCCGGAGACATGGAATACTTGACCGGTGACGAAGCTGGTCCTATCCGATGCCAAGAAAGCGGTAGCATTAGCGATGTCCCCCGCAGTGGCGATTCGGCCCAGAGGCATAAGTTTAGCAAATTTCTCCCGATTCTCCTGCTCCTCTTCCGGCGTCAGGGGCGGTAGGCCCTCTCTGAAAACGGCGCCGAACTTGGTGGGGGCCGGTCCCGGGGCCACACAGTTCACCCGGATACCGGCGCCGGCCTCACCCATGGCCAGCTGTTTGGTGAAAAGGTCCATGGCGTACTTAGACATGGCATACATGCCGACGCCCATTTGGTATTGGTGGGTGCTGCCTGAACCGATATTGACGATAACCCCGCATTTCTGTGCCCTCATCTGGGGAACAACAGCCTTACAGACGTTCATCGTGCCGAAGAGGTTGAGCTTCATCTGTTTTTCCCACATGGCGCCGTCCTGTTGGTCAATGGGGGTATTATCCTTATGGAGAATACCACCGGCGACATTGCAGAGGATATCGATCCTGCCAAATTCATCGATAACGCTTTTCACCATCCCACCCACTTCGGCGGCATTGGTGATATCCGCCTTTAAGGCGATGCTTTTGGTGCCGAGTTTTTTGATCGCCGCGGCCGTCATCTCCACATCCTCCATCACGATATCGGTCACTGCTACGGCCTCACACCCTTCTTTGGCGAGCAGCAGAGCGGTCTCCTTTCCAAAACCGATCTGGCTGCCGGCGCCTGTTACCAGCGCCACTTTCCCCGTGAAACCAAGATCCATCGTTGCCTCCCTTTTTTATCTACGTGAAATAGCTACAAAATGCTAACTCAAGTCTGTGTCAATTCATTATCTCAGGTTGCTGACCGGCATCATCGCCATCATCCCCTGCCACTTGATAAAAAGTCCCTTTTTTGCGAATGGAGTATATGGATTTCAGGGTTTTATGTCAATGAAAATGGCTCCATGAATGGCTCGTTTCTCCCGAGTTCCCAACCCCGTGAAACCTTTTTATAATTTCTCATCTCCTAGTCTACGTGGGTTGTCTCGTGTCTGGCGCCCAGTGACATCATCAGGACGCCGAAGGGCTTGTCCACCCACCTGGTCACAATGGGATTGTGCGCGAGACCGGCCGGAATGACCACGGCGGCAGGCTCGTCAATAATATATCGTTCATGTTCCGACCCAAGGTCGATCTGGATTTCCGCTCCCAGGTAATCAATATCAGAGGGTTCCGTACCCGCGAAGACCAGCACTTCATCCACGGGATGGACGTGGGCGCCCTTTCCCGGTCCGCGCATCCAAATCCCGGGTTGAGTATGAATACCCCAGCAAAAATTGACGTCGATGCCCCGCAGGTCATTCCCAAACATCCAGACCGCGTTCTCCGTCAGTCCGGGTCCCGGCTTACGTCCGTTTTTAAACATCTCTCCGTATCGGCTTTTCTCTGTTGATGATAGTTGCCCCGCCGTTATGGTATTGGGGATCAAGGGCTTGATATAATCGTCATACAGGTGGCCATGCGTCACGGTCTCTTCGGACACATGCACCCGTTTTTTTCCGAAGGATGAATTCATCGGCGGTTTTACTCCGCTACTGGCCCAGGCCTCCTTCATCTCTTGGATCTGCTCATCGGTCAGTCCATCACCCAGCCAGCGGGTCGTCGGGTCGGCTCCCAGAGAGATAATGAAAAAGCTATAGCCTATAGGGCTGGTGACGTCCAGTGTCACCGAGGGACAGTGATAGAATCCGGCAGGCGCGCTGATGACCGAAGGCCTGTCAAAGGAATGTATCTCCAGTTCCTTGCCCAGGCAGTACTGTATTTTAGCGCCCAGATATTCGGGGCGGTTCGGGTCCAATCCGACGAATACGAGACACTCGGGATAGGGGTGGACATGGGGGTCCATTCCCGGGTGCCAGTCACCCAGGCCGGTATAGAAACCCCAAGAGAAATTGAGCTTAACTCCTTCCAGGTGATCCCGGCCGTTGAGCCAGCGATTTACATCCGCGTTTCCCGTGTTCCTGAACGCCTGCTCCATGCCGGGCATTTCCGCGATCTTTAAAGGTTTGATCAGGTGCTTATATTTTCCGGCTGCCATACATACTATCCTCCCCGAATGCTTCATTCTAATAGGGTTTCAGTCCACTGTCCGGCTAATCGATAAATGTCATGTTCGGTTTGCCGGAGAGATTGATCGAAAAGAACACGAAGGGCCTGTCAATCCAGCGGGTGACGATGGGCGCGTGTTCTAGGCCGGCTGGACAGATAACGACAGACGGTCTGTTGATGAGGTGCCTCTCGTGTTCTTTGCCCATATCTATTTCGATCTCCGCGCCTAGGAACCCGATGTTCGTCGGATCGGTCCCCACGAAGACCAAGACTTCATCCGTGGGATGGACGTGACCGCCTACGCCGCGGTGCCACAATCCCGATTTGCTAAAGAACCCCCAATCCATGTTCACATTGAGACCCTCAAGGTCTTTTCCGAACATCCATGTCAAATGGTCAGCATTTCCCGGTCCCAGTGTCATGCCGTTACTGTCACCGGTTCCCCTGTGTCGGGCAATCCCTTCTTCTGTGAATCTTGTAGGATTGAATTTGCCGCGCTCAATGACCAGACCGGACTTCAGCGGTTTTATCAGATGGGCGTGTACCCTTTCGGACGGCGCGTCTTTTTTCGGTCTCTCCAAATGTTCAGCCTGGAATGTGCTGTTGAGCGATGCAAGGTAAAATCCGAATCCCTTGTTGCTAAAGATGCGTTTGGTCGTTACCGGACCGTGCGGCAAGCCCGCGGGGATGACAATGACAGTGGGTTCATCGAAGGTATAGGTTTCCATCTCCTCGCCCAGGCAGCATTCGATCTGTGCACCCAGGTATTTGACATTGGCCGTATCCAGACCGACGAACATATGGCATTCCGGATATGGATGAACGTGCAGGTCTCGGGCCGTATACCATTCTCCGAGGCCGCTATGGACTCCCCAGGTAAAGCTCAGGTTCATTCCCTCCAGGTGTTCTTCTCCATCCAGCTCCAGCGTTTCCGACATCATTCCCGGTGCGAGAGTAAAGGGAACCTGTCCCAGCTCGGCCGACTTTCTAGTCGATCTGCCCACGCTTAAGGGTTTGATAAGGTGATCGTACAATCTCTCTGCCAATTGCATGCCCTCCTTGAATACAGGTATTAGAAGGAAAAATCATCATTACCATCTTTAGATACGAGTATCTCAAAATGAACATTGTGTGTCAAACCAGCGTTCTCGGATACTTCTGGTGCCATGACGGCAGAAATAAAAGGTTTATCAGAACGAATCAAGAGCAGTATGAAAGATAAACGGACGACTCGCAGAATCGGTCGACATAATGGTCTACCAGCTTATTCATTCAGCCTGTTCACTGTTTTTCGGCGGCCTGGGATCTAGAAGCCCCGGCCTTGGATTAATCCCTGGGAGGGAATAATTTCGTCTTGCTCCCGTTGAGGCAAAGTCTATTAACCGCCCGTTTGCTTCACTCTCTAGGTGGAATACGAGGCAGATTCCACTGGGGTGTCGGTCTGCGTGCGCCTGTGGTTTATGATCATATTTTCCCTTTGTTATCTTATCAGAGTAGAATACGGCGTTAGAAGTGTTTAGGCTCGTTTGAATCTCGTTCCGGTTCTGTTTTGCGTGTCTCAATCAAAGCGAACGTAAGAAAAAACGCGATGATTGAACTGATAGTGCCCACAAGGAAAATGGTCCTCAATCCATATATATCGCCTAATGATCCAAGAATACGGGGAGCTATTGAGGTGCCAAAAAGTTCACCGATAGCCATGCCGATAGCAGTGGTTGTTGCTGCTATGGTAGGCGGTACGGATTCCTGGCAGATAATCGCCACAAAGAGAACCGACACGAATCCGCAACATCCGATCACAAAAATAAAAGCGATTTGGGCAAGCAGTCCCTGAGTCACGTAGATAATCAACATGGATAAAGCAATGTAGAACGTGAGTAAAGAAGCCGAAGGTTTTCGGCCAAGGCGATCCAGCATAATCGGAATAACAAGCGCCCAGCCAAGCCCGACTATACCGGAGATCGATGTCATGTATCCCGTATATTCCAGGGTGAGTCCGCCCTCGTCAACCCAGTATGTTGTGCCGAAACTGACCACACCCCAAAACCCCACCATGATCAGTACATTTGCGATATAAGATATTGAGCAGTTCCGATAAGCGAATATTTTAGGGACATCCCCCCATTTCATTGCGTGATCACTCAGTGTTTGTCCCTTCAAAGCGCTGCCGTTTCCGGCTACCTCTGAGACCGGTTTGACTTCTTTAAGAACAAACCAGATGATGATTCCAATGATGACAGCCGGAAGACTGGTAAATATGAACGCGTAATGCCAATCCAGGTGAATGGCCAGTTGTATGGTTAGAGTCGGCCCCAAGATCATGGCTATCAGACCTATGGAAAACTGCATCATCCCGATATAGGTGGCGTATCTCTTTGGGTCTCCCTGGACTGTGAGCACCGAAGTCATCAAAGGATATATGGGTCCGTCGGCAAAACCTGTTAAGAAACGGACGATCAACATGAATGTTAAAGAACCCGCGAACGCGGTGGATCCTGAGAATATGCCTGACAGGATAATAACCGGTATTAACCATATCTTCTTCAGGCCTGATCTGTCTGCAAGAGGAGTAATGAAGAGGGAAGATATGACAAAGCCAAAACCGGTGACCATGACAAGCTTACCGGTCTGCGCGTTGTTCAGGTCAAAAGCCTTCATTAAAACCGGGAACAAAAACGTGATAGCGTTTCTGTCCAATAATACGAGTCCCCAAGTTAGGGCGAATAAGAGCACAATGACATTTTGATAGGTCTTTTTTTTCATGAATATTTCCTATTCCCACATTCGGCAGCGGGGATACCGGGTTTGAAGAGCTTTAATCACAATACTAACTGTGTTCCATGCCCCATGATTCGAACATCTGCTTATATATATCCGGTTGCTCAAAATCAGCCTGCATCATCATCTGCTCATGAGCGAACATAGATTCTTTATCAAACTTACTCAATCCTTCCATGAATTCAGCCAGTTTTGGCGCGGGTATGGAAAATATCATTTCGCCCGGTTGAGTCAGTGCTCTGACGTACTCCCCCGGATCGGGAAGATTGACCCAGTATTCGTTGTCGATAATAGGGTTCGTGACGCAAAAAGCGCAGGAAATTGGAAACAGATTTGTCCTGACTTTGGATTTTTCCTCCTCCTTGAGGGACAGAAGCATGTCTCTCAATTGATTCGTGTCCGAATAGACCAATATGAGATCGGATTCAAACCGCGCTGACTTAAGCGGAGCGGTGAGTATTCCTACATATTGGCCAACTTTAAAACGTTTATATTGTATCTCCGTAGGGGCGCCGGCGCCTGAAGGAGGAGACGGCATTTCAGCAAGACCGTAAGCTATTATTGGCCCCAGACACCAGTTGTCTTCCTTCAACATAGCCACCGTCAGCCTGTCCCTTCTGGAAAGGCTGAATACCTGGCACTGGGCGTAATGCTTGTTTTTATCTTTCTTTGGCCTGAAGGCCCCTTCAGGTATCTCCGCCTCTGATCTCAGCATTCTCACCGCTACCGGAGAAGTCCTTAGGCAAAGCAGAGATTCCAACTCTTCGCCGTATTGATTGATTTCATGAATGGATGACATTTCCCCCCCCCTTTGATGCCTATTTCACAACATCTCTAAGAAATAAAGGATACTTTCCAAAAAACATAACCCAAAAAACGATACAGAGTTCTCAGAGTTACAAGAAAGTCACGGAGGAGAAGACAACAGAGTTTCTCCTCTATCGACCCGTTGGCTAAAACTGAAACACTATCTTCTGGTAAGGACTCTCTTTTTGTGGGAAGGAGGATATTGGAATCAGGCCACAGTGTCAAGTCTGCCCCTAAAACGTTTTAGTGTGAACGCTATATGGGTACCGAATTCCAGAACAGGTCTACCCTCCTGCACGGGCTAATTCATTGACACACAATCATCGTTCTGGCATACTCGATTTTGATAAAGCCAAGCTCCTATCTTGGATTAAAATGGTGGTTGTATAAGGATGACTAAGCCAAAATTGGGATTTATTGGAATCGGCATCATGGGGCGACCCATGGCAAGACATCTAGCGAATGCCGGATATGAAATCGCCATTCATGATGTCGATCGAGCGAAAGCAGAAGAGGCTGCATTTGGACAGCAGACGATGAGCATAGCCGATACGCCTCTGGAAGTGGCAAAAGCCTCTGATATCGTCATCACTATGCTTCCGTCTGGAAAACATGTTCATGAAATCACAATGGGAGAAAGTGGTCTAATCAAAGGATTCAAACCTGGGTCGTTGCTTATTGACACATCCTCGGCGGAGGCGTGGCTGACGAGACAAACAGCAGCTGGATTGAAAGAATCTCAAATTGATATGATCGATGCGCCGGTTTCAGGCGCTGAATCCGGAGCAAAAGCCGCCGAGCTGATCTTCATGGTGGGTGGTGAAATCAGTTCCGTATCTCGCGCAAGGCCGCTTCTGGACATAATGGGAAAACAAGTGTTTCATCTGGGACCAATCGGCGCGGGTCATATCATGAAAAGCATGAATAATCTGGTGACGGCCCTCACATTTATGGCCACAACAGAAGCGTTGACCATTGGAAAGCGACTGGGGCTTAACCCGAATGTCATGACTGATGTTCTGAATGCTTCAACAGGTATGTCCTGGATTAGCCAGACTCAGATAAAACAACGCATAACCAATCGGAGATTTGATGATGCTTTCAAGCTTGAGCTGATGGTCAAAGATATCGGAATCGCGATTGGCCTGGCCGAGGATGCGCACTTGCCTGTTCCGCTATCAGCAGTCGGATATCATTTATGGAAGGCCGCGGGGATTTATGCCGGAGAAGGTGCCAGCATTAGTGATATGGTTCGTTGGGTAGAGTCTATGACTAAGACAGAGATTACTTCTCAAGATTGATTAGTGCACATTCATAAACGGCCCTTTTGGCCAATTTCAGCGTCACGCTCAGATCGTAATCCTCGAAATATTAAGATGTATTGATGCATGTCCCGTTGATTTTAATCAACGGGAGGGTTACAATCTTCGCGTTCCTTGACCCTGACCAAAAATTCTCGTTTATGGATGGACACAAAGGAAACACTGAAAACCGCGCAATTACGCACAAATCCGAGACAACCAATAGAGAAAGATATAGAGGCCGTTCTCAGAGAGATTATTTAGCACGTTACGATAGGCTCAATAGATAACTAGATGTAATCAATATCCTAATACTGACAAAAAAGGAGGACATGAAATGGCAGGATCGAAATTGGAAAAGTATTTTCGTAAAAGTGTCACGACGTCGGAAACACCCCACCCTGAGGTGACTGCGCCTCGTCTTGGCCTTCGAAGTGACAAGGATTTCGGCAACATGGACTTCTCAATGACCTGGTGGGCCATCACAAAGCCCTTTGAGATGGTTTCTGAACACCATGCTCACGACTTTGACCAGTTTCTTATTTTTGTTGGGGGAGACCTGAACAACATGACGGATCTGGGCGGAGAAGTGGAGTTGACCCTAAGTGAAGATGGAATACACAAAGAGAAGTTCATCATCACCGAGGCTACAAATGTGTTTATTCCCAAAGGATTGTATCATTGCCCTCTGAACTTCAAAAGGATCAATGACCCGAAAAAGCCTATTCTGTTTCATGATCTTTTCTTCGCGCCAGAATACGGAAGGAAGGCTTAAGAGGAAATGAACTCAAGGAGGTAAAAAGAGAAATGGCAAAGAACAAGTATGGGAAATATGTAAAGAAACTATCCTTCAAAGATGATGGGCCTGGGTTCTTCAGGCAGATCGCAGAGATGAACGGAAAGTCCGTAGGCGTAAATGCCCTAGTCAAATATGGCACATATGCTGCGGCCGGCAGGATGGGTGAGGCGCCGTATAGACCCCACAAGCATCCTTTTGATCAAGTCCTGCTCTGGTTGGGAACCGACATGAATGACCTGAGCGAACTCGGAGCGGAGGTTGA
>JAFGFY010000067.1 GCA_016930795.1 Deltaproteobacteria bacterium
CTTCAGCCTTCGTCACTTCTCTTCAAACAACGCCGCGGCCACATATCCTACCACCTCACTTCCATCACCAGTTACATCTCCGGAGTGGGTATAGTGGAGGATCTGTGAACGGTTGGCGCCCCATGCCTGCGCTGCTAACATGACGGTTATAGTGGGACCTCCGCCGCAGGCTTCACACCGCGCTGATAAAAGGGCTTCAAATAGTCCTTTTGGGCTGAATTTCTGGACTTGATCTATAAATTCCGAATCCAGAGCCCTTGCCTGTTTGTCGCTGTGATAATGGGAGAGATCCGTGCTCGCAAGTAGCAGGGTCTTATCAAAGTCTCCCACTACGTCATGAAGGATTTCGGCCAGACGAGAACAAGTCCCATAGTCTTGTTCTCCCATGATGATAGGGACGATCTGAAAGTCATTCAATATACTCTGGAGAAAGGGGAGTTGAATCTCCAGGGAGTGCTCAGAGGCATGAACCTTGTGAATGTGACGAATAAACGGGTCGGCATCGATGATTTTTTTGGCCAGTTCCTGATCCACCCTAACGATGCCCAGGGGTGTTTCATAGCCGGATTGAAGGTTCACGGACACTCCGCGAAACGCCACCCGGTGGCTGGGGCCGATCATAATGACCCTCCTGATCTCCTTTCCTCGAAGGAGTCCATAGGCGTGAGCGGCAACGGGCCCCGAATATATGTGTCCGGCATGGGGGACGATGATGGCTCTCAAGTCACCTTTCAGGGCTTTCGCATCGGCCTTGGCCAGATACCCTTCAATCGCTTTGGTCAGGGCCTGCCTGGTCCCGGGATACCATGTGCCTGCCAGGATAGATTTTCGGATATCTTCTTTGTCCTGTGGCCCTCCCTCGCACTGGGTGGCCCCTGGTGAAATAAGAAGAATGACCATGATGATAAGGCCGGAAAACACTGTCTTCATTGTGAAGCCCCAAGTTTTTTGTTATATTATACGGAAACGTGTTTGATAAGAAAACAGTTTTTATTCAGAGAGGACGATATGTTCTATATACGAGTAGGCTTATCACCAATGATTATGGGGGATCTATGAGCGTCAGAACACATTATAAAGTCTTTTTATTTCGTCTCATGATTATCTGTTTTTTATTCCATTCCTGCAACGCTGAAGAGAACGAACCATCATATACGCCTGAATCCAACACCAGGGAACTCCAAAGTAAGGAAGACAAAGGCAGACCAGAGGCACCGGATTTCACACTTCAGGATCTCTCAGGGAACGGGGTCTCTCTAAAGCAGTTCAAAGGGCAAGTCGTTTTTGTGGACTTCTGGGCTACCTGGTGTGCCCCTTGTCGTCAGTCCATTCCCGAATTGGTCGCTATTCAGGAGAAATACCGGGATCAGGGCCTGGTCGTACTCGGAATCTCAGTAGATGATCGAAAGACCAGCGTCAAGGCCCTGTCAGCATTTAAGAAGCAATACAAAATCAATTACAGCATACTACGAGCCGACCGTAATGTGGCAATGGCCTATTTCGGCAATGGGCAAATGCCTATCCCGACCCTGTTTGTCATTGACCGGGAGGGGAGGGTCATGGAGAGTATTGTAGGTTATGCGCCAGGGGCGGTAGAAAGAGCGCTGAAAAAGTTGATTTGATGATCATTGATTTCCACACCCATATATTCCCATCCTTTTTCAGGAATAAGAGAAGTCTTTTCTTTCCGGGAGAGTCTGCCTTTGAGAGCCTCTACAAATCCCCTGAGTCAAAGCTTTTGGGGAGGGAAGATCTCCTGAAAGACATGGATAAGGAGGGGGTTCATAAGTCCGTCATCTTTGGATTCCCTTGGGAAAATGAGGATCATTTTCAACGGCATAATGACTATATCCTAGAATCCGTTGAACGGTATCCCGATAGGTTCGTCGGATTTGGCTGTTTTTCACCTCTATCCCCTGCAGGTTCCAAGGAGGCAGAGAGGTGTCTGGGATTGGGACTTTCAGGTGTAGGCGAACTGGCCCTATACCATTCGGACAGTCCTTTTGAAGATACAGGCTTTTTCCGGGATATCATGGAGATATGCCTGAAGCATGATGCCCCTCTTTTACTCCATGTTAATGAACCTGTGGGGCATCAGTATCCGGGAAAGACGCGAATGTCACTCACCGATCTCTACAACTTCCTGAAGGGATATCCGTCGAACCGTATTGTCCTGGCCCATTGGGGAGGAGGTCTCTTTTTTTATGGGCTTATGAAAAAAGAGGTGCGAGAGGTCCTGACTCATGTCTGGTTTGACACGGCCGCATCCCCTTTTCTCTATAGACCGGACATATACAGGGTGGCCGGGGAGATTGTCGGATACGACAAAATCCTTTTTGGCTCGGATTATCCTCTATTGAAGCCGAGACGGTATTTCGAGGAGATGTATTCCGCTGGACTCTCCGCCCAGCAGATCGAGAAAATCACGGGAGCGAATGCGGAAGGATTGCTAAGGCTAAAGACCGAAGGCTGAAGACTGAAGAGGCACACGGCAGTCCATCGTTCCATTATTTCGATACCCCTGTTGTGAAACTGCAGACTTTTTTTGTTCCATCTCCATCCCCATCATGAACACGCTATTCAATCACATCAAAGCCAAGTCGAATGACATCACCCTCATTGAGCTGGAAGGTCAAATTGAGAGACTGACCTACACCAATGATGAGACTGGATACACCGTGGCGAAGGTTAAGGTATCCGGGTATTTGGAGCCGATTACCGCTGTGGGGAATCTTGTCGCGCCGACACCGGGGGCGGTATTGATGATGGAGGGCGCCTGGTTGGAACATCCCAAATTCGGGAGGCAATTCAAGGTTGTAGCCCATCGGATGAAGGTCCCTTCCTCTGTGGAGGGGATCAAGAAATATCTGGGTTCCGGGCTTATCGCAGGCATCGGGCCGGTTATGGCGTCCAGAATTGTGGAAAGGTTCGGAGAAGAGACCCTGGAGGTGATTGACCATCGTACGGAAGAACTCGAGAAAGTAGAGGGGATTGGTCGGAAACGGATTGAGATGATCAAAAGAGCCTGGGATGAACAAGCGGATATTCGTGAGGTCATGATTTTTCTTCAAGGCCATGGTGTAAGTTCCGGATATGCCACAAAAATTTTCAAGAGGTATGGACGTAATTCCATCTCCGTGTTGACTGAAAATCCCTATACCCTCGCGACAGATATCTATGGCATCGGGTTTCAGATGGCCGATCGAATCGCTGAAAAGCTCGGTTTTAAGAAGACAGCCCCTGTCCGAGCCGAGGCCGGAATTCTGTATATTCTCGGACAGTTTTCAGAGGAAGGGCATGTCTATTATCCCTATGAACTCCTTATAGAGAAGTGCAGAGAAGTCCTGGAGGTAGATCGGGAGATTGTCGTCGAGGCCTTTGGCCGAATCGCCCTTGAGAAGAAGGTGTTGACCGAAGATCTCAATTCGGATTTTGAAGAATTTCAGGCAAATCAAAAATCGGTCTATTTACCTCAGGTCCATAGGGCTGAAACGGGCATTGCCCACTTCCTTTCCAGTTTGTTTTCTTCCCTGAAAGCTATCCGCAAGATAGATGCGGATAAGGCCATTGAGTGGGTTCAAGGACAAATCAGGCTCGAATTGGCTCCAAAACAGATTGAGGCAGTGAGGAGGGCCATATCCGATAAGGTCATGGTGATCACCGGAGGGCCAGGCACGGGAAAGACGACCATCATCAGCGCGGTCATCAAGATCTACAGGGCTGCGGGCGCAAGGATACTCCTGGCGGCTCCAACAGGACGTGCATCCAAACGAATGAGCGAGGCAACGGATTATCCGGCAAAGACCATCCACAGATTGTTGGGCTACAGTTTTCAAAAAGGGGGATTTCAGAAGAACCAGGCTCGGCCTCTGGAGGTGGATGTCCTCATCCTGGATGAAGTTTCCATGGTGGACACGATTCTCATGTACCACCTGCTCAAGGCGGTGCCACCAGAGGCCACCTTGATCATGGTGGGGGATGTGTATCAATTGCCTTCCGTGGGCGCGGGCAACGTTCTTAAAGACATCATCAGATCCCAAGGGATCCCTGTGGTGGAGTTAAAGGAGATCTTTCGACAAGCAGAGGAGAGCCAGATCATTGTCAATGCCCATAAAATTAATAACGGCCAGGTCCCGGAACTCAAATCCGGCAAGGAGAAGCTTGAAGACTTCTATTTTATTGAACAAGATGATCCTGAGCAGGCCCTCAAGACCATCATGGAGTTGGTGTGTGAGCGCATTCCTCGACGGTTCAACCTGGATCCCGTTGACGGGATTCAGGTCCTTTCTCCCATGCATAAGGGCGTCATTGGAACAGAAAGCCTGAATAGATCCCTTCAGGATGCATTGAATCCGTCCAAAGTCGAAATGATCAAAGGTGACAGGACTTTTCGCCTGAACGACAAGGTCATGCAGATAAGGAATAACTATGAAAAAGAGGTGTTTAACGGCGATATTGGAAGGATCACTTCTATTGATTCGGAAAACAGGAAAGTAACGATTACCTTTGAAGAGATCCCGATCCCCTATGACTATTTTGAGCTTGATGAAATCGCCCTGGCCTATGCCATCTCCGTTCATAAATCCCAGGGCAGCGAGTATCCGGCCGTGGTCATTCCCATTCTGTCCCAACACTACATCCTCCTTCAAAGGAATCTGATCTATACGGCCGTGACCCGGGGAAAGAGATTGGTCGTTATGGTGGGAAGCAAAAGGGCGCTTGCCATGGGAATCAAGAATGACAGGATTATGAGGAGATATACCTATCTGTGTGAGAGACTCAAAGAGGCGCTTGAGAGTGCATAGGCATTTGGGTGTTACAACTTCCTGTATAACCCGATTTCTTGCATCAGAGGAGAAGCCTGATATAGATGGTATAATATAGCGGTTACGCACGTTCAGCACGAACGTCCCCCCTTTACATATCCGGTGCATCTCACGGAATCACCGCCAAACCATCAAATCTGATTGCAAAAGTCGATAATATTATTGCCTGGTTCAACAAGCACAGGACTGATCTCAAAAAAAAGGAGAATGATTAATTTTTGTATTTAATTATATAGAGGTTCCAAGTTTATTATTTGTTCCTCTTTTGACTTAATAATGTCATTAAAAATAAAACATTGGAATTTTCAATGTATTTTGAGATAATAAGCGAAATTGAAAATATTGAGATAATCGCTGTAGGCGGAAATATCAGAGACGTTATGCGTCTTCGAAAACAATATGGTATTGGTCGATGGCGGAAACTCAAGGGAACTGCAACAATTCGTCTCAAGAATGATAAAATTAGGAAAGCCGAATTGCACTGGTATGAGGCCCATGGTTTTGGTAGAAAGAAAATGAAAATTAAAAAATTTCTGGATTAAAAATGACAGTTGAAAACAAATATACAGGATATGCACTTTGCATAGATAATAAGGATTCCGAAGATCTGGAGAAAAGAAAAATTTATCAGGTCATACCTGATGACGATGCAAAAAAGGAAGGATACTTGAGAGTTGTTGATGAATCAGGTGAAGACTATCTCTATCCGGAGTCCTATTTTATCCCTATCAAATTACCCCTGGAAGCACAGGAGGCCTTGAATATAACCGCCTGATTGGCATAGCGAGGCGCTCTCAGAAGATCCATGTAAATCGTAAAGCGTAAAGCGGGA
>JAFGFY010000284.1 GCA_016930795.1 Deltaproteobacteria bacterium
AAGGGGGAGACAGGTTCCAGGGCGGCGAGTCCCATATGGCTGTATTTCATGTCGGAGGTCCTCAAGGACCGACCTGTGGAGGACTTCCTATTCCCGGAAGCCGGCGTGGTTTTCGCAAAGATAGACACCAAAACGGGCCTTCTGGCCGCACCTTATTCAGAGAGAACCGTTTTTCAGGCCTTTAGGGAAGGGACCGAACCGACGGACCATACACCGTCCCCGAAGGCGGCCAAATCAGGACAGTTTTCACGTTTTGACATGGAAGAATATTGAGGGACTAGTATCCCTGACACGTAGGGAGACTTACGACAAGCGTTGTCGTGTCCCGCCCGACCTTGACGTCGATCTTGCCCCTCAGCAGTTTGATAATCCGGTGAGTGATATAGATTCCCCTTCCACGTCCCTCACCATCCAAGAGCTTCAAACGTTCCTCATCGGAAATGAGCCCGGTATTGGTGATCTCGGCACAGGCCCAATCGTCCTGCAGGGAAGTCTTGATGGAGAGGATGCCGCCCTGCAGGGGGATGGCGTTGGTTGCGTTGTTGAGTAGATTATCCAGGATCCGTTCAAGGTGTAAGGGATAACACCGGATGAAGAGACCTTTGTAAAATGGCCCCTCTTGCAAGGAAACATTCTGCTTGAGTTGCTCTCTGATGGCCTCCCGGTTGATCTCAAAGCGTTTTTTCAGGACTTCCGTAAGATCCACCACCTGCTTTTTGCCGATGTGATAAAGACTCACGGCCATTTCTTGGAGACGGCTGGTTTCCTCCAAAAGGATACTGACGTATCTTTGAATGGTCGGGGCATTCCCGCTTAATTCTTCCTTATCGAGCAGGTCCTTCAGCCTTCGCGCAAACCCGGCCGTCGCAATGGCAGGATTCTTGAAATCGTGAAGGATATCGTCCAACCGTTCCATGCGCTGGGCCTTCATGAGTTCCCGCCCCAGGAACAAGAATATTTCTATCTCTTCCTGCCCGTATCGTTGCCGCTGGTCAAGGGCATCAAAGGTCATGAAGTGGGTGATCTCTTCCCCCACGTTAAGGGGTACGTAAAGTATGGAATTGATATTGTGGTCGGCCGCGAATCTTTTGATGTTTTCGGAGACGGCACCGCTCTTCTGGGGATCGACCACCAGCAGGTAGTGCTGAGCGACCACCTCATAGGGCGAGTCATCCAGATATGTTCGGCGGTTCAGGATGAGTTCAAAGGCCGGTTCACTGCTCACAGGAAACCGTTTTCCGATCCCATGGTATCCAACCCAATCGGGGTATCCGGCCTCCAGTAGAACATGCTCGCCGTCCTCTGCAAGGGCAAAAAGGGCGCAAGACTGAATATTGATGATGTCGGCCAGTTCCGGAATAACGCGGTTAAAGACCTCCTTCATCTTGACCCCGTGACCGGAACCCATTTTCAGAAAGATATTGCGGACAATTGTCTCCTTTTTTTCATTCACCCGGTTCATGGAAAGGATCTTTTTCCTGGCGATCACGAAGCTGAGTCTTCGGGCCATGACTTCGGCCAGCTGAATTTCCAGCGGGGTAAAGTTGCGATCCTCCTCGGGGAAATAGATCTGAATCACACCCACCGTGTCCCGCTCACGCGGAAAGAACCGGGGAATAACCAATGGGACCGCGACAACGCTGTGGGCCCCTTTTCTATTGATGACATCTTTGTCCTTGTAAAGTTCGTCCTTTATGATATTGGCAACGAGGTAGGTCTTCTTCGTTTTGACCACCTCGCCCGCGACGGTCTCCTCCAAAGGGATGAAGGTGACACGGGCCCGTTCTTCTGACGGATAGGAACCGTAGGAGAGCATCTGGCCGGTCAAGGGGTCATAAATGCGGACGGATGAAGACAGGGCACCAAGGAAGTTTACCATGTGCCTGGTGGCTTGGGTCAGGATCTCCTGTTCACTGAGATCGGGATCGATCTCAGTGATTTCATCTATCTGGCGTGTGATCTGGGTCAGAAACTGCGGCAGCAAATCTTCTTTGAGCGACCGGTTCAAATGGTCCCATAGGGCATCTTCCCCGGCCCACTCTTCGGCCCAGGCCTGCTCCTTAATGGTCTCAATAAGCGCTTCGGGATTTCTCCACATGCCTATTATGATCCTAGGTCGTTCACACCTTGCAGGACCGTATCAAAAAGCTCCTGTATATCCTCTTTTTCGACGCATGAAAAGGCCACCCTGAGGTCATGGGTGCCGAGCGAAATGAGACCTATCCCGTATTTGTCCAGAAGATGCACCCGCAGGGGCTCGGCCTCTACCGTCTTCAGCTTCAAGCACATGAAATAACCGGAATTAAAGGGATAGGGTTCCCAGGCGTCGCTGTACTTGGGATCTGCCAAGACCTCCTTGACCCTTATGGCCCTTTCTTTCATGGTGTTAAATTTTTGATTAATCTCAGATTGATAATTCGGACTTTGCAGGCATTTTAGGATAATGGACTGGCTCAGATGGGATGCATTTGAGATCGAACCCCTCACAGCCCCGCCGGTTTTTCTTTCAAGGGCGTCATAGACCGGGGCGGCTTCCCCATCAATAAAGGCACCATAGGTCACGAAGCCCACCCGGAGGCCCCAGACATAGATCTCTTTTGTGGCACCGTCCAGTTTGACGGCCAGAAGCCTTGGGTGTCTGTCAACAAGGCGGGAGAAAATCGATTCTTTGAGTGCATCCTCTTCATAAAAGAGCCCGAAATAGGCATCGTCCGTGAGGGCCAGTATGTTTGTTCCGTCCTCTGCCAAGGAGATCAGGACTTGTGCGATCCCGTCGGCCTCAGCCGATGAGACCGTATATCC
>JAFGFY010000285.1 GCA_016930795.1 Deltaproteobacteria bacterium
TCCGACCTCAATACCTTCTTCTATCTCATCGATATCCTTGAAAATCCTTACATTGACTTGGCCTGATATTATGTGCGAAACTTCAGTAATTCTTTCTATTTTTTCTGCCAATTATTTCTAAAAAAGAGAGATGGTGGGGAGATATGAAATTCATGAATCAACGGGCTGTTGCCCGAATAGCAGTTTGATGAATAATTTTTCTGCAATTTTTCGGTGAGCGGATTAAACCAACATTTCGGCATAATTGGCTGCAAAAAATCTGCCCGAGTTTTTACAATTGTACAAGAAAGAGGAAATACGGCAACAAAGAGAGTTGATTCTATCTGCTGAAGCTTCCATTGGCCTGTTTTTGGGCCTGACATCAGCAATTTCCAAAGGTTTATGCCTAATAAGAATAGAAATATTTTGAACAGCGGCAATGAGAAAGTCCTGGATTTCCATGCGCCATAACCTGCGCCATCGCGCACGTTTATACCCATATCGGGTAGACCAGGCAAAGGATCTCTCAGAAAGATCCTGCCGTTTCTTTATATCTCGCATGGCCTTTGTTGTAGACGCTTCCATGCGAAGGTAATCCAATTCATCCTGCCTGAGATGTCGCTTTAAGGATCTGCCATCCTTTGCACGAGTGCATGTATCTCTCAATGGACACTGTGCACATGCACCTTTATCAGCCCGATACTCATACTGATTCCTGTTCTTATAATAATGGTGTTTCCTCAATTTTTGACCAGCAGGACAGGTAAACGTATCTGAGGCAGGATCATATTGAAAAGCTTCCTTTGGGAAGATGCCTTCCCGTCGGCCCGATCCTTTCTGTGCCTTCTCAAGTGAAGCCATATGACCTTTTATCTTGTGGTCATGACAGTACAGATAATTTTCTATCGTTCCGTACTTGCTGTCCCCTACTGCAACAACGACATCCGTCTTAACGGTATCCTCATGCTTCTCAACCATCTCAGAGAACATCTTCCCATCATCCACAGATCAGGGGGTAGCCTTTGTGGCAGTAATCACCTCGCTCTTCTGGTCTACACAGCGATGGGTCTTGTATCTCAGCTTGGGTTTGCCGCTCGAATACCTGCTTACAGAGGCATCAGGATCAGTCGTGGAGATATGCCGGCTATTTACTGGTGTTTTTTTCGTCTGCATCTTCCAATGACTTTTCAAGACGAAGATAACTCTTGTTGAGATACCTCTTCAGGCTATGCCGGTCTACCACTGAATTGTTCGATGCATCTGCATCGATGAGGATTGCATCGATAAAAAGCTTGCTCCCCTCTATCAGACCCGCCTCGACACATTGCACTACAATACGTTCAAAAAATGTTCTGAATGTATCAACTCCCCACCGAGCCCTGGCCTTGCTCAAAAAGCTATGATTGGGAATCTCATCATCCAGGTTGTATCCGAGAAACCACAACCAGTCCAAACGCTCAGGAATCGTTTCCACCAGTTCTCTCTCGGATCTGACATTATAGTAAAACAGGAGAAACATCATCTTCAGAATCACAGGTGGAGGAACCGATACATTCCCATTCTGACCGTAGCTGTCCTTGACCTCATTATAGAGAAAATCAAAGTTGATAAACTTGACAACATTTTGAAGAGGGTGATCTTTCCTTACACGATCGCTCAGATTTACATGATAACTGAATAACTTCTCCTGGGGAGGTTCCTGACGACCCATCATGGGCAATATCCTTGGTGTTTTGATACCCCATAATGGCACATATAACCAATTATTACAATGTATTAACTACTTTTATGGCAAAATAATACCAGATGTTCTCGGGATTATTATTCAATCAAGAGCTGTGACTTAAAAGTGTTTGAGCAACAGCCCGTCAAGACCTGACCACGGGTTTTGTAAAAAAAAGATTAAACGACGTGAAGACAGTTCTTATAATTAACTCTCCTCTTTTTAGGGAATGTAAGCCTTTATATGATGAGGAATCTCTGCCTCCAATTGGTCTTGGTTACATTGCTACAGCTCTTAGGAACAAGGGAGACAACATCGATCTGATTGATGCAGTTGCGAAAAACATTCCACTATCTGAATTGGTTGCTACTGTTGAAGAGAAAGCACCAGACTTTGTCACTATCAACATCTTCACAACCAATTTTAACCTTGTCAAAGAATTTATTGCTTACAACAATCAAGGATGGTGTCCCCGGAATTTCGTCAATAAAAAACAAGGCTATAATCTTGACCATGGGATAATGCCCGTAAGATTTTTCGGATAATTTCAGGTCCATGCCAGAAGCAACTGAGAATATTATTCCAGTGCCTCTTCATTCTCCCATCTCGTAACGCTAATCATTGTTTCCTTTCTTCTATACTTTATTCCCAGCTTCTCCATTCTAGCTCGCAGTGTGCTCGGATTAATACCCAGAAGATTAGCTGCGCCGTCCCTTCCATGGATTTTGCCACCTGTCATCAAAAGCACATTCTTGATATGGACAGCGTTGATATCGTCCAGCGTCATGGGCTGCGAGCTTTGATGTAAAAGAGATGGTCCCTCTAATATTTTATTTGTGACAAGACCGGCAAAAGAAAGAGGCTCCCCATGACTCAAGATCAGAGCCCGTTCAATAACATTTTCCAGCTCACGGACATTCCCCGGCCAGAGGTATGACGAAAGCTGAGAGAGTGCATCAGGAGCCAGTTTCGGGATAAAAGAAATTCTCAACTCCCTGGTCTTTTCTTCCAGAAAATGGTGGACAAGCGCCGGAATGTCATGGATTCGCTCTCTCAATGGTGGGATTTTGATAGGAAATACATTCAACATGAAAAAGAGGTCCTTCCGGAACATTCCTTTGGTAGCCATGTCCTCGATGTCCTGATGGGTAGCTGCAATCACCCTGACGTCTACTTTGATCGTCTGAGTGCCTCCTACCCGAACAACCTCTTTATCTTGCAGGACCCTGAGCAGGCGCAACTGTGCATCGGGCGGCATCTCGCCGATCTCGTCCAGAAAGATGGTGCCGCAGTCAGCCATCTCGAATCTCCCATGCCGTTGAGAGAGTGCCCCAGTGAACGCTCCTTTCTCATGACCGAACAACTCGCTGTCGATGAGCGTATTCGGAATAGCGCCACAGTTCACCTTGATAAAGGGTCCATCTCTTCGCGGAGATAGATTGTGAATAGCCCCGGCGATGACTTCCTTGCCTGTCCCGGTTTCTCCGAGCAGGAGCACGGAACTCGGCATCGGCGCTATCTGACGGACCATTTGAAACACCTCTTTAAGACCAAAGTCCGCCCCTATAACCTCCGCGCTGAGCGCTTGATTCAGCTGATGACGCAGGTACCGGTTATCATCTGACAATCGGTCTTTTAATTGCTTCAGTTCCCGATAGCGCAGATAATTAGATAATGTGATTGCAACCGGCCGATTCAACAGCGAAAGGAGGTGAAGATGGTGTTCGTTAAAGCGGTCATGCCCTCGGGCTCGGAGGGTCAACCCCCCCAGGCGATGACCATCGACAAAGAGGCGTACCACCAGCAGGGAATTTTCCGAGCTGTCCATAAGATGACGCACATGCCGAAATATCGGATGTTCATTGACGCGGTTTATCAGGAGCAACTCGGGCAACGGGCTAATGCTAGACATGTGGCGGGCCTCTTCCGAAAGCGGAATCAACCATCGGGTTATCTCGCCACTGGAAATCGTGGCCATGGTCACAACTTCGATTACCCCTGCTTCTTGGTCGTAGATATTGAGAGCTGCCTGATTAGCGGGGATGAACTGCCGGACATAAGTCAGAAACGAGTGAAGGGCTTTCTCGACGTCTAGGCTTCCGCACAGGCGTAGCGTGCATTCCCGGAAGAATTCATTCTCGTTCACATTCAGCATACAAACTCTTCTCCCTTTAGTTCGTTGCCATATTTCGCAGCCAGATCCCTGAATTGTCAAATATCGTACTCAATGTTGCCATATAGTGCAACTCCAATGTGCTTTATTGTGCATCTAGTTGATTTTCATCATTAATTTTGTCCTGGCAATGTTTTTGCTTATCCCTCCCATAAAAGAATTTTAATGTCATTTTTAAAAATTCAGTTAAGGAGGCTATCAATGGAAAAGATTTGGTTGAAGCATTATGATAAGTGGGTGTCTCCAAACCTTGAATACCCCTCAGGAACGCTATATGACATTTTTTCCGGGGTCGCCGAACGGTGGAAAGACAGGACATGCACGATTTATCTCGATGGGCAATTGACATACGGCGAACTTAAGGACAAGGTTGACGCCTTTGCAGCAGCCCTCGCGGCCCGCGGTATTAAGAAAGGGGATCGGATCATCATATCTCTTCCCAGCTCTCCGCAGTTCATGGTGGCATACTATGCGCTTATGAAACTAGGTGCAGTGGTTGTTATGCTGAATCCGCTGTCTTCCCAGCGAGAGATCTTCTTCAAATTCAAGGACTCAGGCGCCAGGGGCATCGTAACCCTGGACATGTTCTTCGATCGGTTCGTCGCGTCTTCCCGTGAAGTCGGTATGGATACGATTATCTTTTGCGGGGTATTCGACTTCCACCCCACTCTTCAGCCTGCCAGTATGTCTGAGAGGGGAGAAGGTTTATTGAACATGAGGTCGATGATCCAAGATAGCCTACCTCAGGGAGCGCAGGCCAAAGTGAAACAGGACGACTTGGCCGTGATAATCTATACGGGCGGCACTACGGGCGAACCGAAAGGCGTGATGCAGACCCACAGGAACCATGTCACCAACAGTTGGAATATCACCAACTGGGGGAAATTCGATCAGAACGATAGGGGGTTATGCGTCCTTCCTCTCTTCCACGGATTTGGTATGGCCGTCATGAATTGTCTCATCATCAGGGGCGGCAGCCTGGTTCTCATCCCTCAATTTGATATCAAGAATGTTTTTGAGCAGATCCACCGGCACCGGCCCACTATCATGATTGGCGTCCCAACCATGTATGTTGCAATGAACAATTACCCAGACAGAAAAAAATATAACATCACGTCTCTCAGGGTTTCAATGTCGGGCGGGGCGCCTCTCCCGATCTCGGTCAAGCATGAATATGAGCGCTCCACTGGGGGGAAGCTGATAGAAGGTTTTGGGTTGACCGAATCCACCTGTGCCGTGTGTGCAAACCCGATCGAGGAAATCAACAAAGAAGGCTCCATTGGGTTGCCCATGTCAGACACGGATATGGCCATTGTCGATCTCGAGACAGGAGACAAGTTTCTCCCCCAGGGCGAGATCGGGGAAATTGTCCTGAAAACTCAGACCGTCATGAAAGGATATTACCGAAATCAGGAAGCCACGGCCGATACCATCAAAGAAGGATGGCTCCACACAGGGGACATCGGAAAAATGGATGAAGACGGTTATTTCTACATCCTTGATAGGAAAAAGGAGATGATCATCGCGGGCGGCTTCAATATTTATCCTAAGGAGGTGGAGAATGTGCTGCTTTCGCATCCTGGTGTGATGGAAGCTGCTGTCATCGGCCTGCCTGACTCCTACCGTGGCGAGACAGTCAAGGCATTCATAATTCCTCGTGAAGGGGCCGTCCTCACGGAAGAAGAGCTGGCCGATTTCTGCAAGAAGAACATGGTCCGATACATGGTGCCCAAGTTGTTTGAATTTCGAAGCAGCCTGCCCAAGAGTCCGATAGGCAAGATCCTTAAAAAGGATTTGAAAGCTGAAGAGATGGAAAAAATAAAGAGGAGGTAGGATAAATGAGTAAAAAAGTGATGACGGCTGCAGAGGCCGCCAGCATGATCAAAACCGGCATGCACCTAGGCGTAGGTGCGGGCATGGACATGAATCCGATGCCGGTGATACGCGAAGTGATCAAAAATCAGATTAAAAATTTGACGCTGACTTCGGTGCTTACGGGTGGATATGTTGCAGACCTCTTGATCGGCGCAAATTGTGTCTCCACGGTTCAATTTCCCCAGATCGTCATGGATGAATTTGGACTAGCTCCGAACTTCTCAAGAACAACTAAGGCAGGCAAGCTCAAGATGTTGGAAACCATCTGACCCGCCTTGCTCCTTGGGCTTCAGGCTGGAGCCAATGGAATTCCGTTCACCCCGGTTATCGGTCTGCTGAATTCCGATTACATGAATGTGAGGAGAGACTTCAAAGTAATGAAGGACCCCTACACAGGTCACGATTATGCCGTAGTCCCGGCCATTGTTCCGGATGTGGCCGTGATCCATGCGTTCATGGGGGACCGCACCGGAGCCGTCGTTACGGACAGCTCCCGAAATGATCGTCTTCTCGCGATGGCGGCCAGAAAGACCATTGCCGTTGTCGAGGAGCTCGTCGATCCCGACGATCTCATGCCGGGAAAATTTGGCATTTATGTATCTCCCCTTCACATAGACGCCGTGGTTGTTGCTCCACAAGGGGCGCATCCCACCGGCTGCCGAAGCAGATACGAACTCGACTGTCTCCATATGCTTGCATATATAGAGGCTTCAAAACAGGAAGACTCGTTCGCGTCATACCTGCAAAAGTATATTATCGAGCCCAAAAATCATGAACAGTATTTGGATATTGTCCGGTCTGGAGGTTCAAGATGAACACAACTCAAATTCATCCCTTTGAAACCATGATTGTCATCATGTCCCGACTAGTGAAAGACAATGATGTTGCGGCGACCGGTACGCTTTCTCCAATCCCGGCCGCCGCTCTGCTGTTGGCCAGGAACATGCACGCCCCCAATCTGACATGTCTGCTCTATGGCGATCCCGAGATGAGGTTAACAGAAGGATTGCACGAGGCCTTCGGTTTTATGCAACGAGGTCTACTCGACCTCTTTTTCCTTTCCGGAATACAGATTGACAGGCACGGAAACATTAATCTCTCGATTGTTGGCGACTACGAGAAGCCGAAAGTGCGTTTGCCAGGAGGGGCCGGTACCAACATGGTCAGCATGATGGCAAAAAGAATAATCATTTTCAGCACGGTTCACAACAGCAGGCTCTTTGTTCCTGAAGTCGATTTTGTCAATGCAAGGACGATGGATGACTCAATACCGTGGCGGAGGGGTACCCTATCCAATGTAGTAACCCCGATAGCCCTGCTCAAGTCTGATCGACAATGGGGAGGCATTACTCTAGAAGCTACATTTCCCGGTCATTCCGTGAAAGAAATTGCTGAAAACACTGGTTTTGACCTGGGAGCAACAGGACGAGAGATTCCGGAAATTGATCCTGTGGGCGAGGACGAATTGAATCTGTTGCGAACTGATGTCCAGAGCAAATTGAGGGAAATCTATCCATTGTTTTGTGACATGATCTGGGGTGCCGATTAGGATCAGAACTGAAAGAATAGGCACAAGTACCTTAAAAGGGATCACAAATGAATTGTGTTGACTCCGATTTGATCAGATTACAAATATAAGAAAGGAGTCTACCTTTCAGATAGGGTCGGAGTTAATACATATAATTATTTGGCAAGTCTATCATACCAATCCTTTTAAAGGTAAACTGCACTAGTGTTTTTTCAATTTCTTTATGAGTCAAGTCCCCGAATTTCTGTAAAACGTGAACTCCGACATAGGAGTTAAGGAATTAATGGGGTCGCACCAAGATAACCATCCGTAATCATGAAGAAAGATCCTGAAAAAAGCCCTTATTTTGTCCTTAGAAGCCCCATTTCAGCATCAAAAAGGATGTTCTAAGAAATTCTCTACTAAAAAATCGCGCCTGGAAGGCGCTCATACACTATTTATAAAGATTGAGGAATTCTTCGACACTCAGCCCGGCATTCTCGATAAGCTTGCGGAGCAATCCCTGCTTGATGGTTTTTCCTTTATGAACTGGAATGGACAGAATGCTTGTGTGTCCTTCTTTTGATAGGATTATGTGACTGCCAGTCTGTCGTGCGATCTGCCAGCCGGCTTTTTCGAAGGTCTTTACAACCCTGTTTGGCTTCAGGTTGTGCAATCCGCTCATGAGGCCTTTTTGCCAGACTCTTTATGAGGAATAACCTGCAAGCATCCTTCAATTGCATCCTTGATCATTTCAAGGGCTTCTTCAATGGTATCACCCTGGGAGGCACAGCCCGGAATAGCAGGGCATTCGATCCAGTAGCCCCCATCTTCCGTATCAGTATGAAGGACGACGGGATATGTGTGCTTTTTGACCTTCACCTTGTATGTTTTCTCATTGTGCAAAATCTTTACCTCACCCTTCAATTTCTCTATTAAATCCCCGAGGGCAACAGCAAAAACAAGTTGTCCATTGCGCAGGGTGTCGAGGATTACAGAGTTGTCTTGCGTGAGGACGAAAATGGTGTTTCCATCTGTCAGGAATCTGAGATCGGCAAGGGGTTTTTCAACATCAGGCATATTTTTTTTCAGATAAATAAGGGATTTTCTCATCTTCTGCAGGGTGATCCCATTATCTTTAAGGTTCTTGGCCACCTTCATCTGGATCAAATCAGTAAAGGAATATAATCGGGCACTGCCATAACCGGCTGCCTCCTGAACAGAAGGTTTGATAAAATGAGTTTTGTCCCAGTAATCAATCTGCCTTTTTGTCAATCCGATAATACTGCCTGCAGTTTTTGTACTGAAGTTCATTGCCATACCCTCCATGACTTTATAAAAACAACAATGTATTTATAAAGCCAATAGCGAACAATTGTCAACATAATTATAAATGGAAATATACGGATGTCTGGAAAATTGAGACATCTGAGGAAGGGGAGGTTTGTTTTTTCTCCAGTACTCCAGTACTCCATTACTTCAGACAAATATCGCTCGCGCCTGAAAGGCGCTCCGGGATAAATGGGGTCTTGCATTATAACATTTTCATCATCCCTGTTTATTAA
>JAFGFY010000068.1 GCA_016930795.1 Deltaproteobacteria bacterium
CCATAATATGCTTTGATGATCAACACTTTTTTTGCGACATCAACAATGATGTCCATTAGATTAAGAATAGAGAGTATAAAGGAGGAAAATATCATGCGCAGATTTATACCTGTCTTGTCCATGGCGGTCCTAACCGTCATGGGGACACTCTCATGGTCTGAGGCTTCTTTTGCCAGGGATGCTTCTGAATATGAATACGAGGTCCTCAGTCCATGGGCCGAAGTCGACCCGATACCGGTTCGGGGGATTTCTCCCAGAGTGAAGACTCTTGAGGGAAAGAAGATCGGACTTTTCGCCAACTTCAAGCGAGCGGCCAGACCTATACAGGCCGTTGTGGAAAGGAGACTGAAGGAACGCTTTCCTGACTGTGAGACAAGCCTCTTTGATTCAACCCTGCCGAATGTCACGGAGACTGAAACAGAGAACAAGGATCGATTCACTGCATGGGCGAAAGATATGGACGCCGTCATTGCCGCGGTCGGGGATTGAGGGTCCTGTACAAAGTTCCTCGCGTATAATGGCGTAGCCATTGAGGACTTTGGAACGCCGGTCGTGTTACTGGCGAATCGCGGTTTTGTAAACGATGCCTACTCCGCAGCCTCCGGAAAGGGTATGCCGGGACTCAGGGTTCTAGGGACATCGATCGCGTGTGAATCCACTGTTGCCGAGGACATTGAATCGGGCATCGACGAGGTGTTTGACGACATTATTGTTGGCTTGACCAAACCTCTGACCAAGGAAGAGAAATCACCCCAGTCAGAACCTAAGAAAGAACCCAGAATCGTTTTCAAAGGGACCTATCGGGATGTCAATCAATTCTTCTATCGAAAGGGCTGGGGGGACGGCCTGCCGATCAGGCCGCCTTCCGAAGAAGCTGTAGGCGAGATGATGACCGGAACAGACCTGCCGGCCGACCATGTTGTGGCTAAAATCATCCCCCGGATGGGCAAGGCCACCGTGGAGAAGATCGCCGTGAATGCCGTCATGGCCGGGGCTCTGCCGACGCACATGCCGGTTCTGATCGCAGCGGTGGAAGCCCTTTCGGATCCCAAAACACGTTTTGACACCTTTGAAGTCAGTACGGGCTCATGGGCGCCTCTGCTTGTGATCAATGGACCGATTCGCGAGGATATCCACATCAATTGTGGTTCGGGCGTCCTCAGCCCGGGAAATCTTGCCAATGCCGCCATCGGACGGGCCATAGGTTTGATAGTCAAGAACATCGGCGGCGCGAGGAAGGGCATTGAAGATATGGGGACGCTGGGAAATCCCGCCAAATACTCGCTTGTGCTCGGCGAGAATGAAGAAGAAAGCCCGTGGGAGCCCCTGCATGTCGAGTTCGGATTTGAGAAGAACGACAATACTGTAACGGTCATGTTTCCGAATCGCTACGCTCAGACCATTCCCGCTCAAACAAACGCCCAGGGTATTGCCACTGCCCTGGCAGGCATGAATCCCATGTCTTTGGCCTGCATGATGGTGATTCCGGATCACGCCAAGATATTCTCAAGTGAAGGATGGTCCAAAAAGCGGGTCAAAGAATTCATCATGAAAAACTCCGGACCGAGAAACAGTCGTCAAGCAGGGCAACTGCAGGATGAGGATTTTATCATTGTCGTTGCCGGAGGACCCGGCGTATGGATGGGACTGTTGCAGAGTGCGGGAGGCTTTGGGAACAGCTTTGTTACCAGGGAAATCAAATTGCCCCGTAACTGGGAGAAGTTGAAGGCAAAGTACAAGAACCTTGTTCCTGTATATGTGAAGTACTAGGTAAGGACTCTTGAGTCTTTTGGCGTCTGCAAAGAATGACCCTCCCGGCCGCGGTTCCTGGCGGGGAGGGTCGAATAAATCCGGAAGACTATTTACCGCCGGGAAATTTTTCGATGCCTTTGCCCACCGGATTGCACTTTGAAAAGAAAAGCTGTTTTTCAACATCGCGCACGATCAGTGGTCCCTGTTCGATTCCAGGAGGAATGTAGGCGCCGAAATTTTTCCTGATGATGTGTTTTTCTCCGCCGATCCAGAGTTCCGCCTCACCGCACAGATCCGTCACGTCAGCATAATTCAATGATACCAGAGTAATGTTAGTGCCGTAAGGCAGGGTGTGTGGTTCCATGACTCTCATCCCTCCCTTGGAGGGATTGCCCGGCAGGAGGAACATGGTGTTACAGCCATATTCGCAATCAGGGACAACGGTCTCATCAATATAGGCGAGATGTCTGTAGTATTTTGGATCCATATCCGGCATGTAATCGAGTTTTACAGGCGGTTCCTTTTGATCTCCCCCCATGACAAAGTACTTTTTGTTTTCCTGTGTGTCTCTCTTGGGTCGGCCTGGAACCGGAATATCCGCATCTTTCTCTTCTTGGTTATGGCCATCATCTTTATCCCTGGTGTACATCCCCGGCCCTGCTGTCCAGTGGAATACGGGTTTATCCGTCACTTTTCCACCTGGTACACGGGTCGGCATATGGTACATTTTTGCCGGAATATACCCTACCCAACTGCCTTCTAAAGGAATTTCCTCATCCCCCATTATCATGCCCATGGTGGAAGTATCGTTTGGGTTATCCGGATCGCTGCCCCACCAGGATAACAATTCCGGGAATTCATGGTAGTGAGGAAACATGGGAGGACCCGGGGTCGTCCTTTTAGCCAGCTCCTCTGGGGAAATCTGGTTGGGATAGGAAGCCGGCCAGATCCAGGCGGACTCGCCGTAATAGCCTCCAGCGAGGACATCGGCATCCAGCCAGAGTACATGGTCCATCATGATCCGCCACCCCTCATTGGCCAGCATGATCTTCTCCTCTTTTGTCGGTCCCGGCTGTAATTCAATCTTTTCCAATGTCGTACAGATATGTTTGTCGTATTTGCCCATACTATCTCCTTTTCTGCGAAAGGACGCTGATTATCGGTTCAGGAAATAAAGGGGGACTCTTTATTCCGAATACAAAGCATCAGCTACATCATTTAAACCCAATTCGAGCAACTTTTCACGGCTGGGTTTCGTTGTCTTCAGGTCCCAGTCCATAGCCGTGAGAAACTCGTTGTATACTTCGTCTTCAACCAGGGTCACACCGGCATTTGGACCCTTGGTTTTTGGAGGTCTACCCATGATCCGGTCAGGCACATGAAACTTGCGGGCATTAAGCCCCTCGCGAATGTTGAAGGCCTGGCGTATGTTGAGGATGCGTTCACCGGTTTTCTGTATCTCTTCGGGGGTGACATCCCATCCCGTGATGGTGTTAATGGCCTCGACCATGTGATCCCCATGGGGATAGGCGCCCACAACGAACATGCACAGTCCGGCCGCATTGAAGACGTCGGTATAACATTTGCCGATTTTATGGGGCAGACCACGGCCTTTGAAGCTGGTGTGATCGTATTCCGGTGTCACTCCTGGAGGCAGGGGCCCCTCACCGCCCTGGCAATGGCGGGCCGGTGTCGGGTCCAGGACATAGGCAATGGCAAATGCCAGGCCGACCTTGGGATCATGGGCGGGTATTTCCTGACCCTGGATGTGCATGGCATATTGGTCGGAGCCCCTGCCTATTTTGTCGGCAGCCACTTTGACTCCATCGGCCAAAAGATTGCCCAGGCCTTCTCTTCGGGTCATTTTTTCCAGCATGCCGATAATCGAGCCGTGATTCCCCCAGGTCATCTCCAATCCATCGGTGTCGTCTTTGGTGATGATACCCTTTTCATAACATTCAATGGCAAAGGCGATTGCCGCTCCGGCTGAAATGGTGTCCAGTCCGCAACGATTGCAGATATCGTTGGCCTTGATTATCGAGTCAAGGTTGCTGTTCAGAAGGTTGCTGCCGAACATGGCCAGGGTTTCATATTCAGGTTTAGCGGCGCCCTCTCCATAATCATATTCCCCTGTCCCGGCTTTCATATGGCCGCCGCAAGCGATGGGGCATCGCCAGCAACCGTACCTGCGCTCCTGTTTTTCTACAACCGGATCCGCACCGATATCTGCATAGTCCGGCATATCGATGACCGCTACCCCGTCCCAGTTTTTCGCAGGGGCGTCATCACTTTCGGCGCAAAAGGTAAAAATGGCTGGGGTACCCCATTTTTTCAACATCTCGACATGCCCGGTCAGTTCCTTGAGATGTCGCTTTCTCATTTCTTTGGCCTTGGCATCATCCGCCACAGGGATCCTCAGATCGCCTTTGAGCACGATAGCTTTTACCTTCTTGGAGCCCATAACGGCTCCAAGTCCCGAACGTCCCGCGGCCCGGCCCTTGTTGTTCATGACCGCAGCTATGAGTGAAAGAGATTCTCCTGAAGGGCCGATGCAAACGACCTCCACGTTCTTCGGACCGTATTGTTCCTTAAGAATATCCTCGGTTTCAAATGTGTCTTTACCCCACAATGTGGCGGCGTCTTTGAGATCGGCCTTGCCGTTGTCTATGAGAAGATAGACCGGGTTTTTGGAAATGCCGGTGAAAAAAACCGCGTCATAGCCGGCAAATTTCAGATAGGGACCGGCGTCTCCACCAGAATTGGCATCCCCCCACGTACCTGTCAGCGGCGATTTGCCTACCATGACGTAGCGCGAACTACCGACGGCTTCGGTACCTGTGAGAACACCCGTTACCATGCCCAGAATATTGTCCGGTCCCAAGGGATCCACACCTGGGGCCATTCTGTCGAAAAGGATCCTGGCTCCCAAGCCGTAACCACCCTGAAACTCTCGATAGAGTTTCTCTTCCGGCTTCTCAACAGTGATCTTCTTGTTTGTCAGATCAACCCATAAGATCTTCCCGATGAATCCACCTGCCATAGCATGTGTCTCCTTGAGTATGATATATGTTTGCTATTGCCGCAACGCAGGTCCTCTCCTGCCCGGTTCCCCTATTTGATGTGCCCTGGAGTAAGATAGTGTTTGGACTGAACTGAGTCGATACGAGAATCACACGAGTAGACATACAGTTCTAATTGATTGAACAACATTCTTTATTACCCCATTGCTGATACCAAAACAAGTGAAAATTGCTCGCTTCTCTCATCAGATACTTAAATTTGCTTAATTGACTGAAAACATTCTTCAAGCTAAGATCATTAGAGAATCTTGTTATTGCTGGGAAGACAGGTATCTTGACAGTCCGTTACGAGGCTATGATGAAGTGGCTGTTGGATGCGGATATTGTGAAAATCAGCCGGGTTATCCTTCATGTGCCGGGCTTCGTTTGAGATTCCGGGAATTTGACCCAAGGTCGGCATATCGCGAAATCATTTCACCGAGTACACCGCGATCCTCCTTAGAAATTTTTATGAAACAAAAACCCATACCCACATAGCTGGCATTGAAATCCACGTTTTCAAAGTTTGACCAAACCACTCGACCATTCAGTAGGAGGGACTCTTTTTCCGGTATTTTGATGATCATTTGATACTCTTTATTCTTCTCCAGTTTCTCCAAACAGTGGACGAAGATCCCAGCGACAGTGATATTTCTGGATTCACCCTCTATGCTGCCCTGCTTGGAAATAATGGTGACAGGCCATCTCACCGGAATCCTGGGGTGCTGTCGTTTTTCAGTGTCATCCGTCAAATTATCCGCCTCCTGAAAGACTGCGCTTCTCTGTTTCTTAGAAGGACTGAGCAGATCGTCATTCTACTCTTATTTTGGTCTAAAATCAATTTCAGAATCTGGCGATTATCTCTCACTTAAGCGCTGAAGATTGCCTTGTGTTTTCAATCTCTTGAGATGTACCTGGATCGCCATCAAAGCGGCAGGGGTTATGCCGGAGATACGTGAGGCCTGGCCAAGAGAAACGGGCCTCACCCGGCTCAACTTTTCCCTCACCTCTGTGGAAAGTCCATAAACAGTCTCATAGTCAATCCCATCAGGAACCCTCACGTCCTCCATTCGTTTTAGTTTTATAACCTGTCTGCTCTGCCGTTCAATGTACCCCTCATATTTGATCCGCGTTTCCACCTCCTCAGCGATTCTAGCGTCTATAGCGTCAAGTCCGGGATCAAATACCTTGAGATGCTCAAAAAGTAGCTCATTTCTCCTCAAAAGGTGTGCGAGGGAGGTTATATTTCGAATGGGTGGGGAGGCCAGTTCTTTTAACCTCTCTGTAACCGATGACCCTGGTTTCAACTTGAACTCATTCAGTCTAGCAAGCAGTTGTTCTACCCGTGCCCTCTTCATGCAGAAGTCCCTGTAAATATCATCCGAAACCAGACCTAATCCGTGGCCTATGTCCCTCAGTCTGAAATCTGCATTGTCTTCCCGAAGCAAAAGGCGGTACTCAGCCCTTGAAGTAAACATCCGATAGGGCTCTCGAGTCCCTTTGGTCACCAGGTCATCAAGCAGAACACCGATGTAGGCCTGTGATCTGTCAAGGATGAGAGGTTTTTCTCTCCGAATTTTCAAGACAGCGTTGATACCAGCCAAAAGGCCTTGGGCCGCGGCTTCTTCATACCCTGATGTGCCATTGACCTGTCCGGCATGGTAAAGGCCTTGGACCAGCTTGGTCTCTTGTGTGGGCTTCAGTTGCAGCGGATTCATATAATCGTACTCTATGGCATATCCGGGCCGCAAAATCTCTGTCTTCTCCAAGCCCGGGATGGACCTCACCATTTTGAGCTGGATATCCACGGGTAAACTGGTGGCGAGTCCGTTGGGATAGACCTCGATGGTACCCAGGCCTTCGGGCTCGAGGAATATCTGATGTCTCTCCTTTTCTGCGAACCGTACGATCTTGTCCTCAATAGAGGGACAGTATCTGGCCCCTACACCCTCGATGACGCCGCTATAAAGAGGGGATCGATCCAATCCCCCTTTGATGATCTCATGGGTCGTCCTATTCGTATACGTGATATGGCAGGGAATCTGAGGTAATGGGATCTTTTTTGTGGTGAAAGAAAACGGCCTTGGATCCTCATCTCCGTGCTGAATTTCCAAGCCCTTGTAATCGATAGTCCTTCCATTTAAACGCGGTGTCGTGCCGGTCTTGAGCCGCCCTATTTCAAAACCCAGCTCTTTCAGTTGATTCGAAAGTCTTATCGAAGGGGGATCCCCCATGCGCCCTGCCGGAAAATGGTCAAGACCAATGTGAATCAACCCATTCAAAAAGGTGCCCGCGGTCAGAATAACGGTCTTTGAGAGAAACCTCTCATGGATATGGGTATCGACTCCACAGACCTCTCCATCTTTAATCAGGAGGTGATCCACTGTCGCTTGCCGGATATCGAGGTTGCCCTGAAGTTCCAGGACAGACTTCATCTGTTTCCGGTAGAGATCACGATCGTTTTGTGATCTTGAACCTTGAACAGCAAGACCCTTTCGGGTGTTAAGCCGTCTGAATTGAATGCCGGTCTGATCCGCGTTCTTGGCCATCTCACCTCCCAGGGCATCGATCTCTTTGACGAGGTGACCCTTGGCCAGACCCCCGATAGCTGGATTACAGCTCATGACCGCGATATGGTCCAGATTCATGGTGAGGAGCAAAGTGGGATGTCCCATACGGGCGGCGGCCAAGGAGGCCTCACATCCGGCATGGCCCCCTCCCACAACAATAACATCATATTCTTTTTCACAGGTAATCATAAAAGAGACGCCTAGAGAGATTTAGGAAGGATTGATGGTTATATGATCATATCCCAGAAGTAACTTACGTAATAACATCTCCGTCACTGCATCTCTATTATGCGTCCTGGAATGGATTCTCCAATAATACGGTCTCCTCTCTCCCACTCCCTACTCCGATGATAGATAAGGGAATTCCCGTGATGTCCACGATCCGAGTCAGGTAGCTCCTCGCCTCAGTGGGCAGATCGTCGATCCGCCTGGCAGAGCTAATGTCATCGTCCCATCCAGGTAACTCTTCATAGATAGGGATACATTGAGCCAGTCTCTTGAGACCTGCAGGAGTGGCATCAATCCGTTTACCCTCGAGTTCATATTCCACACAGATTTTCAGTTTCTTCAGGCCGGACAAGACATCGAGTTTTGTGATACTCAGACTGTTCAGTCCATTAAGGCGAACAGAATCGCGTATCATCACAAGATCCAGCCAGCCGCACCGACGACGACGACCTGTGGTTGCACCGAACTCCGCGCCCCTCTCCTGGATATACTCCCCGGTTTCATCTTCAAGTTCCGTGGGAAAAGGTCCCGACCCTACGCGGGTCGTATAGGCCTTTACAACGCCGACAATGTGATGGAGTTTATCCGGACCGACCCCCGCTCCCGCGCACACACTCCCTGAAACGGGATTTGACGAAGTCACAAATGGATAGGTTCCATGGTCTACATCCAAATGAGTTCCCTGAGCCCCCTCAAAGAGGATGCTTTTCCCCGAATTTATGGCTTGATCGATTTCCACCGACACATTTGAAATATATGGCTGAAGGATACCCGCCATATTCTTATATTCATCGAAGATGGCCTTGGGCTCCATTGGTGCTGCTTTGAAGAATTCTGTGAGGTAAAAATTCTTTTCCCTTAGATTCGATTCGATCTTCTCTTTAAGGGAATCGAGGTCCAGGAGGTCAATTGCCCTGATCCCGATTCTTCCAGCCTTGTCTTCATAACATGGGCCAATGCCGCGCCCCGTGGTTCCTATTTTGTCCTTTCCTTTGGCCTTCTCTCTGGCCAGGTCAATGGCCTTGTGATAAGGCATGATGAGATGCGCCTTCTCGCTCAGCGATAGGTTCTCCGGCCCTATGGCAATCCCCTTTTTTTTCAACTGGTCAATTTCTTCTAAAAGCACTGCCGGATCCACCACCACACCATTCCCGATCAGGTTTTTCTTGTCTTTATGAAGGATACCCGAAGGAACAAGATGGCAGATGGTTTGCTCACCGTTGACCACAAGGGTATGTCCCGCGTTATTCCCGCCTTGAAACCGGACGACATAGTCTGTCCGGTCGGTTAGAAGGTCAATGACTTTTCCCTTCCCCTCATCTCCCCACTGGGTTCCCACCACTACGACATTGGACATTTGAAACTCCTTTAATAGGACAGTCATTAATTGGCTGGTCTGAAAACGACTCGGTCCTTTGTAGTTCGAAACCGGCCCCTTGTCAATGGCTTTCGCCAAGACTCACTCAGTTCGGGATCTGGTATTTCCTTGTTATGATCCCCGCATTTTGCTAGACTGGAATAATGGAAAAGTCTCCTGTAATTAGACAGGGCTATACATACCAGATCAACATCAGTGTGTATTATCCGGAGAATACTTAATAGCTGACAGATTGGTTCTTCATCTAGAGATACGGCATTGAAGAGATTAAGAAGGAGCGATCATGAAAAAGTTATTGTTTGGATTCACTCTCATTTTAGGCTTCTCAGGTGGGGCGTTAGGCGCCGATTCCCTCGTCAGTGAGGATTCAGAAACCTGTATAGAGTGTCATGCCTCGTTGCATCCCGGAATTGTTAAGGATTGGCTGAAGAGCGCTCACGCAAAAGTCTCGCCGGCACAAGCTCTCAATAAACCGAAATTGGAAAGGAGAATATCGGTTGAAAAGGTTCCTGAGCATTTGGCGAATAAGGCCATAGGTTGCGCTGAATGTCACACCATGAACGAAGGCACCCATCAGGACTCTTTTGAACACAACGATTATCAGGTTCATACAGTGGTTACCCCGAATGACTGTGCCGTCTGCCATGAAGCCGAGGCTCGGCAATATCAAAAAAACCTGATGTCCAAGGCGCGCACGATTCTCTTAGAGAATCCGGTCTATATGGACCTTATGACCCAGATCAACGGGACCCATCGTTTGGAGGACAAAGAGATCATTGTCATCCCGCCCAATGCCGACACAAACGCCGATGCGTGTCTATACTGTCATGGCACTAAGGTTGAGATGGAGGGACTGAAAACCGTGGACTCTGATATGGGTGAAATGGAGGTTCCTATTCTCTCGGGATGGCCTAACCAGGGCGTTGGACGGCTCAACCCGGACGGCACCACAGGATCGTGCTCAGCCTGTCATGTGCGGCACCAATATTCCATCGAGATGGCGAGAAGGCCTTACACCTGTTCCGAATGCCACAAAGGACCGGATGTCCCCGCTTATGCGGTCTATCAAGTAAGCAAACATGGGAATATCCATTCAACCCACAATAAGGAATGGGATTTCAGGGCTGTTCCCTGGAAGGTCGGTAAAGACTTCACCGCGCCCACCTGCGGCGCATGCCACGTCAGTCTTCTCGTAGGAGAAGACGGCGAAATCGTCGCCGAGAGGACCCATCAAATGAACAATAGGAGTACCTGGAGGCTTTTTGGCGTCCCTTATGCCCATCCTCACCCCAAATCTTCAGACACGTCCACTATCCGAAACAAGGCGGGATTGCCATTACCCACGGAATTGACCGGCGAACCGGTCAGCCAGTTTCTGATCGATGCCAAAGAACAGCAACAAAGACGGGACGCGATGAAGACCATCTGTCTATCTTGTCACGGAAATGGCTGGGTCGACGGACACTTTGAACGTCTTGAAAACACGATTGCGACCACCAATGAGATGACTCTTACTTCAACCAAAATCCTCATAACGGCCTGGGACAAAGGGGTGGCCAAGGGGCTTGAACATCACGATAGTATCTTCAATGATGTGATTGAAAAAAAGTGGACGGAACAATGGCTGTTTTATGCCAACTCGGCGCGTCTGGCCTCAGCCATGGCTGGAGCTGATTATGGTGTTTTTGCCAATGGTCGCTGGTATTTATCTAAAAACATTCAAGAGATGCTTGATTATATTCACATGAGAGAATAGACGCGTTTTGCGGTTCTATAATCCTTTCTTATCCAGAATCTTCTCAATCTCGTCCATGGTGCGGTTCATGGCCGCCATGGTTTTGTCAAAAGGCTCTGAGGTTGTCATGTCCACACCGGCCGCCTTCAAAAGATCGATGGGGTATTTGGCCCCCCCCGAAGAGAGGAATGTAAGAAAACTCTCCACAGCCTCTTCCTCTCCATTGATTACCTTCTCGGCCAGGGCCATGGAAGCGGTAAAACTCGTAGCATATTGATAGACATAGAAGTTGTAGTAGAAATGCGGGATGTAGGCCCACTCAACCGTCATATGGTCTTCGATAAGCGCCACGCCCTCTTCATGGCCATAGTATTTTTTCAGGATATCGGCATATAAATCCGTCAACACATCTCCTGTAAGAGGTTTATCCTTCTCGGCTATTTCATGTATTTTGAGTTCATATTCGGCAAACTGGGTTTGTCTGAATACCGTCCCTTTGATGCCGTCCAGGTACTCCATAAGCAGGGAGAGTCTCACATCATCATCCTTGATCTTCCGCATCATGAGATTATGGAGCAGGGCTTCGTTAAAAGTGGAGGCCACTTCAGCTACGAAGATGGAATAATCTGATAGGGGGTAAGGTTGATTCTTGTTAGATAAATAGCTATGCATGGTGTGTCCAAGTTCATGGGCCAGGGTACTCACGTCATCATATTGGCCATTGAAATTCAAAAGAATATAGGGATGTACATCATAGGCGCTGCCATTGGAATAGGCCCCTGATTGTTTGCCTTCGGTGGGATATACATCCACCCAGCGATTGGCAAACCCGTGTTTCACCACCTCTGAATAATCCTGCCCCAATGGCTCGCAGGCCTCCAGAACCAAGGCCTTTGCTGTATCAATCGAATATTCCAAATCAATTTCCTTCACCGTCGGGGCATATAGATCAGAATATTTCAGGGTCTCCACCTGTAGCATTCGTTTCTTGAGCTTAAGATAGCGATGAAAGGAATCCAGATTCTTATTCACATTTTCAATCAAGGAATAATAGACTTCAACCGGGATATTGTTGACATCAAGGGAGGAATGCAATGAAGACTCATATCCTCTCACCCTTGCGTAGAATATGTCGCTTTTGATGTTGGAGTAAAGAGATACACCCAGGGTCTGCCTGTAATCATTCATGACACCCCAGAATTCTCTGAACACCAGTTCGCGATCCTCGCGTTTAACTGCAGAGCGATACCGGGTGTAGCCGGCCTGATTGAGTCTAACTTTTGTACCGTCTGAGAGTTGGACCTCAGGATACGGTAACTCGGCATTGGCAAAGACAGAACGGATGTCACCCGGAGCCCCCGCCATCATACCGGCCTCAGCGATAATCTTCTCTTCTTTGGCGGAGAGTTTGTGCTCCTTGCGCCGCTGCAGATCATTAAGATAAAATCGATAGATCTCCAGCTCAGGCAATTCAAGGATAAACCGGTCAATATCTCCCTTGTCCATCTTGACTAATTCCGGCTCGATGAATGAGGTTTTAGTGCTGAAATTGATGCCTATTTGTGCCATTTCCTGTTTCATCCCCATATGATGAGCCTCACGCGTATCCTGATCAGACTTCATGGACGCGTAAGAATAGAGACGTGAGAACTCCTTGCTCAATTCGCTGGTTAGATTGAGACATGAAAGAAGGGAATTTGCCGATGTTGTCAGCTTGCCCTTGTATTGGAGCACTTTATCCAACTCATCCACCAGCTTCTCTTTTGATCCCCGCCATAAATCCTCTGATTCATACAGGTCTTCAAGCCGCCATGTATCTTTCTCCGCAACTTGGGATCGATCACGCGTCTGCGATCCTACATCGCCGTCAGTAAAAAACACAGAGAGAATAATGATCATTGTGATAAAAGCACCTGTTCCTTTCTTCATAGTCACGCTCCTTTTCCTACATCTCACGCGTACATAAGCCCTTACACTCAACAGCTAAACAATCTTCAAATATCTCTGGCCATAGTTATCCGGCTGCTTGTGATGATATAGATTAAAAAGCATGCCAGGAGCAAAGCCCCAAGCATTTGGGAATCCCTTGCTTTCGTAAAATAGGCAATCATGAACACAATCGCAGACCCGAACAAAACGGTAAAGGTCCTCGGAATACGTCTCAAAACCACCCTCCCGAAATGAACAAACCTCACATGGCTTATAAGGAAAAAGGAGGTCAAAAGGATCGCACCCCACACAATCCATTGGTTCTCCACTAATAGACACACTCCCAGAGCCACCATAGCGCCTGCAGGGCTGGGCAGGCCCTTAAAAAACCCTGGCGGAATAGATTCATCATGCTTGTCATGGGCCAAGAAGCGCCACAAACGGAATCCTATTGAAAGGGAGTAGAGAACCCCAAAGGCAAATGAGGGGAACGATCTCCCCCCTTTCAAGAAGATCAGCAATCCAGGGCATAAGCCAAAACTAATGAGATCTGCTATATCATCAAACCAGGGGCCGAATTTTGTGCCTCCGTGCTTTTCAGCCATCCTGCCATCGAGTAGATCGAATATCTGACCGGTCAAGATGGTAATGGCCACATAGACATACAGGCCTTGAAAAACCAGAATAATTCCAACCAGACCACACAGTAGATTAAGTGAGGACAAGATATCCGCATAAAAACGATTGGAGATGGTTTTGAAAACACTCGATGAAATGGACAAAACAATGCAGACGTAGAGTATATGATTAGCGATTTTTGGGATAGGCAAGCCGTCATCCAGCAGCGCCAAATAAATGATCAAGAAAAAGCAGAGAATGGCTTTGACCTTTCCGAAGTTATTCGCCGCCACAGAGAAGGTTGTAAAGCGCTTAATAAGATATCTGACCAGGAACTGCCCACAGATTTCTATAGTCAGCAGGGAATAGACTGAGGGAATACTCAACAGGCCATGGTGGGCAAAAAATACGAAGGGTGGTAAATAGGTCAGCTTATCACAAAGGGGATCGAGTTCTTCGCCGAAAGGGCTTGCTAGGTCGCAGCTCCTGGCTATCAGCCCATCAATTCCATCCATGAAGGCAGAGAGTGTGAAAAAGAGGATGGCCCAGGTGTGTTGTTCAAATACAAAATAGAGCACCGTACTGGAGAGTCCAATGATGACCCTCCATATGCAGATACTGTTTGGATGGAAATACCAGCTTCTCCCTAAATAGTCTCTTCCTTTGGGGTTTTTCAAGGCAATATAAAAGCCGAGATACACCAAGGAAGACATGGCCACAGCGATGATGATGAGGATAACTCTATTCAATGAAGACCTCCCGATATAGGAATATCATAAAGGAGCAAGAAAATACATCCACTAAATAATAACGCGGGGACATGACAGGGCATTCTCCTCCCCGCGCTTTATGGATTATCCATGCCCCTTAATTCTTTTGGATTGACAAACTTCAATTCCCCCTGCAAAAATGCGCGGATTACGGCTTGTCCATCTCCGGCAGCATGGCTACACCTCTTTCGCAATATTTCTATAGACGGCGGCCGGGTAAGATGGGATGCATGGATCATAAATACTCAATTGCGTTTAACGAACATTTCAAATCAATCAGTTATGTCTAGTTTTTAGATTCTTCTCGGCCGGCAGTGGCGAGGACTGAAAAGGTGTCTTTCGCCATGAGATCAAGTAGTGTTTAGGAGAATGATGTCATGAAACTGGAATTCATCCAAGCGCGGGATCTTCCTGATGCATGGTTTCAATGCATTTACCGGTTGCTGGAAACAGGACGGGAGTATACCATCGATAGGGGGAGCTATGAGGGGCAAAAACGCCTTGAATTCGATCATGCCACCATCCAAATCAAGTATCCCGGCGTTCGTCCTCTTTTGCCGGATATTCCTCCCGCTCTGGGAATCCCGAATCCGGTGGCTGAAGGATATCTGGAAGAATATCTTCCCTACCTTATGACTTCCAACAAGAAGCCTGGTGAAGACTACACCTACGGGCAATACCTTGAACCGCAGATAGAAGAAGTAGTTCGCATGTATAGGGAAGATGGCCACGCGACCAATCAGGCATACATGACGGTGGGAGACCCAGAGTCCATTTTTCTTGAAGATCCTCCATGTCTCAGGGGGATTGACACGCGGATAAGGGATAACAAGCTCCATTTTATCATCTATTTTCGATCATGGGACTTATGGAATGGCTTTCCTGCAAACCTGGGGGCCATTCAGTTACTCAAGGAGTATATGGCCTCAAGCATCGGGGTTGAGGATGGGCAGATCATAGCCTCAAGCAAGGGGCTCCATCTCTATGATTACGTTTGGGATCTGGCAAAGCTTCGGACCATGTGTGACTCCCCTTCCGCTCTAAGCTCAAGCGACGGTACAGATGAGGATTGATCTTAAAGGGCTGGATACCCAAGAAACGGAGCAATGGGCCGCTGATCAGGGATTTGAACCCTTCCGTGCCCGCCAAATCCGGCAGTGGCTTTTCAAGAAGCTCGTCAGTTCCTTCGACGAAATGACGAACCTCCCTAAAAACCTGCGCGCAATTTTACATGAAAAGGCCCTTATCACAGCTTTGGAGTGTGTCAAGACTCAGGAATCCAACGACGGGACAAAAAAGTATCTCTTCCGATTGAAGGACGACTATCTCATCGAATCCGTCCTCATCCCTGAGCAAAACCACTATACTTGCTGCATATCATCTCAAGTCGGTTGTGCCATGGATTGCCGGTTCTGCCTTACTGCCAAAAAGGGCCTTAGGAGGAATCTTTCGTCTTCAGAAATCATTGAACAGGTAATCCATGTGAAACGCTCTATCCCAAATCAGGACCAGATCAGGAACATCGTTTTCATGGGAATGGGAGAGCCTCTAGCCAACTACGAAGCCGTTAAAAAGGCGATAATCAACCTCATGAATGATGATGGGCTGAATCTCTCCAAGCGAAGGATCACGCTCTCCACCTGTGGGCTGGTACCCGGGATAAATAGATTAGGACGTGAAATGAACATCAAGTTGGCCGTTTCTCTGAATGCGCCCGATGATGATATTCGTGATGCCTTGATGCCTATAAACAGGAAATACCCTTTAAGGGAACTCCTTGAAGCATGCCGGACATTCCCTCTTCACAAGGGAGAGAGAATCACTTTTGAATATGTCTTGATTAAGGGAATAAACGACCAAGATCAGCACGCTCAAGACCTCGTGAAACTGCTCGCAGGAATTCGATCCAAGATAAACCTCATTCCTCTCAACCCTCACAAAGGGATACCGATGCTGCCCCCTTCCGAGGAGACCGTACTCCGTTTTCAGGATATGCTTATAAAAAAACATTTTACCGCCATCGTGAGAAAGAGCAGGGGGAGTGATATCCTGGCTGCCTGTGGACAACTGGGCAGTGAGGGATTGGACTGATGTTTTTAACGAGAGTGGGCCAGTACGATGAACCGACGTTCTAAAACAAGGGTCTCTGAAAGGGCCCTTCGTATCCCTCCCTTCATAGTCATGGAGGTCCTAGAAAAGGCCCATGAGCTTGAGAGCATGGGCCGGCATATCATCCATTTAGAGATCGGGGAACCCGACTTTCCTACACCGGAGTGTATCCGTGAAGGGGCAATCAAGGCTATACGAGATGGGCACACCCATTATACACACAGCCTGGGGATCATAGAACTCCGTGAATCGATCTGTGAGCATTATTTTGAAAAATATGGTGTAGAGGTCAGCCCGGATCAGGTTTTGATTACTTCAGGGACTTCCCCTGCCCTATTTATGATATTTTCCATCCTCCTAGAGGCAGGAGACGAAGTTATCATCTCCAATCCTCATTATTCCTGTTACCCCAATTTTGTGAAATTCGCAGGTGCAAAACCGATATTTGTCAACGTGTGTGAAGAAGAGGGGTTTCAGTACCGGCCCCGAGAGATTAAAGACAGATTGGGCCCGCTGACCAGGGCTATTCTTATAAACTCTCCCTCCAATCCTACGGGTAGCCTTTTGTCTCCACAGCGAATGGAAGCGATCTCTGATTTGAAGCCCCACATCCTCTCCGATGAAATCTACCACGGACTGGTCTATGAAGAGAAGGAACACTCCATACTCGAATATACAGACAAGGCATTTGTCTTGAACGGGTTTTCGAAGGCCTATGCCATGACAGGATGGAGGTTAGGGTACATTATCTCCCCACCCGAATTTGTCAGGGCCCTTCAAAAGATGCAACAAAATTTCTTTATCTGTGCCGCGAGTGTGTCTCAATGGGCTGGGGTGGCAGCTTTGAAAGAGGGCGCCCCCGATGTAGAACGGATGAAATCCATCTACAATGAGAGAAGAATCTACATGATCCAAAGGCTCAGACAACTGGGATTTCAACTGCCTGTTGAACCCGCCGGGGCCTTTTACATCCTGGTCAATGCAAAACACCTTTCCACTGATTCCTATGATCTCGCCTTTGAGATCCTTGAAAGAGCGGGTGTAGGCGTCTGCCCGGGTATCGATTTTGGGCGGAATGCAGAGGGCTATCTGCGATTCTCCTATGCCAATTCTCTTTCAAATATCGAAGAGGGGCTCAACCGTATCGAAAAGTATTTGGGCACTATTCGTTGACTTTTCGCGGCTATCCCTGAATAGTAAATCCCATTTTTCTGACAGGTTGACAATTTATCTTTTCTCGTGCTATCTCTCATTTCCATGTCCGAATTTATTGAACAATATGTTCAAGAGGCCTTGAATAATGATGGGGTTTCCCCTTCCGCTTCTCAGGAGCTCTTTGAGATCGAAGATACCCTTCTTCCCCTACTATTTCATGGCGCTAGCCGAATCCGCGATCAATTCAACGGCGGAGAGATCAAGCTCTGCGCCATCGTTAATGCTAAGTCCGGACGCTGTCCTGAAGATTGCGCTTTTTGCGCCCAATCCGCTCATCACAAGACCCGAATAGACGCCTATCCCCTTATGTCCCCCAGAGAGGTTTTACAAAAAGCCCGTAAGGCCGCCGCCATGGGGGCGAAGCACTTTTCTATCGTCACCAGCGGTACCACCGTCGAAGGAAAGGACCTGAAGAAGGTTGTTGAAACCCTTCTTCTTCTAAAAAAGGAAACTGGGCTCTCCCTCTGCGCCTCGTTGGGAATCATCACGCGAAACACGGCTGACCGCCTGAAAGAATCCGGATTGTCTCGTTACCACCACAACCTGGAAACCGCCCCCTCATTTTTCTCCAAAATATGTACGACTCATTCTTACGAAGATGATCTCAACACTCTGAAATATGCAAAAAAGGCCGGGCTGGAAGTATGCAGTGGAGGGATATTCGGACTTGGAGAATCCCCTAAGCAACGCCTTGAACTCGCATACACCCTTAAACAAGCCGGCATCAACTCTGTGGCCCTCAATTTTCTCAATCCCGTGCCTGGGACTCCCCTGCAAAAGACCGAGCCTCTGCGTCCCCTGGAACTCTTAAAATCTGTCGCATTGTTCAGGTTTATCCTCCCCCGAAAAGATATCCGCATCTGTGGAGGAAGAGAGTATGGGCTAAGGGACCTGCACCCCCTCGTTTTCTGGGCCGGAGCCAACGGCATCATGATCGGGGACTATCTGACCACAAAAGGGAGGGATTATCAGGCCGATCTCCAGATGATCCGAGATCTTGGACTGGAGAATGCCGGTGAATGATCATTGATCAGAACGGTGAGGCACAAAGCCGGCATTTTATATCAACAACTTAATAGGAGACTCGAATTGAAATGGATTCATCATATAACGATTTGATTTCCTTCCACGGCCACAGCTGTCCTGGCCTGGCAATCGGCTACAGAATGACAAAGGCCGGGCTTGCCTTTTTGGCACGCTCCCGGTCCGAAGATGAGGAGCTTGTGGCCATTGTCGAGAATAACGCCTGCGGAGTCGATGCCCTGCAATATCTCTCCGGGTGCACATTCGGAAAAGGCAATCTCATCTTCAGGGACTATGGGAAACAGGTCTATACCCTTTACGATCGAAAGACCAAAAGAGGTGTGCGTGTGGTGTTCAACCCCCATCAGGTTCCTGAAGATGTTCCAAAGAATAAGGAAAGCCTTGTCAATTGGCTCTTATCTGCGCGGGATGATAGATTTTTGTCCCTATGTGAAGTCCATGTGGATGAACCCGAACCAGCGAGGATCATGAAATCTGTAGAATGTGCCTTTTGCGGCGAGATGGTTATGGAAACACGAACGAGAGAGATCGATGATGGATTGGCATGCATTCCATGCGCGGAAAAGAGGTTGAGTGATAAAGGACAGAACTGATGTGACATGAAAGTTGAATTCCTGAAAAGTGCCTTTCGCGAAAAGGATTACCCGCCTCCGGACAAACCGGAGATTGCCTTTGCCGGCAAATCCAATGTGGGGAAATCCTCTCTGATCAACGTATTAGTAAACCGAAAAGGTATCGCAAGGACAAGTTCCAAGCCCGGACGAACTCAGGCCATAAACTTCTTTGGTGTGGAAGATAGGCTTCTTTTTGTCGACCTGCCGGGGTATGGATACGCTCGCGTATCCCGTGAAATAAAGAACTCTTGGAAAGGGATGAGGGATGACTACCTTCGTAAGCGGCGGAATCTCAAGGCGGTAGTTATGATACTCGATCTAAGAAGAGATCTGAGCGATGGAGATATGGATCTTCTCCGATGCCTGGACCATTATGGAATAACGGCTCTCATCGTTCTAACCAAGACAGACAAGCTGTCCCGGGCCAAGGCTTCTGTAAGGATCAAGGAACTCAACAGTCAGTTGAACGAAATGACTCCGAAAAGGCCTATCCTGTTTTCGGCAAAAACAAAGAAAGGCAGAGAAGAAATCTGGAAAGAAATCAATGATCTTATTCTCGAAAATCCTCAAGACCATACGCCTTGATCTTTTTGTGAAGGTTACTTCTCTCTATCCCAATAGCCTCCGCGGTTTGAGAGATGTTGCCATTGAACTCACGTAATTTTGTCTCGATATACTCCTTTTCGAATCTTATCTTGGCCTCTTTGAACGAGCCCTCCATCAGAGATGTATTGGACGTTTCCCTGATATCCGATGCCTGGTTGAAGGGAGGTGGAATATCCTTTAAATGAATCGTCTTTTCAGGCGTCATGATCACCAATCTTTCAATCAAATTCTTGAGTTCTCGCACATTCCCGGGCCAATGGTAATTTTTGAGAGTATTTACAGCTTCCTCGGAAAACTCTTTTAGTTCCAAATTGGTTCTCAAAGACATCTCATTGAGAAACTCATCCACCAGTTCTCGAATGTCTTCGCGGCGTTCTCTTAGCGGAGGAAGGTTTATGGGAATAACATTCAATCGAAAATAGAGGTCATCCCGAAAGGCGCCTTTTTCAATCTCTTTCTCCAGATCCTTGTTGGTGGCTGCCAGAACGCGCACATCAACATGAATGGTTCTGGATCCCCCTACCCTTTCAAACTTTTGTTCTTGAAGAATTCGAAGAGTTTTTGATTGAGCCTTGAGACTCATATCGCTGATCTCATCCAGAAAGAGAGTCCCCTCATGAGCCAGATCGAACTTTCCCTTCTTCTTAGCGCCCGCGCCTGTGAAGGCTCCTTTTTCGTGTCCGAACAACTCACTTTCGATGAGTTCTTCGGGGATGGCCGCACAGTTCATCTCGATCATCGGTTTATTCGCCCGTCGGCTTTGACGATGAATGGCATGGGCAACCAGTTCCTTTCCGGTCCCATTCTCACCGGTGATCAACACCCACGCGTTCGTAGGGGCGACAACCTGTATCTGTTCCTTTAGATCCAGGATCGCTTGGCTACTACCGGTTATCTTATACTTGCGTTTCTCTTTTTCTTTGAGAAGGCTGACTTCTTCCTCCAATCGCGAATAATCCAGTGCATTTTGAACGCACAAAATGATCTTTTCTAGGGAAAGCGGTTTCTCTATAAAATCGTATGCCCCAAGTTTTGTCGCTTTCACAGCGGTTTCTATAGTACCATGTCCCGACATCATAACCACGGGCAATGTCGGGGAGATCTCCTTGATTTTGGCAAGAGTCTCAAGACCATCCATACCAGGCATCCAGATGTCCAAGAGAACGAGTTCCGGCATGAGTTCTTCAATCTTTTCAAGGGCGGAAGCGCCATCTTTTGCAATGATGACTTCAAATCCTTCGTCCGTCAGAATTCCGTCCAGCGACTGAGTGATACTCACTTCATCATCAACAACCAATATGGTTCTCACCATGGGGTATGCCTCACAATCTTCCCATCATTTCAATAGCCAACCGGGCTGTCCTCTCAGATGCGCCCCTTTCGCCAAGCCTATGCTTCACGGCTTTCAAATGCCTTATCATATCCTCTCTTTCCTGGCGATCCTCAAGAATCCGAAACGCCTCCTCTGCTAGCTTTTCCGGATTGAATGCGTCCTGTATCAATTCTGGGACAATCAGCTTCCCTGCGACCAAATTGACCAAGCTGATATATGGGACGTTTACAAGTTTCCTCCCAATCCAGTAGGTCATCGGCGATACTCTATAGACAACAATCATAGGTACTTCCATGATCGCTGTTTCCAGCGTCGCTGTTCCGGAAGCGACCAGTGCAAGGTCACAGGCCCTCAAGGTACTGTAAATATCAAGATCGGAGATATGAATCACGGTGTTCGACTCAGCGAGGAAAGACTGTACCAAATCAACAGAAACGGTTGGGGCTACCGGCAATACACATTGGAGTTGCGAATAGCGAGAAGAAAGGATTTCAACAGCTTTCAGCATGAAAGGTAAGGTATTTTCTATCTCTTCCTGCCGACTGCCGGGCAAAAGGCCGATGACAGGAGAAGCCTTTTGAAGATCCAGCCTCCCTATGGCGTCTTCTCTGATGGAATGCTCAGAAATGACATCCAAGAGAGGATGCCCGACATACGTGACATCCACCCCCTTATTTCGGTATAGATCCTCCTCGAAAGGTAAGATTACAGCCATTCGATCAACTCTTTTGGCCAACTTTTTGATCCGACCCTTTCTCCAGGCCCACACTTGGGGGCTTATATAGTATAAGACCGGAATCTTCCACCGCTTGGCAAGTGAGGCCAGGTGAATGTTGAAATCAGGATAATCAATCAGAATGAGAAGATCGGGAGAGGGAATGCTCTTCAATAGGTTCCTTATTTTGTGCCGGGCTTTGAGAATGACTCCAAGGCGAAAAAAAACCTCTGTGAGTCCGACAACTGCCATTTCTGAGGCTGAAACCAGTATCTCGACACCAGCCTGTTTCATGTGCGTCCCGCCGATGCCCGAGACAGTGATCCCAGGGTCATATCTCTTCAAGGCGCGAACGAGATTAGAACCGTGAAGATCGCCCGATGCCTCCCCTGCAACAATCAGGATGCGTCTGGCTTCTTCTTCATTGAGGGGCGGTCTCGAAATTTCCACACCCTCTTCCAATCTGATCGATGATCGCAAGGACATATTTTAAGGCTCTCCGCCCATCTCGCCCGGACACAACGGGCTCTGTCCCGTTCATAACGGCGTTCACAAATGAAGAAATCTCATCAGCCAAAGCATCACTGCCGGGAAAGTTCGTTTTCTCAGTAGATACTTTTGGAATATTGGTCAAGTCCTTGGTCTCTCCGTCTAAGCGGGTCACGCTGATCTCGTTCTTCAGACAATTGACAGAAATATAGGCGTCAGACTGGAAGACCCTGATCTTTCTCAAGTTATTGTCAGATACCCTGCTTGCCGAGAGATTAGCGACCGTCCCATTCTCAAAAATCATTCTCACATTTGCAATGTCCGTCTTATCCGTGATAACAGACATACCTACAGCATGGAACTCTCTTACTTCGGATGGGATGACGTCCAACATGATGTCCAGATCGTGAATCATCAAGTCAAGGACAACATCCACATCTGTGCCCCTCGGAGTATAAATGTTCATGCGATGAGATTCAATAAGGACAGGATCCTTCAACAGGGATTTCATCTTGACTACGGCCGCTTTAAAACGCTCTACAAGCCCCACCTGTAAGATAACATTCTTTTCGCGTGCTATTCGAATCAACGTATCAGCAGGTTCAAGCGCATAGGTGATCGGCTTTTCTATAAGAAGATGCACCCCTGCGGATAGTATGTCTTTGGCGATTTCAAAATGTTTTTCGGTAGGCACGGCAAGGCTAACGGCATCAACCCTTTTTAAAAGGCTGTGATAGTCTCTATAGGGCTGTGTATTATGGAGTTTTGCGATTTCATTCACCCTGTCCTCGTCAGTGTCGGCCACACCAATCAGATCCACAGCCGGTATGGCGGCATATTTCTGAGCATGAAATCCTCCCAGATGCCCGACTCCGATAACTCCGACTTTGAGTTTTTTCTTTACGTTTCTATTTGACCTCATTCTCCATATCCTGTCTGACAGATGATGGAAATCCCTGCTTGATCAGCAAATCGGATCATTTCAGATTTCTCAAATATGAGGGTCTTGCCGGCCTCCAATGCCAGGACAGAGGCCTTGACCTTTGACATGTTTTCCACTGTTCTCAATCCGACACTCGGCATATCAAAACGCAAGTCTTGATTGGGTTTACTCACCTTGATCACAACGGCCTTCTCTCTCGCCAAGCGCCCTCCTCTGAGAATCGTCTCGTCTGTCCCTTCCATAGCCTCCAGAGCCAAGACTGTTTTTTCTCTCACCACTACACATTGCCCGATATCCAGCCTTCCTAGTTCCTTGGCCATCTTCCATCCGAATCGGATATCCTCCTTTTCCTTTTTTGAAGGTCTTCTGTTAGTGATGCATCCCGGTGAGGAAACCAAGTCAGGAAGGAAAGACGTGGCACTGATGATTTCAATACCTTCTTTCTTGAGTTCTACGGCCAGGGATCCCAAAATGCCGTCATCATGAAAAATAGCCATTTTAGAAATGAATGCCAATCCCTTGAAATCAGGCGTGAGTTTAAACATAAGTCTTTTGTTGATTGTGCCTGCCATCAATGCTTTTTTCACACCATGTCCTTTGAGGCCCTTGATCAGATGTCCGAGTTGTCCCAAATGTATCCAGACTATCTGATCTACGCTGTCAACCAATTCAGGATCGGCTTCTTCCCGGAACGCTATGGCCACAACAGGATGACCTTGCATTCGGGCCGCCTCGGCCGCCATGATTGGAAACCGACCACCACCGGCGATGATTCCTATGATTTCCTTTTCTTCAGACACCATTGTGTTTTGATACGAGTCTCCTACATCATCTTTTCCTAGCCAAAATGCTAAATGTAGCATGGGCTGTTCCCGAAAGACGATATCTCAAAAAAAATTCCACTAAAGCCCCTGTGATCCGGCTTTTGAGGGTTTACGCCTAAAGACTTATGATAGAATGTTTGGTTAGCTTGAAAGAGACGGCCCCTTAAACCCTCAAAGGGCGGATCACCGCAACTGGATCCTATAGATATCGTCTTGAGGGAATAGTCCGTGCTGCATTTCAGTGATAACACGAGTCACTAGGAACTACCTCATTATCCCTCTTTCCGAATCACCCAAAAAATCAAGGAGCATCTCCAGTTCGGGGAAAGGCTTCATTTCTTTCCTCACTTGATCCACTCCTTCATTCAGTTTCTTGTTTTCACGCCAGATGATCCGGTAGGCCCTCTTTAAACCGTCAATCGTCTCGTGAGAAAATCCGTGGCGACTCAACCCGATGCGGTTGATTCCGTAGAGCCGTGCCCTGTCTCCAGCCGTGATCATAAAGGGGGGAACATCTCTCTCAATGGCCGCCTTGCCCCCAACAAAGACATGGGCGCCTATTCGTACAAACTGGTGCACAGCCGCAAGGCCGCTCAAATTGGTGTAGTCGCCAATAGTGATATGCCCGGCCAAGGTGGTCAGATTCGACATAATGATCTTATTCCCCAGAAAACAGTCATGGGCGATATGTGAGTAGGCCATGATATAATTCCCGTTACCTATCACAGTCTCCCAATCTTGCTTGGTCGTTGCCCGGTTAATACTCGAGTATTCCCTGATGATGTTATCGTCCCCAATGATGACGCGGGTATCTTCTCCTTTGTAGCCGATATCTTGTGGTGGACCACCGATGGACACAAACGGATAGATGCGATTGCGGGCCCCGATTTGGGTATGGCCCACGATTGACACGTGAGAGAAGAGGACGGTCTCTTGTCCAATGGTGACATGGTCACCGATGATACAGAAAGGGCCCACTTTGACGGAAGGATCCAAACGGGCGTGAGGGCTGACAACGGCCGAGGGATGAATATCCATACTCATTTATCTCGTTTTATTCAACTCTCTAACCTACTGTGGCCAAAAGCTCTGCCTGAGCAACCAGATCATCTCTTACAAACACTTTTCCGGCCATTTTCCAGAATTTAGACCCGGCTCTTAGGGTTTCTACCTCAATAATGAGTTGGTCACCCGGGACTACCGACTTGCGGAATTTCACCTTGTCCATTGAGGCAAAAAAGAACATACCCGGTTTCCCTTCTTCTTCTGAAACCGGCTTGGCCAAATGGGCTAACACACCCCCGACCTGGGCCATGGCTTCAACGATGAGAACACCCGGCATGATGGGATTCCCCGGGAAATGCCCCTGAAAAAAGGGCTCGTTGCTGGTCACATTCTTTATACCCACCACCCTCTTGCCCGGCTCCAGTTCCGTAATGGTGTCCACAAACAAAAAAGGATATCTGTGCGGCAATATTCCTATGATATCTTGATAGACCAAAGGTAATTTCATGGCTCCTCGTGATGCTTCTCCAATAGCTTCAGTCTCTTCTCGAGTTCGTGTATATGTTCGTTCAATCCGTGAAGTCGGCTCAATAGCTTCCTCGTCCTCAGCCAAATGAGATGAAGTCGGACATTTCAATCAAGTTTAGACACACACGATTCCATTTGAGATGGAAACGATTTCATTAGGAGATCTATCTTTGATTACACAGCGTTTTAAGGCGCTGCCGGGTGATGCCGAATGAGGGCTTCACTGCCGGATGCTCCGCCAGAAGGAGCATTCACAATGTTCCTTACTGGGAGGCCTTGTCATAAGCGCTGATGACTTCGGCAGTGATGTCCACGCTGCCGTCGTTGTAGAGAAGACCGGTCCCCCTCTTTGATAGGATGATCGTATACCCCTCTTTCAACCCGATCTCCCTGACAATACCAATCACCTCATTATACAGCCGGGTTGTGGCGGACTCTCGGAGCTGTTTCACTCTTGCTTGAGTATCTTCGTAAAGATAATTGAAATGTCGAGCTTTGCTCTCATATTCCATTCTCTTGTCTTCCTGGGCATCCAGACTCAACATCATGCTCTGCTTCTCGTAATCTTCCTGAAGCTTGCGCAAGGCGTTCTGTTCATCAGCCAGCCTCTTCTGCATCCCTTCAAGTTCTTTCTGAAGCTTGACTCTCTCTTTCTCAAAGGCCATGGATTTTTGTTCCACCTCTTGGATATCCACCACTCCAATTTTAAGGGGACTCTGCGCCAAAGCATTATAATGGAAACCAAGGACAATGATACTCACAAAGACAAATCGAAAAAGATTTTTCATAGTTCCTCCTATTGTTTAATTGGCATTCAATATATTTGTTAATAAAAAAGCAATGACAAAAACATTCCTCCCCGCATAAATGCGGGGTTTCCTGCGAAGGCGGATGAATAAGCTCATTCCCGTCAGAATCCCCCGGAAAATTGAATTTCACCGGTACTCTCATTCATATGCGGGTCCAACTTCCTGCCATAGTATATACTCATCTGACCCATCATAGGAGTCCACCACATACCGCCCACGCCAGCCGCCATCCTCATGCCGGTGAAATCATAGTCCTCCTCCGTTGTC
>JAFGFY010000008.1 GCA_016930795.1 Deltaproteobacteria bacterium
CGCCTCCGGGCTCGCTTACATTTTTCACCATGCCGCATACCCGTAAGGGTCGGTTTAACCTGGAGGTAAGAAAAGCGATTCTCTCCTCCTTTGAACACTTCTCCATGCCTTCAGGAGGAATGACAGAGAGTATCTTTTTTATGAATTCGAACATTTCATCGATACTTTGTTCATCCACATTACCGGTGGACAGCCTTCCGATATATTCAAATAGCTTGTTTTGTAGCCCGAGGAGATAACCGCCCAGGGCCTTTTTGTAGAGGAATGTCTCCTGTTTAAGCCTGTCGGGGACCACATTGTCGATATTCTTGATGAACACCAGATCCCCCTTGAGGTTAAAGAGGTTTTTCAGGAGGGCACCGTGTCCTCCCGGTCGAAATACAAGCCTTCCTCCTTTATCCCGAAAGGGCCTGTTTTCCATGTCCACCGCAATGGTGTCTGTAGAGGGCTCTTGGACGGAAAAAGATAATTCGAATCTGATTCCGGACTTTTCATATTTCCCCCGAACCTCATCAAAATGGTCCTTTACGAGCTCTTCATGTTCCGGGGAGACCGTAAAATGGATTCGAGCGACCCTTTTTATATCCACGGCATATTCGATGGCTTCCACCAAGTGTTCTTCAAAAGCTGTTCGAGATGATCCTGGATAGGAATGGAACTTAATCAATCCTTTGGGAATATGGGCTAGATTGAGTCCCTTGGCCGTGAGAAGATAATTCAAAATCTGTTTGTATTCACCTTTTGAAATGAGGGCCTCAATGTCTAGGCTGTTGCTTGACATGGCTGATTTCAGATCATCATAAAAAGCAAACCTGGTTAATCCTTTGATAAATTTTAGAAAAAAGGCATAATCAGGATCATCCTCATGAGCAACGGCGCTGATTTCATCCGTGTCGGTTCGTCCATAACGATCGTATATCGAGAGAAGCGATTTAAACATGCGGCTGGCCGCCCCTGAGGCCGGGACAAACTTTGTGACTCTTCCCAATGAAGCGGCCTCAGAAAAAGTAGTCTGTAGCCGGGGGAGATCCTCATTTGATAGGAGAGTAATCCCGTCTCCGATCGTGCAGGGTCGTCGCAGTTTCACGTGGGAAAAGCCCTTATTAAAGGTTTCCAGCTGGGAAAGGACCTTTTCCACTGTCATTCCTCTTTCCTTAATCTGCCTTATATCTTGGTCGTTCAATATCGGCTCCATCATCCTTTCCTTGCTCCTTTACAAATCATGGGAGAACCCTCTGTATTAGTAAAAACCGCAGAATGGAGGAACACCTCAATGATGGGTGTCCAAAATGACGGGGAAGATAAACCCATGGATGACGAGTCATATTCGTGGACGATTGGAGAATACAGAAAAAGTCTTGGTGTGTCAACGAACCCCTCATTTGCTTCCATGTTACACGACACTGGACAGAATACCCTAAAATAGCTTATTGATTATCCTGCTGATTTCTAATAAGCTGTTCAAGACGGTCGAAGAGACAAAAACGAAGAAACTGGGTCGTTCGGCCCGGGTTTGTGGTATAGAAATGGACCACTCGGATTTCTTGATTGGAACTCAAAAGCCTAAGATCTATACGGTCAGCGCTCTCACCGAGCAGATAAAGGACCTGCTTGAAGGGCAGTTTGAATTTATCTGGGTAGAGGCCGAGATCTCCAATTTCAGAAGTCCCTCTTCCGGACACTATTATATGGTCCTCAAAGACGAGAAGGCCCAGATCAGGGCGGCCATGTTTCGACCACAGGCTCGATACCTGCGATTCACTCCAGAAGACGGCATGAAGGTGCTTGCCCAGGGGAGGATCGGCGTCTACGAACCCCGGGGAGAATATCAGATCATCCTTGATTATCTTGAACCCGTGGGCATCGGTGCCCTTGCACTGGCCTTTGAGCAACTCAAAGAGAAGCTGGCTGCTGAAGGGCTTTTTGATGAGGAGATCAAGAAACCTCTCCCCTATCTCCCCCGGAGCGTCGCCGTCATTACGTCCCCCACCGGGGCGGCCATTCGGGATTTCTTGAAAGTAATCCTTCGGCGATTTCCAAATATACACGTCATCATCGTCCCGGTAAAGGTCCAGGGAGAAGAAGCTGCGGCAGAGATGGTAGAGGCCCTGGATGTGGTCAATCGAGAGATCAATGTGGATGTCATTGTCCTGACACGAGGTGGAGGATCACTGGAGGATTTGTGGGCATTTAACCGAGAGGAACTGGCGCGTGCTATTAGGGCATCCCGTGTCCCGGTGGTCTCAGCCGTGGGCCATGAGGTCGATTTCACCATTTCTGATATGGTGGCTGATTTCAGGGCGCCGACCCCTTCGGCGGCCGCAGAACTCCTGGTAGTGGAGAAAGAATCTTTGAGGTCGCATTTGAGAGAGATTCAAGACCATTTAATCCTGAGTATTCACACTACCCTTGTTCATTCGAACCAGCGATTGGCCTCGCTTTCAAAAGGACTTCGTGACCCAAGAAAACGGATCACTGATTCCTGGCAGCGTCTGGATGAACTTCATGATAGACTGATCAGGTCGATGGATTCTGTGGTCAAGGAACACAAGAAGAATCTGATTTCTGAAGGCCGAGCCCTCCTGCTCCATTCTCCTGTAAGAGTATTGGCTTCCTTAACCCAACGGATTGACTTTCACAGACACACGCTGACCCTCATGATATTCCGAAGGATCAGAGAGCACCGGATGGCCCTTGCTCATTTGGAAAAGAGATTGAGGGGTCTGAATCCTTCTTCAGTGTTGAAAAGAGGGTATAGCATCACTAGGAAATTGCCGGAAAAACTGATTTTAAGGGATGTATCAGGCCTGAACAAGGAAGATCATGTTCTTGTTACTCTGGCTGAAGGGGCGATAAAGTGCCGAATTGAAGAGATTACGGAATGAAAAACACTACATGCTTAGTGATGATAGGATTTCTGATGTTCTCTGGGATACCTGTAACAAAGGCCTTGTCTCCGTCTGATATCTACCTTTCAGCACATGTCATTCATCAGGGAGAATTGAACCTTATTCGTATCAACACTGAAAGCGGCGAAATCCCTCTGGTGACCTGGATGGAGAAAAAAGTCCATCTGGTACCAAATCCTGAAAAGACGGATTGGATCGGATTTCTAGGGGCAGACCTGACCGCGTCCCCGGGACGGAATGATGTGGTGGTGAAAATGTCTAATTCAGGTCCTGAACAAAGGCTGAACATGGAAATAAGAGAAAAAGACTATGGCGTGCGGAACCTGACCCTTCCTCAGAATATGGTTGATCTGGATGCCGAGACCCTTGCGAGGGTCAGAAAAGAAAGCGCGGTGACCAATGCCTTGTGGGAGGCCGAGCCCTCAAGCCCTCTCTGGGACGGTCCCTTTATTAAGCCTGTTCCCGGCGAGGTGATCGGTCCTTTTGGCCGAAGGAGCGTGATCAATGGTCAACCCAGGTCTCCCCATACCGGTGTAGACTTGAGGGGCAAGAAGGGTACGCCGATCAAGGCCATCAATCATGGGCGCGTGGTCTTCACCGGAGATCATTTTTTCAGCGGTCTGTCTGTTGTGATTGATCATGGGGGCGGGATACAGAGCATGTATTTCCACATGGAGAAGATACAGGTTCAACAAGGGGAAACGGTGAAAAAGGGGGCCATCATCGGTTTTGTGGGCTCCACAGGACGCGCCACAGGGCCCCATCTGCACTGGGGGGTCAGGGTTAACGGCGCTCGGATCGACCCATCACAGTTGGTCGATAAGAGCAACCAACTGGAGGAGTAAAAGGGGAGGGCATCAATAATGGCCGAGAAGAAGTTTGAAGAAGCGATGCAGCGATTGGAGGAAATCGTTGAAAGCCTTGAGGAGAGTGATCTGTCTCTGAATGATTCCCTTAAGATTTTTGAAGAAGGGGTGAAACTTATCGGTTTTTGCTCCAAGAGACTTGAGGAAGTGGAGCAGAAAGTCACCATGCTGGTTAAGGAAAATGAAGGAAAGTACACCCAACAACCCTTTGAGCCGGGTGTGAAAGGGGAAGATTGAAAGAAAGGGGAAAGGCTCAAGGCACAAGGCTCAAGGTCAGACTTCTCTTCCTTGTGCTTTAAACCGTATGCCCTTGATCTCAGTACTTTCTTTTTTGAATACGTTCTTAATGAGATTTTTTGAAGGGTGAATTATTACGAACTTGTTGATATCATGGATTTAAAGCTCTATTTCAAAGAAAAGAAGGCCCTGGTGGACGAGGCCCTGGGAGGGTTTCTTCCGGAATCTGATGAGCTCTCAGCGGGCGTGGTCAAGGCCATGCGGTACAGTCTGTTTGCAGGGGGAAAAAGGCTGAGACCCATCCTTTGTATCGCAGGGGCTGAAGCCGTGGGAGGAGATGCCCAGAGTGTACTGCCTGTTGCATGTGCCATTGAAATGATCCATACCTATTCCCTCATCCACGACGATCTCCCGGTTATAGATAACGATGACCTGAGAAGGGGGAAACCGACAAACCATAAGGTTTTTGGTGAAGCCATGGCACTTCTTGCCGGTGACGGCCTCCTCACAAAGGCGTTTCATCTCATGACCCACCCTGATCCCGAGAATAGAGTGAAGCCTGGCGTCTCTCTCAAAGTCATCGGGCTAATCGCAACGGCCGCCGGGTATGAGGGCATGGTGGGAGGACAGGTGGTGGATATTCAATCCGAAGGAAAGGAAGGTGATTCTTCAATTGTCGAGTTCATCCACACTCACAAGACAGGGGCCTTAATCGTTGCATCCGTCAGTTCGGGGGCCATTCTCGGTGGTGCGGAGAAAGACCAGTTGAAGGCACTGACTTCTTACGGAAAAGATATCGGGTTGGCATTTCAGGTGGCTGATGACATACTGAATGTCGAGGGTAGCCGCCAGGAGATGGGTAAGAGTGTGGGGAGTGATGCCCGACAAGGGAAGATCACTTACCCCGCTGTATTCGGTCTGGAAAGATCAAAGGAGATCCAGAAGGCTTTGGTGGACCGGGCTTTGGAGACCCTGAAATCTTTTGAGGAGAGGGCAGATCCTTTAAGGCAGATAGCAAGATATATTATCAAGAGAAAAACATAATGACAGGAACAGATAAAGTGAAGACGAGACTTCTTGACACAATTGACAGCCCGGCGGATCTGAAGAAACTGAACCTGGAAGAACTCGAACAGCTGGCCGCGGAGATCAGGGAGAGAATTGTTGAAACGGTATCCAAGACCGGGGGTCATCTGGCTCCCAGCCTGGGTGTGGTAGAGTTGACCCTTGCCATGCATTATGTGTTTGATACACCGAATGACAAAATCATATGGGATGTGGGCCACCAGGCTTATGCCCATAAGCTTATTACAGGCCGAAGGGATCGTTTTCATACCCTTCGGACATATGGTGGAATTAGCGGTTTTCCAAAGAGAGCGGAAAGCCCATACGATACATTCGATACGGGGCATAGTAGCACCTCTATCTCTGTGGCACTGGGCATCAGCACGGCAAAGACCTTAAAAGAAGAGAAGCGGCGGGTTATTGCGGTAATCGGCGACGGCTCTATGACCGCCGGTCTGGCTTTTGAGGGTCTCAATCAGGCGGGGGACGCTGGCAAGGACCTTATAGTGGTTCTGAACGACAATGCCATGTCTATCTCCCGCAACGTGGGGGCGCTTTCATCCTTTCTAAGCCGAAAGATGACGGGTCGCAGGTTTGTAAGTCTGAGAAAGGAACTTACGCAGTTCCTCAAATCGATTCCGGGTATTGGAGAGAACATCGTGAACCTCATTCGAAAGAGTGAGGATTCCCTCATCACCTTCTTTAGCCCTGGAATGCTCTTTGAGGCCTTTAAATTCAGGTATATTGGCCCTATCCTGGGACATCGCCTGGATCGCCTCATAGAGTCATTTCAAAATGCGCTTCTCTTGGAAGGCCCAGTGTTGATCCACGTGATGACGAAGAAGGGTAAAGGGTACGGGCCGGCCGAAAGGGATCCCGCCCATTACCATGGAATTGGGAGCTTCGATATCTCCACTGGATCTCCCACGGAGAGTGTTTCGAACCCTGCCCCTTCATACACAAAAATCTTCGGGGATACCATGGTTGAACTTGGCAGAGAGGATCAGAGAATCTATGCCATCACTGCGGCTATGCCGGAAGGGACCGGACTCAACAAATTTGCAGAATCTTACCCTGATCGCTTTCTTGATGTAGGGATCGCCGAACAGCATGCGGTGACCTTCGCTGGGGGACTCGCTTCAGAAGGCTTCAAACCCGTTGTCGCCATCTATTCAACCTTCCTTCAGCGGGCCTATGATCAGATTATCCATGATGTGTGTCTCCCCAATCTCCATGTCGTATTCTGTCTGGATCGGTGTGGGTTGGTAGGAGAAGACGGCCCAACCCATCATGGACATTTTGATATTACCTATCTTCGATACCTTCCGAACATGACCCTCATGGCCCCGAAGGATGAGAATGAGTTGCGGCACATGATCTACACGGCCCTTGAACAATCCGGTCCTGTTGCCATCCGCTATCCAAGGAGTGCTGGTGTAGGTGTCTCCTTGGATTCGGGATACAAGAGTCTTCCAATCGGTCAGTCGGAGGTTCTCAAGGAGGGTAAGGACCTGTTGATCATTGCGCTGGGGAACATGGTCTATCCTGCTATGGAGGCGGCCAGGATTCTGGAGGAAGAGGGTATATCCGTGGGTGTGGTTAATTGTCGGTTTGTAAAACCCCTCGATCAAAAACTGGCACAGAAGGCTGAAGCCGTGGGAGTGATCCTGGTGGTCGAGGAGAATATCAGTCAAGGGGGTCTAGGAGGCGCCCTGCTGGAGCTGCTAAATGATATGGGTGTGAAAAATGTCCGTATAAAGAGGATGGGCCTTCCCGACAAGTTTATAGAGCATGGTCCTTCGGCCCTTCTCAGAGAGATATATGGCCTTGACGCATCGGGAATACTCAAGGAGGCCAGAATCCTCTGCGGTCAAACATAGAGTCCGGCGGTTTGGTCAATGATGGCGGCCTTATCACGATTTTTCTCGTGTGTGTATTCATTATTTGATTCATCGCTTACATTGAATGGAAGAGCAAAATAAAAGAGTGTAGTTCTCAATCAACTGGAATGTCTCGGAAGGAAAAAATTCGACTTGATCTCCTTCTCGTTCATCGGGGCCTGGTAGAGAGCCGCGAAAAGGCCAAGAGAATGATCATGGCCGGGTTGGTGAAGGTCAACAGCCGAATTTCTGACAAACCGGGACATCTCATACCTGTTTCCTCCGAGATTTCCTTAGAAAATCCATCCCTTCCGTATGTAAGTCGAGGAGGATTAAAACTGGAGGCCGCCCTTGACCGTTTTTCTGTGCAGGTAAAGGGTAAGACCCTTATGGACGTGGGTGCATCTACGGGTGGGTTTACAGACTGTCTGCTGCAGCGGGGAGTAGAGAAGGTTATTACAGTGGATGTGGGGTACGGCCAACTCCACTGGAAAATCCGTCAAGATCCGCGTGTTGTGGTCCTCGAGAAAACAAACATCCGCTATCTTGGACCCGAGCAAATCAAAGAACTTATCAATGGCGCGGTCATTGACGTCTCCTTCATATCTTTGAAACTGGTGGTTCCCCCAGTCTCTCATCTTCTTTTGGATGATGCCTTTATCATTGCGCTCATCAAACCCCAGTTTGAGGTTGAAAAGGATCAGGTAGGGAAGGGGGGAGTGGTTCGTGATCTTTCCCTGTGTAAAGAGGTCGTTGCTAACCTGGTTCAATTCTTCGAGGAGGCGGACTGGCGCGTGGAGGGCTATACCCCCTCTCCTATCCTAGGGCCAAAGGGAAACCAGGAGTATCTCATTTACCTTAAGAGGTGATCGATGACGTCACGCAGGGCAGAGTCTGGGCATAGCTCACCATGAGTCCGTGTACTGAACTCTGTGGATTGCACCAATGGTATGGGTTGGGTGAGTCTCTAGCCGGCTCTGCGCTTTGAGGCCTTCAAGGGATTCAACTTGCCATTAACCTTTGATGGGGTCGATTTTGCGTGGGTGGCCATGCTGCATCTCCCTATCCGCCATCTCATTGCAGGGTCGGGAAAGCTCTGGCAGTATTGCCCGGTTGGTAAGTCCAGGATTTTTTGACAGCCTATACATTGCTCGACGATGGTATGACAGCTTCCGCCGTTGAATTGGCATCCGTTGTTGGTCATGAAGAAGCAATCAACTCCTTTCTTAATCGTTGTACAAACCATGGTTATCACATCCTTTCTTTTGAAATTTTTGAACAAAACCCTTTTTTATGCCTGAACCCACCCCTGTTGTCAAGAAAAATGTTTCATAAAAAACAAGTCCAAGGGAGTCGTCGGAATGAACTTGGCGGGATAACAGGGCCTTAGGGTGAGGTTACGATTGAATCTTTAATCTCTTTTACTCTTTTAAACAGCTTCATAAGGTGTTCTGACTTTGTATTTGGTTCTTGCGCCCGCTGCAGCAACCTGTTTAAGAAAATTTCTTCTTGATATAAAACCTATATTACTGGACTTCTACTTCCACAACTTTTCCCATTTTTTGGCACCTTTCTGGGTTGCGCCCTTCAGGTCCACTCTGGGTTTCCATGAATCTCTGATGCCTTCTGCAATTTGTCCTTTGGGTGTAAGATCCTTTCCTTTAAGACCCGGATAATCAGGTCCATACCGATGTGCCTGGAAGACCATGTTATTTGCCTGGAACCCAACATCATCAAACCAACTTTTAATCCCCCCGCTGGTAACAGGATTGATGTACTCCCATACAACTTCACCTTCCTTTGTTACTTCAAATAAATGTCCATGATTTCCAGAGCAGATAAAGGTGTTACCATTGGGCAGCCTTTGTGCACCTGATATATGATGTGAATAAAAGCTATTTTCACTTTTAGATTTATATTCCCACACTATTTCACCTGTTTTGGGATCCATTTCAATCACTGATGAATAGTTAACAGGGGGGCGAGCCCATCCATTATTGTATATCAGAATATTTCCTGCGCCCGGGAGGCCTTCCTTGATCCATTGGGCATTATGGGGACCAAAAAGGATTTGATCTCCGGTTGTCGTGAAGGTTGGAGGATCACCTGCACCATAGGTGCTTGGGTTGCCCCACCTGTAGACAATCTCGCCGGTTTTATGATCAATAATATACAATTCACCAAATTCCCTAGAATCCACAAGTATTTGATCGGTTTCTGGATTATAGTCAATGGCGTTAAGATGGATCCAATCAGGGTTGCCAAACCTGTACTGGGGAAGTACATTTGTGATGTAGTTTATATCAAGATGATTTTTTGAATTCATACCCCTATGTTCCCAGGCATCCCATTTCCAGACAACATTTCCCTTTGGATCTATTTCGTAGATAACATCAGTAGCTATCCCCCTATCAGTGGTTTGTTTAGAATTTCTTCCTCCTGTGATTGCTTCTTCTTTACTTATATGTTCCCAGGCATTGGTCATGGTGTTTCCATTTTGCAGCCTTACAAAGTCATGATGCAAAGAACCTTGTTCAGGACCTGGAATCCATTCCCATACTACATTTCCGTCCCAGTCGATTTCTCTTAGGCCCTTGACTCCGCCACCAAAGTTAAGACCTTTATTGGGATTGGGATTTTGTTTGGATTTTGGCATGGGTTCTCCCGGCTTGGGTTTTGGCCCCATCCTTTCACGTGTATTTCCAAGGATATTCCCATTTTCAAGTAAAATATAGTGCAGGCCAGGAGAATCACCCTTATGCTCCCACACATGTACTACATTACCCAGCATATCAATAATATATGTTTTATCAGAGAACATGGGGCTGAAAAGGGTGTATCCCTCATATGCTTTTGAGGCTTTGTACTGGATCAGCTGTGAAGGGCCGCTAAGTGCCTCATAGGCATAAGCAGAACTAAAAGATAGGTGAGTAAATAGAAAGGTTCCAAAAAATAAAATCCATTTTTTCATTTTTCTCTCCATATGAGTTTATTTACCGATAAGTAATTTTTACATTGTTTATTCCCTTGTTCTGTTTTTTTGATAAGAACCTCCTTTTTGGGATGAGAGTATAGGAGAATGTTGACTTGAGTGTCAAGTGAAACACGAGCTCATGATGTTATGGGTGCTTCCGGTGAGGCGAAGATGGAAAACTCACAAGGTGAAGCAGAGGGGTATCTCCAAGGCGACGCGAGGGCTGTTTCCAGAAAAAGGGGACGGAATTGATGGGAAAAGCTTTGTTTGATTTGCAGATGACCCTGTCGTCCTCGGGAACATGGGTCATTCTCTGGCCCGGACCGATCACAGGTGATCATTGCCAAAAAGCAAGATCTTTCCTAATGGATAGAGAGAAATAGAAAAAATGTGAGTCGCACCATGGCGGGCTCTCCTGAGAAAAAGAGGCCCGGATAATATAGCGGGACATATTCTCCATAGCCTCCCCCTCTCCAGGATGAATCCTTGTGCCACAAAAGACATTGAACCCAGAATGTCGCCAACCCATCAAAATCGCTATCAGATCCTCTGTGATTTTGCCCTTAGAACGCAGCTTATTGAGGACCTTATGATGGAATATCTCTTCCATTTCATTCTTCTAAAAATGAGGCGCAACCCCTGGCCCAGATCTGGTTATCCAAGATATCAACATCGGATCCTTCAGTGAACCAAATATCGGGTTGTTGGCTTCAAACCTAATGAGTCACGCCAGGGCAGGCCTGAACATGCCATCGCCATAGAAACAGCCGTCTGAACAGAGAATATGGAGATGAGCATTGTATCCCAGGAAATCGCCGAAGCTTTGTATAGCGATAACCGCGCCGGGGACAGCATCGTCTTCCCGGCCAAGGACGGGATCTTCGACAAAAGGCTTTGGAATATCACCTCAGCTATCTCGGTGTTGTCGAAATATGATCTGCGTTCATCCCATTAGGATGGGCTATTACTGGACCTTAAGATGATTGAGTAAAAACTCATGCTCTTCGCCGGCCGCTCTAACAACTACCTTGACTTGATGAGGTTGAGAGGGATCAGGTATTTTTTCCATAGTAACGTGGCCGCTATACTCCTCGCGCGGTGAAACTGTTGTTTTTTTAAGCATGGTGGTATCGAGGGCTCTTATTGCTTGTTTTTTTTCCCTTTTAGCAGCCGCAACATCACTGAGATATTCCTGCTCAACGCGATATGCGAGATCTGATGAACCTCCGGCACCCTCACTTCGCTTATCATTTTCCATTTTCAATCTATTAATTTCCTTCTTTTCCCGATTTTCTATTTCTTTTACCAACTCATCATATGGGATTATTCCATGGGGATTACTATCTACAAAGACCTGAACATCTTCAGTTGAGAAATTGAATGCTTCTTCGCCGCCATACACGCTAACCGCAATCGTTGGACGATCTTGCGATGTGTATGTGACTACTGTTGGCTGAACGGTTACTTTTACCTTTTTTTGTGAAATGACGGCTTCAATACCATCCTTAGATATTGTTTCTTGTCCATCAAGTGCTTGAGGATCAAATTTCAATGTTGATGTGGTTACACAACCCATCATCAACAAACACAAAACGAAAGCAATAATAGTCTTTTTCATGGTTCCTCCCTTTTGATTTCCTAACGTCGCTTCAACAGCTCGTCTGCTGAAAATAGGTTGTTAGGTATTTTATTATTGCATAAGAAGGGGTGGGTTAGTTATGGACCCGGACGATACCTGCCTCACGTTTCAAACGGTCTTAGACTTCGAGTATCTAAGTTTTTGCCAAATATTCGGTAAAAACTCTAACCCAACAGCCAAGCAGACAGGAATCCTTTTTCTTTACCATCCTCTTTTCAAAAAGTAAATACATAAAAATATATCGAGTATCATAAATATAAGGAAAAATTGTCTCAAAAGCTGTAACTATTCTGAAAGCTCCGCCTTTTAAGGCGGGGATGATTTACTTATTAAAAGTGTTTCTAAACCAGTTATCGATCAACTGTTTCTCATAATAAAAAGGATCATCTTTCAGAGATTTAATCCCGGTGAACAGAAACTCCGTGTCCCTGATATGTTCACTCCCACTTTTAATAACCTGATTTTGCGCATCTCGTAACTCATAGGAAAATTCAATACTCGGGAAATACATCTCCTTGACTACCCTTACCGGATCCTCGTAAGGCATAAAAAAATAGTCCACATCACCGGCAAGATCCAGATCTGTAATACGCACATATAAAATTTGATCAACAGGCAAGTACTCTTTAGCCGCGGTCCTGAAAAATTCCGTCAAGTTACGGACAACACGTTCTTCAAATGGTTTCTGAGCTCCATTGGCTACCTCTATATCACTGTATCTTTTTATGTCTACCCAATCGATCTTAAGGACTCCTGCATGGGCTGAAAATGAAAGGAACAACAAGGAAATAGTCATTAATATCATTATCAATCTTTTCATTTTGAAACCTCCCATATTTAACTCAAAAAGTATAATTTGCTATCAAATCCTGGTAATGATAGGGCTACATATTACCTGAATTTTGCACCATTTTAATCAAATCTCGTGCAAGAAATTTCTTGCACGGCTAAATTAAAATGTATTATCAACAACTTGCAA
>JAFGFY010000069.1 GCA_016930795.1 Deltaproteobacteria bacterium
GACAATAGCTGACGAGTCTTCCACAGAAGAAGACGAAGCAGCGGGTGCCGGTGGATTAACCAACAATTGAAGCTCCCCGCGGCAAGCCGCGGGGAGCTTCAATTGTTGTATAGGCTAATTGATAGCACTTCTAGCAAAGGAGTATAAAAACTCCCAGCAAGGCTCCCCCCTGTTCTCCTCTCAAAAGAGGAGTTCTTATCATCGGATAATCTATTTCATGTTTTAGCAATAATGATGTCCATTCTTCAAAAACAGCCTTCACTGACACAAGACTCTGTGGGGACTTGATATCCCTCTGTTACGAGAAAAGTGGAGTTTTTGGTTTGCGAATGTAAATAAACCAATAGATCAATCCAACCATTATCACGCCCCCGATTATATTTCCTATGGTAACGGGAAGCAAATTTACTAGGAAAAAATTTCCCCATGTAAGGTTGGAGAAATCTCCCGCGGTTTTACCTATATTTTCCCAGAATTGTAATGGGGCCTTCATTTTAACGAATATCCCTATTGGAATGAAATACATATTCGCTACACAGTGCTCAAATCCGCATGCGACAAACGCGCTTATCGGAAATAGGATGGCATAAACTTTGTCAGTCAAGGTCCTGCCGCTAAAACAAAGCCAGACGGCCAAACAAACGAGTCCATTGCACATCATTCCAAGCGCCACTGCCTGAATGAATCCAAGTCCGCATTTTCCGTTCGCGATTCCCAGGATGTTCAGGCCAACGATCCCCTTCCCGAACATGTATTGTTGTGAGTAGAGTAGAAAAAGTGCCGTTATGATGGAACCTATGAAATTGCCGATATAGACGATGACCCAGTTCCTGATCAACTGATATACGGTTATTTTGCGGCTGGCTAAGGCCATGATGATCAGATTATTACCGGTGAACAGTTCAGCACCGGCTGTGACAACCAGGATAAGACCAACGCAAAAGACAATTCCTCCTAATAATTTTGTGACACCAAAAGAGATATTCCCTGATGCGCCGGCCGTAACCGTTGTGGCAAATACAGCCCCTATCGCGATGAAAGCTCCTGCCAATATTGCGAGAAGGGACATATTTTTCCATCCCATTGAGGCTTTCGTTACACCAACCTCTTCTGCTTTCTTTGCCATCTCAGGGGGAAGCAACATATCAATTCGCTGTAGATTATTATTTTCCATTTCAAGGCCTCCTATTTATGAAATACTATTTCTAAGTATCAACCTCTATTATTCTTTGGGCAATCGCCCTGTTTTTATTATTGGCTCCTATTTTGGAGATATTCCTTAAATCTAGAAAATTTAACCCTTCCTTTTTGGGAACAGGTCAAAAACAGACGAAGGTGATTCTACGACTTTTTGGATTTTCTCTTGCGTATCCTTATTCTTCTCTTCATTTTTCTTCCCCCACGCGCCTTCTATTTTGTTTACAAGGTCGTCAATTTCACAAGGCTTGGTCAAATAATCATAGGCCCCCAGCTTGATAGCCTCAAGGGCGGTGTCAATGGATCCGTGGCCGGTAAGAATAAGGGTCTGGGCGAAGAGTCCCAGTTTGCCGATCTCTTTCAAGGTCGTGATTCCGTCCATCCCTGGCATCTTCAGATCTAGGACAATCACATCGAAGTCCTTTTCTCCAAGAATCCGGAGGGCGGCTTCGCCGTTATCCGTGGCCGTTACTAAATACCCTCTAGTAGTCAGAAGTCTCGTCATATTTTCGGTAAAGACGGTTTCGTCATCCACCAGCAGAATTCTGGATCCCTTCATCTCTTTGTCCTCCTTCATTTTCAGTTCTTAAGACTTGCCAAGTCCAACGCTTTCATGGCCTTCCGGCATACTTTCGTTCGGATTCAACGGTGGACGGTAAGGCAGAAAAATGGTGAATTCAGTCCCTTTCCCTTCATGACTCTTGACAGTAATGTCTCCCCCCAGTTGTTTGATACTGCTGTAGCAGATCGAAAGCCCTAATCCCGTCCCCTTGCCCGCCGGTTTGGTAGTAAAGAATGGATCGAATACCTTCGCTATGTATTCCGAGGAAATCCCTGATCCTGTATCCGCAATGAGGACCCTTACTCCCTGATTTTGATCGTCGGATTGCGTGCTGATGTGGATAATGCCGTAAGGTTTCCCATCATGAGCGTCGATGGCGTTTGTGATCATATTCAGGAATACCTGTTGGAGCTGCGAAGGATCGGAAAGAAGCAAAGGGAGTCTTTCTTCCAGATCGGAAAGAAATCTAATGCCGCTCGTTTTAGCCTCCCGCTCCACCAGCTCAATAACCTCAATGATAAAGTTATTGAGATCTACGGTTTCAATAGAAGGTTTGGTGCGTCGAGAGAATCGAAGGAGATTCTGAGTGATCCGCTTGCATCGATGGATTTGGAGATCCATCTGGTTTAGGGAGTGGGTCAACTGCCTTCTGAAGCGGTCGTCAAGGTCAGGAGTCTGTTCCGCTGAATCCAGGAGAATCTGTCTTTCGGTCAATACGATGGCCAAGGGATTATTGATCTCGTGGGCCACACCCGCGGAAAGCTCACCGACAGCGGCCAGTTTTCCTGCCTGCATAAGTTGCCTGTTCAATCGATCTGCTTGGGTGTCCCGCTTCCGAATAAGCTTAATCATATACCGCGTGATCAGAATCGTCACAATCAGGATGGTGGCCGCGCTCAAATGAAGAAAGACCAAAATGGCAACATTAGCCCGGTTGACCTCATTGAAGGCCTCCGAGTATTCCTGCATCACCACCAGCATCCATCGAGGTTCATCAAGCCATAAGGTCGCTACGATCTTACCCGGAAAGGGTTGTTGTGTCTCCTTTGTATCGGATTTTGAGACATATACTCGAATGCCCTCATGGATCGGCCCCGCGGGGAAGGGGGCGTTTTCCATGATTTGTCCCGAAAACCTGGGATTCGTCTGAAAGATCCCTTCTTGATTAATCAGATAGACCTCACCTGTTTTGCCGATCCGAACATCTTCCACAAGAGAGCGAAAGGCATCCGTGTCAATGGTCGCCCTCAAGATCCATGTTTCCTCATTTTCGGCGCGGGTGACGGCAATGACAAAATGAGGGACCTCTCGAAATCCTGAGAACATATCGCTTATGTAGATTCCTTTTTCCATCACTTGCCCAAACCAGAGGGCCTCCGAGTAGTTCTTGTCCATGAGGTCATAGGGGCCCACATAGGCCAAATGCTTTCCGTGATCATCGATGACCCCTAAATCTGTCAGGGATCCGTATTCCCGATTCATAATTTCAAAAACTCGAAAGAGATTCGCTCTTTGTGTTAAAATATCCCTGGAATGAGTTTCGGAGATCAAACGAAGTCTGGAACACCTCTCTTGTAGAAAAGACTCTATGATCCTGCGATGGTAGTCCACCAGTGTTTGAAAGGAATCGGTCATTCGGGAGACGGCAAACCTCTTGTAATGAATGTTTATCGCCCATCCTACCAAGAGAAGGGGCACAAGTGAGCACACAAGGGTCAATCCAATGAACTTAAAATACAACCCGGAGTAATGTATTTTCTTCTCTTGTGGATCATCTCTATCAAAATGAGTCGATTTATTCATCGCCGCAAGGTCTCTTATTTAGGCCTCTATTATCCCGGACAATTGTTCAAAACGATATAACCTGTACATAACCTCTTCGTTTCTTAGACAGACACCCGGAAGAAGACGAAGGTCTATGACCAATGGGTCCCTCGGACTCATTGATTCTCCCAGATTTCACATTCTTCACCTCTATGTTCGACAATATAGAGTAAGGAAAATCTGCTCTTTAGCTCTGATTTCAGTTCCTGCCTTCTAGATTCATCAACACCGTAAATACGGATATAGACCTTATGAAAGACCTCAGGAACACGATAAGAAGAGCTTAGAATGCTTTCAATGCGACCGCCAAACATTCGAATAACGTCGGTGACCTCTTTAATCGAGCCGGGTCGATCTTCCAGCTGAAACGCGAATTGGACTCCATCCTTCCTGGTACCAATAAAAGAAATCAAGGCCCGAAAAACATCCGTCTGAGAAACAACCCCCTTCAAATTTCCTTCGCGATCCATCACAGGTGCGCTCGATAATTTGTTCTCCATCATAATCTCTGCAGCCTTTTCGACCGTGTAATAATTCATGATTTTTATGGGATTCCTTATCATAAACTCTTTTACTTTGATGTGAGTAGTCATTCGGTCCATTCCCAGAACATATTCCAGCCTGCCGATTTCAGAGGCCGACGCTCTCTTTATCTCTCTATCTGTAATGTAGCCGACCAACGATCCCTCTCTCAATACGGGTAATCCCCTTATGTTGTATGTTCCCATAAGCTTCGCAGCATCTTCCATAGAGCTCTCTACATCGATTGTAATGACCGTATGACTCATCCAATTTTTTACAAGCATCTTTTCCTCCTTAGCCCCCTAATATCCCGGACAATTGTCAAGGACTGAATAAGAAGATAATGCTTCTTCTATCCCTAAACTCTTCGTTTCTTAGAAAAGTACCCGGAAGAAAATGAAGGCCGAGGATCAATGTATCCTCTGGACTCATTGATTATCCCATATTTCATATTCTTCACCTTTCTGTTTAACAACATAGAGTAAAGAAAACTTGCTTTTTAGCTCTGATTTCAGTTCCTGTCTCCTGGATTCACCAACCCCGTAGATACGGATATAAACCTTACGAAAGCCCTCAGGTACACGATAAGAAGAACTTAGAATGCTTTCAATGCGACCGCCAAACATGCGAATAATGTCAGTGACCTCTTTAATCGAACCGGGTCGATCTTCCAGCTGAAACGCGAATTGGATTCCTTCCTTTTTGGTCCCCATAAAGGAAACCAGGGCCCGAAAAATATCCGTCTGGGAAACAACTCCCTTCAACTTGCCTTCGCGATCCACCACAGGTGCGCTCGATAATTTGTTCTCCATCATAATCTCTGCTGCCTTCTCGACCGTGTAATCAGTCAAGATCTTAATGGGATTCTCTATCATAAACTCCTTAACTTTGATGTGAGTGATCATTCGGTACATTTCCGGAATATATTCCAGTCTGCTGATTTCAGAGGCCGACGCCCTCTTTATCTCTTTATCCGTAATGTAACCTGCCAATCTCCCCTCACTCAACACGGGTAATCCCCTTATATGGTGGATTTCCATAAGTTTCGCAGCGTCTTTAAGATAGGTCTCTAAGTCGACTGAAATGATCGGATGACTCATCCAATTTCTTACAAGCATCTTTTCTTCCCCATTTTATATCAACAATTACAGCATATTTCGCTGAATTCTCTCCATTTCAAAGAACAGATCCTGTTCCCGAATGACGCCTATGGCTTTGCCTGATTTGACGACAAGCAGGCGTCTGACGTTCTGTGTGAACATCATGTGGGCGGCTTCCATGAGATTCGATTCCCCCTCAATGGTGAGGGGGGCTTGGGACATGATATCTTGGACTCTTGCCCTGATCAGACCTTGAATCGCGCTCGTGAACATGCCCTTCCAAAACATGGGAGAATACTGAATACTATCTGCCATGGATGGTTTGACGGCGTTGAGATATCCCGGCATGATCGCTTTAAGTAGGTCCGTGATTGATAGAATGCCCTGAACTTCACCCTTCCCATCCAGTACAAGAAGGGAACGGTGTCCGGTTTCCATGATCCGGTTTGTGGCCATCTTCAAGAGGAATGACATCTTCAACTTGATCATGGCTTCCTTGACTGTCTGGTCGCGATAAATCGTCGTATATTCCTGGAGTGGGATCATCACTTCCTTGGCCATCATCTCGTGAGGAGAACGTCCTCCATCTATCCTATATTCAAATGCCTCATGGATTTTGCCGGCGAGAATCGTAATATCGCATGGCTTTGTGAGATAATCGAAAGCCCCTTCGACCAGGGATTCTCTGGCCGACGGCAGAGCTCCGTGACCTGTAAGCATGATTATCGGGAGATATGGTGAACGTTTCTTGATCTCCCTCAAGACCTGGTGGCCGTCCATGCCTGGCATTTTAATATCCAGAATCACCACATCTGGATTTTCCTTGAGTTTTTCAAGGGCCTCTTCACCGTTTTCAGCCAAAATAGTCTCAAAGCCTCTCCGGCCAAGAAGCTTTTTAGTCGTAGCTCGAAAACGTTCCTCGTCATCAACCATAAGCACTTTTATTCTTTCATTCATCTTTCAGCTCTCCTTCAAAGGTGCTCTGAAACAGATCATCCCTGTCTGCCCGCAAAAAGAGCGAATTGAATCAATAAGAACAGGCAACCGGCCGTGATCAAGATGATTCGAAAGGCCATAGAGGCTGTAATGGGGCCTACTTTGGCCATTCCAAGACCTATCAGGCCGTATGTCCAGATCCCTGTGACCCAGGAAATGCCGGGAATCCAGGCAAGCAAGAGTGTGGCGTTGGCATAAGCCGTAATGCTAAGCACGGTCTGATACGAAAATACATGTCTGCATAGAATCAGGGTCGCGAGATAAGCAAGGAAGGCCGTGATAAATGGCATGAAAAACGCGTTCATGAAATAGAGGGCTCCGAGGACTGCCTTCTCTCTGTTCGTACACATAGTCGCGCAGATGCTATGAAGCGTACTGCATAAAAAAAGAAAGATGATCGGATATGTGTATCCGCTCCGTTGGAGAAGTCTTTCATAGAAAGTTCTCGGATGAAACAGTATGGCACAGACGATTCTGAAAATCCGATCAAAGGGCGCCCATCCTTGGAAACCTTGTTTATCATTGATGGTGATTGATTTGTCCGTCATTTTCGTCTACACCTTTTTTTACGTCATCTATATTCCATTTCGAGACCCAATCTTTTTATCAAAACGAAATCAACCCGGGATATCCCAACCACCTCCAGTAGATGCTCACCAACAACATGAGTCCCGCCATATTCGTGAACCAGAGAATAAGTCCCACTCTCAAGTAATCCTTAGGCTCTAGGTATCCACTGGCATAGACAATGGCATTAGGCGGCGTCCCGATAACAAGGCAATAGGCAAAGGACGACGCAATGGCCGTCCCCATGGCCATAAAGGGGATCATTGCACTCCCCGGATGGACTATCCCTCCCATGGCCAAGGTGACCGGTCCCACCGCCGCGCAAGCAGGCCCGTCCGCCATAAGTTGTGTAAGCAAACCTGTTATGGCGTTGCCTGTCAGCATGAGGCCAAGACCATGTCCCAATCCCAACGGAATCGTCAAATGCAGCAAAGACCGTGCGATCCAATAAGCACCACCTGTCTCTACAAGGACACGACCGAATATAATGGCCCCTGCATAGAGCCATACCACCCCCCAGTCCACTTTGGTTTGGTAGTCACGCCAGTTAACGATTCCGGCAAAAATGTACGCGACGGCACCCATAACGGCAAGCACGCCGATCCCGAACCGGATGCCCGTCCATTTGAGAAGGAGATTGTTTTCCGTAATCCAGCAAAAAAGCATGATGAGGAAGATCGTAATCGCCACCTTCTGCTGACGAGTCCATCTAGCCCCCACTCTCATAGACTCTTGTTTCGCTAAATCCAAGGCTTCACCAAGGTTCCTTATAGAGGGTCTGAATCGCCAATTGATCACTATCCATGTGACGGGCATCAAAAAGACCAGAAAGGGCACACAATATACGCACCACTGTCCAAAACCCATGCTGATGCCGAACATATCCTCAGTATAGTTCATCATGATAATATTGCGCGCGGCACCGGAAGGGGCCAGAGAACCACCGAGATTGCAGGCCATGGCGATGGTGATCATCAGCATCTTGGCCAACTCGGGGTCTTCTCTGCCCGCAGCACTCATTGAAGCCGTGTAAAGAAGAATGCCGATGGGAAGAAACATGGCGGCCAACGCGTGATCAGACATGAACATGGTCAACGGCGCGATAACGCATATAATGATGAGACTCACCCATTTAATATCCGGGCTTTTCAATCTGCCGAACATCATCATGGCGATCCGTCTATCCACACCGGTTTTGACAAAGGCCGTGGCAAACATGAGGCTCCCCATGATAAACCACGTGGCATCGGACCAGTAGAGTCCCGCTACCGTCTCCCTCGTCACAATTCCGCTCATCAAGGCAATAATGCCTATGCTAAACGCCACCATAGGCAACGGCATGGCCTCGCTCACAAAACAGAGGACCACAAAAAAGACAATTCCTACCGCCATCTTGACATGGAAGCCGGCCCTCATGGCTTCCTTCTTCTCATTTTCGCTTAGATTCTCAAACGAGAGTTCCTCGGTCCTTAATCGATAGCCCCTATCCATAACGGACCTAAATTCTTCAGGCGTCATTTGTTCTGCAAAGGCCCTAATCTTTTCAAGGTGTTCCTTCGCGGTCGGAATGCTATTCGTTTCACACCATCTTTCATTTCTCTTGACAAAGGAAGCACGGGAAAACGATGACTTCTGAATGCTCTTCTCCATCATTCTGATCATTTGGATCTGCCATTGGGACAGCTCCGTTGTTTTGGTATTGAAAAGCTCTTCGGAAAAGAAATCCTGAACATGTCGGGGTCCAAGGGCATATTCGATGCCTACATCAAGCATGCTTTTTGGTAGGGGAAGAAATAGAAGCAGGACGAGCACTCCCACTGGAATGGAAAAGAGACGCCAGTCGATGTACCTGTCATACCCTGATGTCTTTTTCTTTGCCTCAACCATGTTTTCCTCCTTTTCAGGCCAATGATCCGCTCAGCGCGGATCGTCATCCCCCTTCACCCGCGAGCTGCGACTCGACCGTCTCAAGCACTTAGAAGCCTTGAAAGGACGTACAAGAGAAACATCACCACCGTGGCATAAAAGAAGAATGCGCGCTCTGCCTCTCTCGTAAACCATGTTATCCCCGTTCTGCGATTATTTTTCTTCCGTTTTTTCAACGAAATACCACCCTTTATTCATTCCGCGAATCAAGCTTATTCGGTTTCCCTTAGAATCTCTCTTGGCGTTTTCATAGAGAGGCGGGTCTGAGCCACGCGAATCTTTTCCTCTAATCGCTTCCTCCTCTCAAAGGCCTCTTCTGCCTTTTCAAGGAGTTCATCGATATCGGCAGGCTTCATCAGATAATCCGTAGCGCCGGACTTAAGTCCCTCCACGGCGGACTCCACTGTCGCGTGTCCGGTCAACATAATGACCTCCGTCAAAGGATGTTGCCTCTTGATCTCCCGAAGTGTGGCCATGCCATCCATCCCCGGCATCTTGACATCCAGTATGACCACGTGAATGCTGTGGGAGTTGAGCATTTCCAAGGCCTCTCCCCCACTCAAGGCCGTCAGCAAATCTATTCCTTTTTTTGAAAGCAATTTCTTGGTGGTGGAAAGAAACCTCTCCTCATCGTCCACTAACATGATCCTCATTTCTTCCATGTTTCACCTCTCTGCCTTTGATGGGGTTTTTGCGCCTGAAAGTCGAATTCCTATGAACTGAAACCGACATCTCAACCTGAAGCCGGAAGACGAATGGTCACGATCGTGCCGATCCCTTGCTCACTGTTGACCTCCATGGCGCCCCCCATGTTTCCGATAATCCCGTAACAGATCGAAAGCCCCAATCCCGTCCCCTTTCCGACCGGTTTAGTCGTAAAAAACGGTGTAAAGATCTTGTCCAGATAACTCGGATTGATTCCGCATCCGTTGTCTTGAACCGTGATCTTCATATTGGCGTCATCACTCCTTACCGCATCCACGATGATTTCACCCCCCTCGACCCCGTGTTTATCAATAATTGCATCAATGGCGTTATTAAAGAGATTTAAAAGGACCTGCTGCAACTGTGCCGAATCCATGTAAACAGAGGGGGCGTCTTGATCGATTTTTTGCTCGATGCGAATGCCATGGACGCCCGCCTTCTTTTCTATCATAGCCACAACTTCCGGGATTAAGGTCTGAAGAGACACATCCTGGGCCCTGGATTCCCCGTGTCTGCTGAATCTGAGGATCGATCGGGTAATCCCCGCGCAACGGTCTGTCTGGATCGCTATTTGACGGACCGAATCTTCAAGCTCTGAAAGGTCTTCCGACTCTTCTATTTGGCCATTGTCCTTTAGATCCGATAGAATCGTCTGAATAAGGGTCTGTTCCGATTTCATGATTTGAAGGGGATTGTTGATCTCATGGGCGAAACCGGCGGCCATCTCACCAAGCTCGGCCAAACGGCTTGCTCGTATAAGCTGTTCACCTAACCGATCCTTTTCCGAGTCCATCTCCTCCATGCGCCTGACAATCCTATCGGTCAAGTAAAGGGCGATGCCGATGATAGCCCCGCCCCCGATAACGGCAATAAGGACAATGAGGTAGCTTGCCGAACGAAGGTCCCTGAACACATCGCCCTTTTCCTGTCTGACCACCAGCAACCACTTTTTCTCTTGTATCCAGGTCGTGGCAAAAAAACAGTCTTCTCCTCTCAGGTCTTTTTGTGAGAACGTCTTTGTGATCGGTTCATCCGAGGTGTGTCTGAGGTTGTCCGGATCTTTGTCCATCAGATTCCCGCCTGAGCGGCGTTCAGTCTGAAACATCCCTTCAGCATTCAGGATGTATCCTTCTCCCGTCTTACCAATGCGCACCTTTTTGACGAGATCACTGAAGGTGTGCGTATCGATCGTTGCGCGAAGGACCCTTTTACCTTCAGCGTCTTCCCTCTTTACGGCGATGATAAAGTGGGGAATCTTTCTAAAACCCATAAAAATATCGCTGATGTAGTATCCCTCTTTGATGACCTGATTGAACCAAGCCTCTTGCCCATAGTCCATTCCTGCCAAATGATAGGGCCCGGAGTAATTGACGTGAATACCCTCTTCATTGAAGAGGCCCAGGTCGACAAAAGCGCTGGATTTCTTTTGCAGCTGAGTCAGGATATCGGGGAGTCTTCCGGGGTCGGCCAGGGTGTCGTAAGAATAAGAATTAAGAATAAACTCAAGATCGGCTTTTCTTTCGCGAAGGAACGAATCAATCATTTGCCGGTGGTCTTCGATAATCCGCCTCATGCTGGAAATCGTGCTGGATTCCAGGGAGGCTGTGAAGTAATAGTACCCGACGCCCAGGACCAGGATAAACGGGATCACCGGCACAAGGATCATGCAGGCCAGAATAGTATTTTTCATGGTCGCGTAACGGTCTTGCTTCATAGGCCCAGCCCACACCAGACAATCCAGCTACTTCTTGTCTTCCTTTTCCTGGTCAAATACCCTGCCGGGAAATCGCATCAAATCTTTAATCCTCGCCTTTCGAATCTTCTGTTCATGGGAGTCCTTCTTTTCAAAGGCCTCAGCCAGTTTCATCATCAGATCTTCGAGTTTTACGGGTTTCAGTAGATAATCAAAGGCCCCCAGCTTCATCCCCTCAATACTGGTCTCCACTGATGCGTGACCGGTCAACAAAATGACCTCGGCAAGGGGTTGAATCCTCTTGATCTCTCTCAGGGCTTCGATGCCGTCCATCCCTCCCGGCATCTTGATATCTAGAATGATGGCGTCAAAGAGTTTCTTCTTGACCTCTTCAAGGGCTCTCTCTCCGCTCAATACACCAATGGCATCCATGTCCCTCTTATTTAACCGGTTGACCAGGGTTTCCAAAAAATCCTGTTCGTCATCGACGACCAATACTCTGAAAGAATCCATGCACGCCTCCTTCAATCTATTTCTTTTCAGGGATAATCGCAGGAATCGTTACGAAAAACGTACAGCCCTTCCCTTCCTGACTGCTAAATGTAATGTTGCCCCCCATCTTTTCCATAATATTATGACTGACCCACAGACCCAAACCCGTTCCTTTTCCTTCAGCGCTTTTCGTCGAGAAAAAGGGATCAAAGATCTTTCTCTGCTCTTTTTCCGGGATGCCTGGTCCGTTATCGATGATGTTCACCGCGATATGCGACGAATCCGTCTGCCGGCTTTTCACCTGAATGAGCCCATCCTTTTGTACGGCGTCAATGGCATTTGAGATCAAGTTCATGAAGACCTGCTGGAGCTGGGCCTGATCACCGGCGATAATCGGCAGATCGGGAGCCAAATCCGTTCGAATCTCAATATTGTTTATTCGCGCGGAATTCTCTAAAAGGGCAATGGTCTGATACAAAGTGGCGTTGATGTCCACATCCTCTAAATGGGGCTCCATTCTCCGTACGAACCCGAGCATGTTATGAACGATTTTTCGAACCCGTTCCAAATGTTCATCGATCTTTCGAATGGAGGAGATGTACTCTTCAAGATGTTGGCTTTTTTCAAACGCCTCCTCAGCTAAAAGGTCTTCCATCCAACCGATTTTCTGTTGGATTACGGCCAAGGGGTTGTTGATCTCATGGGCCACGCCCACGGCCATTTTCCCTAAAGCGGTCAGCTTATCTGACTGAACGAGTTGGGCATTGAGTTCATTCATCCTCATGTCTGCCTCCCGTAAGCGGGTGACGGCGAGGCGTGTGGTAAAGACCGTCATCAAAACGATCGCCACAATCCCGCCTACGATGATAGCTATTTCCACATTTCTCGTTGCAAACAGGCCTCCCATCTCTTCTTCCGGATCCTGACTGATGATTAAAAGCCAATCGTTGTTCTTTAACCAACTCCCTGCATAGAAGAGCCTTCTACCTTGACCGTTTATCTCTTTGTTAACAGTAGCGCTCCTTCCAAACATGGTCGTACTGAGGATAGCTTCAGAGAGGATATCCCCATCGAAGCGCGGTTGTGTCTGATAAACCCCTTCTTTGTTCAGAATATATGCGTCTCCGGTCTTTCCCAACTGGGCTGAACGGACGATGCTCCCGAAGATTTCAGGATCAACTGTCGCTCTTAATATCCAGATCTGTTGATTCTCCTGACGACGCACCGCGATAACGAAATGGGGGAGCCGGCGAAAACCCATGTAGACATCGCTGATATAAAGCCCTTTACTCATGGCCTCGGCAAACCATGGTTGTTGATCGTAATTCAGCCCTTTAAGATTGTAGGGACCCACATAGGCGACGTGCTCACCGGAGTTGTCAATTACTCCGAGGTCCACAAAGGCACCGGCCCGAAGATTGATGACCTGAAATACCTTTGAAAGGTTTTCTTCTTGCTTCAGGTCCTGAAAACTGAGTGTGTCGGCCATGGCCGAGAGAATGGCGGTCCGTTCCTTTAAAAACAGATCCACGGCCTCTGCCTGAGCTCGCGCTCTGTATAGCATCTGTTCCTCAATCTTATCCTTGTAAACCCGATCAAACTGGTAATAGATCGTCCCGCCTAGGATCAGAAGCGGCGCAAATGAGACCACCAGAGTAATGGAAATGATCTTTCTCTGAAGACTTGCATAAATGGAGCTTTTCATCTCAGGTCACCCACTTAACGGTCTTTCGGATCAAAAAACATCAGGCCAGGACATAAACTGCCAGTAGCCTAAGATGGTCCACAGCCAGAGGACAAGCCATGCCAGAATGGTGACGGGAAGGCCATACTTCACAAAATCAAGAACATCCAAGAGTCTTTCCCCCGTCTCAGGATCTTTTCCCATGCCGAATACAATGGCATTGTTGGGGGTGCCCACCACCAGGAAGTTGGCAAAGGAAGAGGAAAACGCACAGGCCAGACCTAACTTCCATACATGGACATAGGCTAGGTCGGCCATGGGCAGGACGATCGGCCCTAGGGCGGCCACCGTGGCGCCGTCGCTCATGAAGTTGGTCATGGTTCCGGTTAGCAGGCTGACTCCAATGATTAGCATGTCCCCTTGAGTCATGAAATCCGGAAGAAAATCGACGAAACTATGGGCCAGCCAGAGCGCCCCACCGGTAAAACTCAGTCCTACACCCATGGCACAGGCAGCAGCATACAGACCCACGATATCAAACGCTACACCCTCCTGAATGTCATCCCAGGTGACAATGCGGCAAATAAACATGGCCATGATGGCATAAAGGGTCGGCCCGCCCAAGCCGGAATGTTCCCCCAGGATAACCCAGGCCCCAACCAGAACGACAAGGATGGCCGCCATCATGGCTTCTTTTCCGCTAAACTTCGGCATCTTGGCTACTTCCGCTTTCACGATCTGTCTGGGATTGACATTTTGAACCTGAAACCTTGGTTTGCAGCGAAGATACATATAGGTCCCTATGACAATAGCCATCAGAGGAACAAAGGGCATTCCATATTTCATCCACTCCAAAAAAGATATGGGACTCCCGTGCCCCATCAAATAACCGACCATAATGGCGTTTCTTCCTCCAGCCGCTGGTGAACCGGGACCGCCGTGGTTGGCGGCAAAACAGACTCCCAGCAACAGAAATACGGCCAGGGCTCTGTCTTTCTCAATCCCATTTATCTTGCAAGTCACTTTGTAAACGCCCATGAGGACCGGGATCAGAAGGGCCACCAGGGCATGTTCGGACAAAAAGCTCGCCACTATAGCCAAAAGGGGAAGGAAGACAAAAGAAAAGGCCTTGGCATTCTTAATGTGGCTCAAGAGTATTAACCCGATTCTTTTATCAAGTCCGGTCTTACCGACACCGACCGCCACCACCAGGATGCCGAATATAAAAAAAACGGCATCCTTCATATAGGCCTGGGAGATTTGTTCGATGGGAAGGATACTGAAAAGGTAGAGCATGACACCCACCAGGATATCGGTCGCACCCAGGGGAAGGGCTTCCGTCCCCCAAAGAAAGACCGCAAGGCCGAAGATGGCCAGCATCGTCTTGGCCATTCGGGCAGCATCTGTCGGTGTGATCAATGGTTTCGTCTCTGAGTGACTCTCCTTCTCGGTATCTTTGTGGGCCTCATAAGCATGGGGATAGAATTTTTTGTTTATATTATCGGTAATGGTCTCACACCCCGGTGATAAGGCGTAGCCGGGTGGATGGGCTTTGGACACCAGATTGATCATGCCCTTAGGAGGAGGAACAAGCAATACCCCAGCAAAAACGATCGCGCCGATCAACAATAGAACCGGTTTATATCCCGGCTTGCTTGCCCACACACTCGTTTTAGGATGAGCCACCTCTCCAGCTGAATTCACCATCCTCTCCTCCTCCAAACAGACTCTGGCGTCTGTTTACGCAATGATCCTACTTAGAATCGACACTCCCTTTATCAGTCTGCTTTTCCAAATTCATTTCTGCATCAAACTGCATGTTGGGGGCCTTCTCCAGCATCTCCGAAACCACACGCTTAAGCTGGTCGACGTTGCTTCCCGTCTTTTCCACAAAAACCGTCGTATCGGATTGACTCGCGTACTCCCTGTAGTCTGAGAAGAAGGAATGAACGACCACGGGCAATGGGGGGACACGATTCTCAGCCTTCTCCAATATGGACAATTCCTTCGCGCAGGGCACGCCCACATCCAGGATCAAGAGATGCATATCTCTTTTCTCGTGAATCAGATCTAGGATCTCCTGAGCACTTTTTGCCAGTATGATCTCGTAGCCCTCCCCTGCTAGCTCACGCCTCAGAAATTCCCTGACATAACGGTTCCGGTCTGCCACTAAAATGGTGAAGTGATCTCTCACGCGATTCATTCCTATGCAAGGATTACGTATTCTGAACGAGCAATGGCTGTGCCAATCAATGCTCTACAGCCCATCAGCGGCAACTCATTAAAAATGAGGAGAAAAATGGCCTATGGATAAACCCGAATAGCGCATTCAAATGGCCCACATGTCGGGAACCTTTACAGAATGTAAAGGGAAAGTCATTACAGGGGAAATCGAAAAAGGTCATGGATGGAGGATCGAATTTCGGTGAGTTAGTTATTTTACCCCTGCTATGGCCTGTGAAACATTAAAGGAATAGCTGTTGATCTTCTCAAAGGCATTGAGAAGATCAACAAAAATCATGCCTCTCTCGATCTCACATGTTCCCCTAACCAATCGATCATAGTGTCTTGATCTCATTTCATCGGCCATTTTGTTAATATCACTCACTGACTTCACAGAGTCTGAAAAAATTCCCTTATCTTCTTCTTTCATGGCCTTGACCGTCAAAATAATAAATTCCTTGACCGCAGAAGATATGGTCGCATAGTCTTTCATGGCCCGTTCTGAGAAGAAAAACCTGTCTTCGATGATCCTCTCGATTCCCTCGGCAATGTCTTCCACCTCATCACCGATTCTCTCAATATTGTTGCTCATCCGCATCAATGAGGCGATCTCCTGAGTCTCCTCAATAATAAGGTTCTCCTGCATAATTTTAACCAGGTAGTCGGTGATTTCTCTTTGAAAATGATCCAGCACATTCTCTCTCTCCTTCCACATCGATAATCTCTTTAAATCTCTTATTGTGAGAGACTCAATGACCTCATCGAACATCAATTGAGCAACCCCTCCCATCCTGATGATCTCACGCCTTGCCTGCATCAACGCTACTTCCGGTGAGTCCAGGTAGCGTTTATCCAGATATTTGATCTGATAAACTTCATCCGCGTGCCCGTTTTTTCGCCGGGGGGTAAGCCACATGGCTATATTGACCAGCCAAGGAAGCACAGAGAGAAAAAGGATCGCATTTAGGGTGTTAAAAAGGGTATGGGCATTGGCGAGATGACGGGATATATACGGTTTTTCCTCCCCCATAAGAAGGTCCGGGAAACCGATTCCGTGGAGATTCATGGTGAAATATGTGACTGTCTTTATAAAATAAGGAAAGGTTGAAACAACAAGGAAAACGCCGATAAGATTAAATAGGGTATGTGCCCTTGCCGCCTGGTGAGCGCGAAGACTCGCCCCAATGCTCGCCAACTCCGCCGTAATCGTCGTGCCGATGTTGTCGCCCAAGATGAAGGCGACACCTACTTCAAAGCTGATTAGCCCCTGGCTGGCCAAGGCCATGGTGACGCCGACCGTGGCGCTCGAACTCTGTACGGCCATCGTCATAATCGTGCCGATAAGGACACACAGAAGGATTTCTCGAAGGTCTTGAGCCTGTATTTCAGTCAAAAAGTTGATGAATTCGGGCGAGCTTTTTAGGGGTGCAAGCCCGGCCTTCATGGTGGTCAACCCATAGAAGAGCATTCCGAAGCCCAGTAGGACCTCTCCCCAATGCTGCCATTTTCTCGATGAAACGAAGAATCTAAGCAGGACCCCCGCGGCAATGGCCGGAAGGGCATAGGCATCCAGTTTGAAAGCAATCAACTGCGCCGTGACCGTCGTGCCGACATTGGCCCCGAGGATGACTCCGATCGCCTGGGTGAGGCTCATTAGGCCCGCTTCGACAAAGCCGACCAACATCACGGTCGTCGTGCTCGAGCTCTGAATAATGCTGGTAACCAGTGCGCCGGTGGCGCACGCGATGATTCTGTTGGAAGATACGGCCGATAAAACAGTACGCAATCTATGACCGGCAACCATTTTGAGCCCTTCGGACATGATTCTCATGCCGAATATAAAAAGCCCAAGTCCTCCAAGGACCTGATAGGCTACTTGATCCATTAAGGTCTAATCCTTTTTGGGTTCCTTTCAAAGGATCTCAATATTCAAAGGTCGCTTGACAATAGATTCAGATATACTGAATCATGATAGTTTGTCAGACTACTCAAGAAAGTGTGTGCCTCATCTCTCTTCATACTTCTGTGCTCCATAAGGATTAATCGTCAATACAGGAACGGGTGACATTTTCACCACCCTATCAGCCACACTTCCAAAGAAAATTCGGTCAAGCCCTTTTCTTCCATGAGTCCCCATGATAACAAGATCAATCTCTTCATCCCCAATGTAATCCAAGATTTTCTGAGCAGGATTTCCAAGTGCGACTCTGGTTATGACATCCGGATATCCCTTTAAATGCACTTCAGCAAACTCTTCTATCTTTGTCTCCGCTCCTTTTACAAGTTTTGCTTCAAACTGTTCTATGGCTCCGGGGACAACTGAAAAACTGGCATATTGTCCCAACTCCCGCGCGACGAAAAGCAGATGAATTTCCGTGTCAAACCTCTCCGCCATCAAGATAACCCACGGTGCAATGTTGGGAGAGTTGTCCGATATATCGACCGGGAACAAAATTTTTTTAAATGGCTTCATCATCATCCCTCCTTTGTTTCCTATGTTTTTGAGCGATCCCGTCATTCCGAGAGCAAGGCCTGTGCCATAGAAGAGGAGACACTTTTTTCTTCTCTAACATTTTGGGAATACTGGAGGATCATATAAGCGGAAATCGAGCAAGCAGTGGGAGAATTATCGGCTATCCTGTCGAACATTTTTACAGACTGGAAAATTAAAAAATCGGCTGATGAAAACCCGGTTTCACAAAAACACAGTCTTCGAGTGAAGCTCGACCATCAACAACGTCTTCCGCGAAAGTTCGGCAGTCAGGGCTGCCACATGCCCCGCATTCCTTGCCCGGAAGCAGTTTCAACGTTTTCTCCACTTCTCCTTGTCGCCTGATGGCCTCGGAAATGGGTAAGCGCTTTGAATCGCGCCTCTCTAGAAAGTCTTTTCTGTCAATGAAAAACCATCCCGCGCTGAACAATCTCTCAGCATCCGCATCATGAATTCTCTTGGCAGTACCGAACATTCTAACAAGCCTTCGCAGGTTATTCTTGGCTTGATATCTATCCTTCAGGGCCATTGGCCCGCCAATACACCCCTCTGGGCAGGCTCGAAACTCCACATATTCGATATCACTCAATAGCCCCATTTCGAGCTTCTCAAGATATCGAATGGTTTCCTTAATCCCTGATACGGCCAGATATTTCCCTGAATTCAGTCCTTCGATTTCCCCGCCGGACATTCCCCAACCGAGTCCGATCCCGCCGGATTGATGCAGCACCTTGCTTGTATCAATCTCTCGAAGGCTCTTGTGGACAATATTGAATAACTCGCTCATGCCCAAGGCGCCATCCAGATAAGATTTTTGAAGAGTGACCGGCTCCCTTATGGAGATCATTTCCGCCGCACAGGGTGTCACGTCATATACGCCGATCGATTCAAGAGGCACCCCTTCGGATCGAAGACGCTCCTTCAAATATTTTGCGACAAGCTCCCTTGGCGTAATGATGGGAAGAAGATGCTTCATCAGAGATTGAAAGCGTTGGGCAATGATCCTGTTAACTACCGGGCAATTCGGCGAGATCAGGGGCCAAAGAGGCGCTTCATCGGAATGATGCTTCCGAATGTACCATTCCGTGGCCAAGTTGAATAATTCGTTCATATATGCCTGATCGTAGACATAATTAAAGCGACGACGCAATGCCAATAGAATATCGTTGGGCATGACACGCCTATCGGATTGTGTGTAAAAGACTGGTGAGACACTGAGGAATTGTGTGTAAAAGACTGGTGAGACACTGAGGATCGGATGGCGGGCTAAGCTTGAGAAATCGTCCCCGTTCGTTATGGCCTTGATCGCCCCTTTTGGGCATGCCCGAATACACTCTCCGCAATAGATACAAGGGCCTTCAATACGAGCTATCCCCTTTCTGACGCGAATAGCTTTTGTCGGGCAGGCCTTCATGCAAAGCACACACCCGGTGCACCTCTTTTCGTCGATCCGGATATAGTCATGCGAATCATCGAAATCTGCCATCTTCACGGTCCCTTACTTGATATGAACCCGTTTTCATGCCCCTGTAACCACATCGACACATGGTACTTTGGTAAGAAGCTCCTTTGATCCCGTTTTCATCACTCGCGCGCCCGTGGGAATGGCATGTTGTGAGATATTCCGGACTCCCGATGCCCTTTATTCCTTTCCCGATGTGAGGCGGGAGTGACGAGGTTTTGAACTTCCTACAAGATTATCACCCCTCATACGGCGGGGCGTCTTCTTCAGACGATTTGGAAGGCGACTTTTCTTCTCTGTCAGTTGATAGGCTAACATCCCCAAGGTCATGGAGACGTCCTCGTTCAAAACCGTCATCTCTTTCGGGATTATGACGGATCTTGATGCAAGATAGAGTACCCCCGTCAGCCCGACTTTTCCAAGACGATCGATAACCCCCTGGACTTCCGGGGGAGGCAAGGCGATGACCGCGATGTCGTCCTCTTTGGGATCGATCTCCGTTTCAATCTGATTCATATGATAAACGGAAATTCCCCTATACATGTCCTCTATCTTCTCTGGTGCCTTGTCGAATATCTTATTGACGGTGAAATGTTGATTGTTCATCACCTGGGAATTGATCATGACATCACTGAACTGCCCTGCCCCTATGACCACGATATTCCACTTTCTATCCAATCCGAGTATCTTTGAGAGTTCCCTTTTCAAGGTATGGACATCGTATCCCATTCCCCTGCAACCAAAACATCCGAAATAGGATAGATCTTTGCGAACCTGCGCCGAATAAGAACCGCTTACCCTGGCAAGCTCCGTGGAATTGGTCGTCATCACAAGGTCTCTTTCCATGAGGTCAATGGCCCTGTAATATATGAGAAGGCGTTCTACCGTGAATTTTGATATTCTATCTGATAATCTACTTCCGTTTCTGCCCATGCATTCGACCATCCATTTCAAGCATACTTTCCCTTTTACACGGAGGTCTCAAAAGGACTTAAAACCCCCATGTCATTCAACAGGAAATGTATTGATTGGTCTTCAAATAACTCATAACCTGATGCACGCACTCCCCGACGGATAGCTGATCGGTTCGCAGATGAATCTCTGGTTTCTCCGGAGGCTCGTAGGGGGCACTGATTCCGGTAAATGATTTGATGATCCCCTGACGGGCCTTCTGATAGGCCCCTTTGGGATCACGCTTCTCACAAACCTCCACAGGGCAGTCCACGAACACCTCCACAAATGAACCGTCTTCCGAAAGAGACCGAGCCATTCGACGGTCTTTTCGGTAAGGTGAAATAAAGGCTACCAGATTGACAATGGCACAATCCCGCAGAATCTTTGCTACCTCTCCCAACCTTCGAATGTTCTCTTCTCGGTCAGTGGGTGAAAAACCCAGGTCCTTATTAAGTCCATGACGAACATTGTCGCCATCGAGAATATAAGTGTGAAATCCCCTTTCATAAAGGGCCTCCTCGCTAGCCACGGCTAAAGTTGATTTGCCGGATCCTGAAAGCCCTGTAAACCAGATGGTAAATCCAGGATGCCCATTAAGCCGTTCTCGATCATTGCGGGTAATGGCGCCCTGGTGCCAATATACATGCGTAGCTTTCTGTATAGTCATGTTTCGCGCCCTTCTGGCATCCCCTCTCATTCGATTCTTCCCTTCTGCCGAATTCATCTAATGTCTCGGCTCTCCTTCCTCCCTTCTGAGCTCCATGAGCCTACGGATCAAGCGAAGTCGCTCTTCTTCCTATATTATCTAATGGGGCTCTTCATATGTCAGCACTGTATCTTCTTTTAAAAACGGGCTTTCTTCTTTCACCCGCTTTCCCTCCAGAGTAAAGGTCAGAAAGGCCCCGACAACGAGAAGTGCAGCCGCCATCAAAAATGAATAGGTGTACCCGCCTGTGGCGCTCTGGAGCATCTGGGAGAGCCGTCCCATCACGAATCCACCGACCCCCCAGGCGGTAAATACAATCCCGTAGTTGATCCCGAAATGGCTCATTCCCCATTGATCCTTGGTAAGGGATGGGAAAAGAGAAAGGTTGGCTCCATAGTTGAAGCCGATAAAGGTCGCCAGAAGCACGAGAACGGCTGCAACGGCATTTTCGGATCCCACCACGGGAATCGCGATCAGCATCAAAACAGCCTGAAATATCAATATGGATAAAAGTGTGGCTCGACGGCCGATCTTGTCCGAAAGCACGCCCGCGACGATTCGCCCCCCCGCGTTGCCGACGGCCAGAATCGCCACAGCCAGAAACGCCAGATTCCCCATACTCTCCTTCGCCATCCCCGCCACGCTGCCGATAACCATCAATCCCGCCCCGGCGCCTATAAAATAGATAACCCATATCATATAGAAGGTGCGGGTCTTCATCATCTCGGAAGGCGGCGAGTTTTTATTCTGAAGGGGCTTTATCAGAGAAGGGCCTTCCAAGTCTGTCTTGCCGGCAGCCGTTTCAGGCGGAGGATTGATCAAAAGAAGGGAAAGCCCGCATACGACGAAAAAAAAGGCTATTCCGAAAAAGAGCATGGCCTTCTGCAGTCCCCAGGCTCCAAGCAGGTATTGGGACAGGGGAGCAATATAGACCGAGGCCAATCCGAAACCGGAAACCACGAGCCCTGCAATCAACCCGGTCTTTTCGGGAGGGAACCATTTCAGGGCCGGCGGAGTAGCGGATGAATATCCGAACCCGATTCCCGTTCCGGCCAGCACACCGAATCCAAGGACCCAAACAACGTAATTCGTCGATTGGGAAATCAAAATAAAGCCTAGGCCCACCAGGAGGCCGCCTATAAACGCCGTGATCCTTGGCCCGAACCTGTCCTGGCATTTACCCGCAAGGATCATGGCAAATGCAAAGACGATGCAACAGACCGCATACGGATCATTCAAGGAGGCGGGCTCCCATTGAAAGGCCCCTTGTCCTCCTTGGTCGATAGATTCCTTGATCGCCCCCTTGAAAATACTCCATGTATAGAGGATACCCAACGCCAGGTTGATGCCCGTCCCACTAAAAGTGACCAACCAGCCTTTGTTTTTTGATTGAGATGTCATAGTTCATTCCTCGTAGGAAATAATTCGTTCTTCAAATAGCCTTCTTCTAATGCCATACTCCCATTCACCGCCGTGATCACAGCCGAACGCAGAGAAGCCCGCTACTGTCGGCCCTCAATCAATCGATCGACGACATCGGGTTCCGCTAGTGTTGAGGTATCGCCTAGTTGATCAATAGCGCCTTCAGCGATCTTTCTCAGGATCCTGCGCATGATTTTCCCGCTTCGTGTCTTCGGAAGGGCATCGGTAAAGTGGAGTTTGTCCGGAGACGCGATGGGCCCGATCTCCTTTCTCACATGCTGGACGAGCGCCTTTTTGAGTTCCTCCGAAGGCTCAAAACCCTGCTTCAAGGTGACAAAGGCATAGATCCCCTGCCCTTTGATGTCATGGGGGAAACCGACAACAGCAGATTCGGCCACGGCCTCGTGAGCCACTAAGGCGCTTTCCACTTCCGCCGTTCCCATCCTGTGGCCCGAGACATTGATAACGTCATCCACACGGCCCATAAGAAAATAATACCCGTCTTCATCCTTTCGGGCCCCGTCACCCGTAAAATAGAGACCGGGCATCTGGACAAAGTATTGTGTTTTGAATCTGTCCGGATCCCCATAGACCGTTCGCATAAAACCGGGCCACGCCTTTCTGATATAGAGGTGCCCTCCCTCGTTTATGTCGGCTTCCGTGCCGTCCTGTCTTAGTATTACAGGATTGACGCCGAAGAATGGGAGCGCTGCCGATCCCGGTTTCATGGCCATGGCCCCTGGAATCGGTGTAATCATGAACCCTCCTGTCTCCGTCTGCCACCAGGTGTCCACGATGGGACATTTCTCCTTCCCGATTACATTGTAATACCAAAGCCACGCCTCGGGGTTGATCGGCTCTCCCACTGTTCCAAGAAGTCGCAGGCTGCTCAGGTCCCTCCTGTTCGGCCAATCATCCCCGTTTTTCATGATCGCTCGAATCGCCGTAGGTGCTGTATAGAAAATGTTTACACCATACTTCTCCACCACTTCCCAGAAACGGTCCGGTTCCGGATAGTTGGGGACCCCTTCAAACATCAGGGACGTCGCCCCTAGAGAGAGAGGGCCGTAGACAATGTAGCTGTGACCCGTCACCCATCCGATGTCGGCCGTACACCACCAGATGTCTTCGTCCTTGTAGTCGAAACAGTATTTCAAGGTCATCGTCGTATAGAGGAGGTAACCCGCCGTGGTATGAAGAACGCCCTTGGGCTTCCCTGTACTGCCGCTGGTATAAAGGATGAAGAGAGGATCCTCCGCATCCAGGCTCTCAGGTTCGCAATGGATAGAAGCCTTAGCCATAAGCTCGTGCCACCACAAGTCCCGGCCTTCCTTCATCTGGGTTTCTTTGTCTACTCGATTCACCACGATACATTGCTTGACAGTCGGACACATCTCCAAGGCCGCGTCCGCGCTGGGCTTGCTGGGCAGGACCTTTCCCGAGCGGTATCCCCAGTTGCAGGTAATCAATGTCTCTGCCTTACAGTCCTGAATCCGATCCCTCAGGGCGTCAGAGCTAAAGCCTCCGAAGACCACACTATGAATCGCACCGATCCTGGCACAGGCCAGCATTGCGATGGGAAGCTCGGGAATCATTGGAAGATAGATAGCGACTCGATCCCCCTTTTTCACATCAAGCCCCTTGAGGACATTGGCAAACTTGCAGACCTCCCGGTGAAGACCTTGGTACGTGTAGGTCCTGGATTCTTCCAGGGGCTCTCCTTGCCAGATCAGAGCGGCCTTGTTTTTTCTCCATGTCTTCAAATGCCGATCCAGACAGTTGTACGAAACATTAAGCTTTCCTCCTGCAAAATAGCGAATGTAGATATCGTCCTTGAAACTGTATTCCTCTGAGGGTCCGTCCCATTTCTTGAACCAATCCAGGTACTCTTCTGCAGCTTCCGCCCAAAAACCTTGAGGATCTTCAATCGATCTCTTATAGCGTTCTTCATACGCTTTCATGTTTTTCAAATAAGCCTTTTCTACAAACGCCTCGGTCGGCTTAAAAGCCCTCTTTTCCGCATAAACCGATTCCACATGACCTGCATTTTCCTTTGTTTTTGCATCCATCTCTTTGTATTTCTCCTTTCTTGCGATAAAATCTATTAGTTTGTCGAAGGCCCTGAGCAAAACCCGGGGATAGGAATCGCGAGGCCTCACCAGTTATATATAAAAGAAAACTGAATCCGATTGTCCGTCCCCCTGCTCATCTCTTTGTATTCCGTGTCCCAATGGCTGTATTCCAGACCGACAGTCACGGAGGGAATGACGTCAAAAAGCCCGTTGAGATAGACAAACCTGTTTTTCGCCCGCATACCGGGATTCAGGTATTTGTCAGAAGGATTATCCAGACCAAATCCCGCATGGAACTGCCATTCCTGATCGGGTTGATATCGGAGCTGGGCCCAGCCCCCCGTCGCCTTAATTCCTTCACCTGCTATGACGTTTACTCCCTGGAGAATCCCTCCAAAGTAATCATCGAGGTTGCGCCCAACAAATGCTTCCCCTTTCAATGAGATTTGATCGGAAAAAGGGATATCAAAGTCCAAATTGACGGACCACGACTGCAATTCTCTCTCGATTGTATCCCGTTTCATCTCTTCTTCCCCATAGTGGCCGGAAAGACCGAACACACTCTCCTTCTCAGTGAAGCATTTTGTAGCTAAAGCAAGTCTGGCTTGAATGGATGGGATTCCTGTGTCCTCGCCGTCATTCTCACCGTCGAGATCTAGGTCCTCGTTGACTAATCCTGACGTCCTCGCTATGGACACAGCCGTCAACAACCTGTTTCTATTGTTCAGGGCATAATCGGTGGTCAAGCCCAATTGTGGTCGCCGATACCCAATGTTCCCTCCGGCCCATCCGACAGTATAATTCAGGGTGTAGGGATTCAGAGGTGAAATCACGTCGGATGTTTGTCCCGCAATGAGGCTCAAACCCTCTTTTTTGATCCTAAGAAAAGCATGCCGCAGCATGGGTTCCGCCTTGTTTTCATGCCTCGTAGATCCGTCTCCATAAAAATCAACCTCTATTCTTGCTTGAGCCGTCCAATCAGTAAAAGGCGGGGCCGTGATGTTCATGCCCAGCCTTGTTTGTCTCGCCGTCATGTTGAACTCATCATCATTCTTGTTCTCGGCTTCTCCTGAAATGTACAACACAAAATCACCATAGTTGGTCCTGCTGTCGTCGTAGGAGGCATCCAATTTAATATAGCCGTACGGTTTAAATTGGAACTTGTTGCTTGCACGGGGCTCCACAACCTCTTTCTCTGTCTTTTTGGCGCTGCTTTCCACATTTTGCTCGATTTTTGTTATATTTGCTCCTTCTTCATTTCTCTCTTGTTGCTGTCTCATTAACTGCTTAAGCTCGTTAAGCTCTTCTTCCAGTTTCTCTATCCTCATTTGGAGGGGCTCCGTTTGAAGCTCCGCACTCACCCTTGAATAGAGGCAAAAACAAAAGACTCCACAGATTATGAAGGAAAAGAATATTCTGCGCATCATGTTTTTTCTCTCTTTCTATTCGCTATTTTAACGAACAACCCAAACGGCTTTGTTCTTTGCTGATTCAACGACTTTCCTGCAGACCCGACCCCTTGAAAATTCCTTTGATCTTCTCTTCCCAGGTCGCGCAAAAATTCCGGGATCTTTCCAAAAAGATGAAATGAAACCACCGTGGTTTGTCTCGCAGGGAAAACGCGACTCACATACCGCACAGCTTCAAAGGATTGATCCGATCCGTCCACTGCGAGCAGCACTTTTCTTGCGTGTCATTCATCATGGAAGGACCTCTTTTTTGAAGTGGTTTCCTTTGCCGTGGTTATTATCTCATATTTGATAAACAGAACAAATTTAAAAAAACGGTTAGAGCAACTTGCGTGCCAAGAAAAATCCTTTTTGGTGATAATGTAACTGGTTGATTTATAATAAATTGTTTGACAGAAGGGCAGGCTCTGCAAAGAAGTCGATTGCAAAGGTTTGTCAGGATTTTTTACAGAGTGTAAAAAGAGCAATGGGGGAAAGTTCTTTAATTACCCCTCTCTTACCGTTGTCTCCATTTCAAGCTGATATTTCTCTATCTTGGAGTGAAGGGTCGGTCTGGAGAGACCGAGGAGCTTAGCCGCCTGGGAGCGATTGCCACGCGTGAGGTTCAGTGCTTCACTGATAAGAATACTGGCAAACCTGTTCATGGATGAATCAAAAATGTGTTCTTCCACGGGATCACTCAGAACTTCACGTACCCAGCCTCGGATCGGTTGATCTTCCGTTTGACTCATAATCCTTTTCCCGGAATCCCCAATACTGATGGCCTGAGCAATATCTTCGGGGTGGATGGGGGCGCCACGATTGAATATTAAGACTTTATGAATAGTATTGGAAAGCTCGCGAACATTGCCCGGCCATTCATAGTAACTGAGGGTTTCTTTTGCTTCCTCTAGAAGTCCCGGGGGATCAATGCCCAGTGCCGCTGCGTAATGCGATATATAGTAATCTGTTAGAAGAAGGATGTCGTCTTTCCGTTCACGAAGCGGGGGAAGCCAAATTGTCACGACTTTAAGGCGATAATAAAGGTCTTCGCGGAAAAGGCCTTCAGAAATGGCCTCTTCCAGATCCCGATTTGTGGAGGCGATGATCCTCACATCAACGGGAAAGGTCTCTCGGCCACCGAGACGCTCAACTTTTCTTTCTTGAAGCAGTCTCAATATCTTCCCCTGAATACTGAAGGGCATGTCACCAATCTCATCTAGGAGAACCGTTCCGCTATTAGCCTGCTCGATTTTCCCCACACGGCGATGAGCCGCCCCGGTGAAGGCCCCTTTCTCATATCCGAACAATTCACTCTCCAGCAGTGTATCAGGGATCGCCACACAGTTTATCACGTGAAAAGGCTTGTCGGATCGAAGGCTATGCTGATAGATGGCTCGAGCGACCAGTTCCTTGCCTGTGCCGGACTCCCCTCGAATAAGGACAGTCGCCTCTGTTGAGGATACCCTCCCGATGGCCTTGTAGACATCCTGCATGCAGGTACTTCTACCGATGATGGCTTCCCCCGATGTCTCTTCGGGAACGGCATTCATATTCACCGGCGAGCGCATGAAACGACCCGCTTCCAGCGCTTGAGCGATCACGCTGAGCATATCCGGAATGTCAAAGGGTTTGAGGATATAATCAAAGGCCCCCATCTTCGTGGCCTCTATGGCGGTCTCTGTGGTCCCGTAGGCAGTCATGATGATCACAGGAAGCTTGGGCTCGACTTTATGGATGGCCTCGAAGGTTTCGAAGCCATTCATTCCTGGAAGCCGCATATCCAGAATGACCAGGTCCGGAACTTCCGCCTGGACCATTGAGAGGCCCGCTTCACCGCTGGACGCGCTTTTTACTGAATACTCTTCCTCTTTAAGAAGCTTCTCAAAGCTCCTACGCAATTGATCATCGTCATCAATAATCAGGATGTTGTTCACGCTCTGACTCCGTCATGGGGAGGGTCATCACAAAAGTCACTCCCTCGCCTTTATTTGAGATGAAATCCAGCCACCCGCCATGATTCGCCACAATCCTAGCGGCGATATTCAGGCCGAGGCCCGTTCCCTCGTCTTTTGTTGTGAAAAACGGCTGAAAAATCTGGTCCCTTATCGAATCCGGGATCCCTGACCCGCTATCAGCAACTCGCACCACCGCCACACGGCCTAACGGCTCGACAAAACGCTCTTCTTCTTGAATCCGAATACACCCGCCTCCTTCCATCGCCTCGCAGGCATTAATGATCAGATTAACAAGAACCTCTTTCAGTTGCTCAGGGTCGGCCTGAATCTCCGGAAGAAAGCGCTCCCGGTGGAGGTCTATGTCTACATCATACGATTTAAGCCGATGCTCCAGTAACTGAAGGACCATATCCACCACTTCTGAAGGACTCACCTTCTGCATTTTAAGCTTTGGCGGACGAGCGAACTCGATAAAATTTTGGATGATGGTGTCAATACGACCAATCTCCTCTGAGATCACCGTGAAGTCTTCTTTCTGAACAGGGGTAAGTTTCAGGCTTCGTCCCAGGGAAAAGAGCCTCATCTTGACCGAGGTCAGGGGGTTGCGAACACTGTGGGCGACCCCTGCGGCCAGTTTACCGACCATAGCCAACCTCTCGGTCTGCAAGAGGTGCTCGCGGCTTTTTTCAAGTTCAGAATGGGTGTGATCCATATCTTCGATCAGCCCGCGAACACTGCGATCAAGGGCCTCGACCTCATCACCGGATCGATCCATCCCTCCTTTGCGATCCGCATCCAAAGCCAATCTGCGAACCGGTCCCAAGATCTGGTTGACCAACACGAAGACCAAGAGCAAGCCAAGCAGGATAACTGCCGGCATCGCTGTGGCCGCAATGATCCTGAGGTTTTTGGCCTGGACGCTGCTCCTGTCTCTGGCCTCCGTAATCCTGTACCTGTGGATGTCTTTGTATACCTCACACAGATCCAGTGTCTCGGAGAAGTCCGTGCGCACTCGAACATGAAGCAGGGCTCCCTCTTCCCTTTGATCGGTTTTGTAATAGGCGATCACGTCGTCTTTTCCCGTGATATACCGAAGGTAGGCCGTCTCGATCCGGTCGATGGCTCGTTTTTCTTCCTCATTCTCGGCCAGCAGCCGCACTTCATGGAGCCTTTCACTAAAGATCTGCCGATAGACCCCCAGCTGCGTGAGCCAGTCCGGATCATTGTCCATTAAATAGTAGGAAACCAATCCCTTCTGGTTGACGAGGGCCGTCTCAAGGGCCTCGGCTGCCTGGTAGGCGGCCACATTCTTGTTAATGATACCGTTCAAGAGGCTTTCCATTCGGTAGGTATACCATACCGTAACCAAGGCACCCATCAAGGCGATAAAGACCAGGACGGTCAAAATTAAGTATATCTGATTGCGCAGGCTGATTTTTTTAACAATCTCCATCACCCTTTGCCCTCGTTGGTTCTCCTTTTCATATCCGCTCAGGCTAATGTTAGCTCAAGGCCCTTTGTGTTACTAGGCCGACGACTAAGCACCCCATTATTTAATGAATTAGGAATTTTCGACTGCCCCTGTTCCGGCGAGAACAGGCCGGCCGAAGTGAACCTAATCCGATACTCCGCTTCCGCCTGACATCCAAGACGGAAGACCTCTGATATCTATCTTTGTCTCTTTGACACCCGTAATGGTCTTCGAGATTTCATCTATTTCTTGAGCCAGTATTTCTTCCTTTCCTCTAGGTGCTTCACCCTTCACGAAGACCCTTCCACTCTTTGCAGATACTCGAAGATCCCGCTTGACATCTACTAAAGCCGCTTTTATTTGAGCGGCAAGCGCTAAATCATCAACGTTTTGTTGAGACTCAGGTGTGGCCTGAAACTGCTCCAAACTTGAGGCTTGACAAATCATGTCCACCGCGTTTTTCACAGAGAATTTCTGAATGTGGATGACCAGATCATAGAGGCTCGAATCCCGTGTGTCAATTCCATACAGGGATTTGCTCCATTTGACCCTCTCGTCATCGTCCTTTTTTAGAATTCGTAAAGCTTCCGCTCTTGATATGTCTTCACGCTCCATTTCTAACCGAACACGCTCTTCTATGTCGGCAATAATCCTCACCTTTAGAACGTGGGATATGCCTTTAACAAAAAAATGACCGGCCAGTCCATGATAGACGATATTATCTCTTTTGACATGCTTCAGCATCTCCGCTTCAATGAAGGTCACATATTTCTCTTTGCTGTGGGAGACATATTTGAAAAAGGACGGCGCGTCATGAATGGCTCTCGTCAGTTTCACCTCCGGGACATTGAATTCTTCCGAGGCTGAAAGAAGGATATCGCGTCCAACGCATTCATACCCAAGCTCTTGGGCGACCTTCTCGGCGATCTCCTTGCCTTTGCTATATGAACCTCGACTAATCGTAATAATAGCCATAAATGACCTCCTTGCTTTGACCTATTGAACGCTTAATATTTCATCAATACTTTCATTTATTTTCGATCTGTAATAGCGTACCTTTTGATCATTGCCCATAATCACATCCAGTTGTCTCGTATGGATGATAAGGTAGCCTAGAATTCTGAGGGATTTCTCCATATTCTCCTTTGGCTGATCTTCCAGACCGGCCATCAGAAAATCGTCTTTCACCTCTACTCCGAAACCATACCCTTCCAAGATCTCCATAAGAAAAAGGACTCTCTTATTCCGTCTTTGATCATCAGCAGCCCCGCCTTTGAACTGAAAACGAATATAGTTTTCTGTCACTCTCTCACTGACAAGGGTCTCAATAATGGAGAGATGAAAGCCAAATCTTGAATTTAGGCTGCAGTAGTTTTTTGAGATCATGAAATAATTGCGATCCGCATATCTCGACCTCATCCCGGGAACCAGCGCCGTATTCCTCGTCGCCTCAAACATAACGGACATCAGCCCTTTTCCGTCAACCGGTGGCGGCCCCTCCCAGGGAAAGGCGGTGATTCCCTTCCATAATGCCAACATGGGAATGGAGACAATGTTTTCCAGTCGAACGTATTTGCCTTCTACCTCTTCTCTAAAGCCGTCATCCAGATTCAGAATCCACCAGTTCATGGGAATATTCACAAAAAGCTGCTTGCCGGATCTTTCTGGAAATTGATGATCTTTACCGAAACGAAACATCTCATGCACCGATTTTTCGTGGCAGAAGCGGGTGATATCGTGAAAGGTCTCGCAGTTCCCAGGCCTAAATGAGGTTTTATCCGGGTCAAGAAGAGTTAACGGTACAATATGCCGGGCCGCTCCTTTCAGGGCTTCATAAACGGGGCTGCCGAGCATCAGGTTTTTTGGTCTTACAGTTTTTTCAAGGAAGCCTTCAACGCGCCCATCAAAGATCCTTCCGCCATCGGCATCCACTGTGATGATCCGGCCATTCTGCAACCGCTCCATGGCTTTTTGAACCCCAAAAAGGGCCGGTACGGAAAACTCTCGTGCCACATTGGCCAAGTGACCGGCGATGCTCCCTTGCTCCGTAACCACTGCAGACGCCTTATTCAGCAGGGTCGCCCACCGCGGCAGGGCCTGTGCGGCGACCAGGACAGCGCCATCCGGAAATTTCATGACGTCCATATCTTTTTTCAATACAAAGACCGGTCCTGATCCGAGCCCGGGACTTGCGAGGGTCCCCCCTTTGATCAGTACTGATTCCCCTTCCCACACATTCATTAAATCGGGAAAGTCTCCGGCCGAGGCCTGCACAAGGGGCCGGCATTGGAGAATAACAAAAGATCCATCACCATCAAGGGCCCATTCAATGTCCTGTGGACAACCGTAGTGAGTCTCCAGCCTTCGAGCCATGTCGGCAAGCTCCAAGGCCTGCTCATCACTCAAAGATTCTTTAGCACCGTCCTCACCCGATAGATCCATTCTGCAGACCCCTTCATCCGGATAACACACGAATTTTCGTTCCTTGAAGGCAATCTCCTTGTGCTTGATCTCCATGGGCTCGGCCCCGGAAATCCAGATGAGGTCTGGTGTGGTGTTCCCGTCCACAACCGATTTGGGAAGACCCCAAACGGAATTGATCAACAAGGCGTCGTCACGGATATTGACGGGATTTCTCGAGTAGATCACACCTCCCGAGACCGCGTCCGCCATCCGAAGACACCCAACGCACATAACCACATCCTCATCCCGAATACCCCGGTTCAAGCGATAGGACATGGCGGGAAGACTGAATTTGCTCGCGACCACTTCTTTATAGGCCTGAAGGATATTTTCCTTACTCACGTTGAGCTCTGAACGATATTGGCCGGCAAAAGAGATGCCTGCTGCGTCTTCCCCCAGGGCACTGCTTCTCATGGCCACAGTGATCCCTCGACCTTCCCGCTCTTCCAGCAACCCGTACTGCTCCTGAATCGCTTCTTCAAGATCACGGGGAATGGATGATCCAATGATCAGTTGCTGAAGTGATGCGCTGAGGCCGAATAGCTCGTCAAGGGCTTGGATATCCGTTGTCTGGATCCTGCGGTCGATCTCCGGCTGCAGATCATTGTATGACATGAAGCGCTGGTATCCACAGGCAGTGATGACAAATCCGTCGGAAATCTTCAAATGAATTCGGTTCTTAATCTCCGCGAGGTTAGCAATCTTTCCGCCCACCAGGTCCGCCATCGTCCTCTCCACTTGGTCGAGGATAAGGACCAGGGGGCCTTCCCGCAACCGCCCTCTATCCTTTACAAATGGATTTATTTTTTTCCGGATTTCCTTGAACCTGTTGTAAAGCGCTTCATAGTTTCCTGGGGAGAGTTCATTAAGATGTCTAATCATCTGCCACACGCTCGCGGAGACGCTGGTGCATCTTGATGAGACGAAATTCATTCCGAACGGTCGAGTCCCTTTCAAGGCTTCTTCCATGTCCGCCATGATCTCCAAGGCCCTGTTATTGGCATTGAGAAGAAGCTTGAACGCGTAATATCGGGCCTTGAACTCGGTTCGAAGACCCTCGGTGTCAAGCCTCTCGACATCCGGATTCCTGGAAAGCAACCGCCTAATCATATGTCCTAATGACTCCATGGTGATCACAGTAAACGAAAAAAGGTTAAAGGCAAAGGAAGAGGAAAGCCAAAACTTCCGGATGGCTCAGTGTTCCAACTGCATTCCCCACCCCTCGAACATATACATGTAGGCAAACCCGTACCAGAGGGTGTATATCACGTAAAAAACCAACGAAAAGATCACAATCCAGATTTTATCCATAATCCTTTGAGGCTCAATCCCAAAGTAGTTGTAGGAGCACTCAACCGCCTTATCTTTTACTTCCGTGACGATTTTGGCCTCTTTAAATTTTTTCTGCTTCTTGAGATCCTTGTCCATCTCCCTGAAGGTCAACCACCAGTGGTATAGGGCCAGTCTCGCGTCATATCCGTATTTCTTTGAAATTTGATCACCGTCGTTTCGATACATGGCCTCGGCATCCTCCAGACAATTCTCCAGAATTTTTCCCAAATCACCCGATACTCTGAGGATGTTACCCGACAGAGAGGTCTCTGCGCCTCCTTTTTCAAATAGGCGTGCGCAGTGCTCTGTAGTTTGATGATCCTGCATGATGAGCGTCAAGCTGACCATATCACCAAGATAGCCTTTGGTTTCTTCCGTCACCTTGGGGATGTAATAGGCAGAAGCCTTGGATATGGAGTTATAGAGATGATCCATGTAATTCAGTCCGTTCTTCCCTTCAAAAACAGGCAGAAAAAAGATGATCAGTAGGACAACAAATCCGATCATCATGGCAAAGCCTCTGAAAAATATTCCTTTTCGGGAAATCATCATAGCACCTCCCCTCCCTTCAGCGTCGATATGTTTTTAAAGAATGTCCCGATCACCCAGACGCCGAAGACTGCGATCACAATAAAAAAAGCATAGACGCCGATCTTGTCCAGAACAGAACCGAACGACTTGGAGATGGGAACCACACCCACCTCACCCAGTTTACCCGGTAGGGCGAAGATTCGGTTGACAAAGCCGGCCAAGACAGCCATAGCATAGAACCCGCGAATGGTTATCCCCTTGACCACCTTTGTGACCAAAGAGCCTATCTGGATCCCCACCAATGATCCGAGGAGCATCCCCATGGCCAGCGTGTAAAAAATAAAACCATAGACGGCATACTGTGTGATCGAAGCATACCCTGCAGTGAAGATAATCTGAAAGATATCGGTGCCCACTGTGGTCATGGAAGAGACCCCCAGCATGTAAACAAAAATGGGAAAAGTCAAAAACCCGCCTCCCACGCCCATAATGCCTGCGGCCAGTCCCACCAATGCACCACTCAAAACCAGGAATACCCAGGAGATGCTCCTACCGCCGGGTGTAAAATTATAATCAAACCTGATCATGGGCTGGATTTTCATGGCCTGGAGTTTTCTGGGAAGATTCCCCACATCCGTACCTTCATCTCGTCCTCCCAGAGACTCTTCGTCGTACTCGTGAAAATCGACTTCGGCCTTTATCGCTTTTCTTGCCTTTAGGAAATCGATCAGGGCATAGATCCCCAAAAATCCAAGCATCATTGCATAGACTGTGGTGATAAAGGCATCACTCAATACAGGGTTGAGTTCATAGAGCACACGATTGATGACACCTCCAAGGGTCGCGCCGATAATGGCCCCGATCAAAAAAACCAAGGCCAAAGGGACCGAAACATTTCCAAGCTTCTTGTGCATCACGGTCCCCATAATCGCCTTGGCGAAAATATGAAAGAGATCAGTTCCGACGGCAAGAATTCCCTTGATCCCTGCACTCATCAGTGCGGGAGCAATAATGAATCCACCTCCCGCTCCGATGCAACCGGTAATCAATCCGGCGCCAAGTCCAATTAGAATAGAGACAATAAAAATACCTGATGAAAAGAATGCCGGACTGTAAGCCTTCTTTCCTCCTAGGACCTCTGGAAGAGCCGATCCGATCTCTTCGGCGAAGGCAATACCTACAAGTAAAACAGGAATCGTCATCAAACCAAGAATAATCATCCTTTTTCGATCACCCAATATTGTTCTTGAAGCATTGATTTCCCATTCGGCATGGACCTTTGCTCCGATCATCATGAATCGCCCCCACTCCTTAAAGAATCTCATCATCATTCCAACCCCCGTTCCTTATTTCAAGTAACGTTTTTCCGGTTTCTCATTCTCTGCCTGAGGTCATCCGCTTTATGTTATCTATCTTTTGTTCCTGTATGATCTTCTGTTGATGGGCGTCCTGAATCTTGTACAGGAGATCATCGATCTGCATGGGTTTCATAAGGTAATCAAACGCCCCGAACTCCATTCCTTGAACGGCGACTTCCACGCTGGCATGCCCGGTAAGCATAATGACCTCGATGAGAGGGTGCCTCTTCTTTAACGCCCTCAAGGTCTCAATACCGTCCATTCCCGGCATTCGAACATCTAGGATCACTACATCTATTGGGCTCTGATCCAATGTCTGAAGCGCTTCTTCACCACCTCGTACGCCGGTGATATCCACATTTCGCTTTTTCATTCGCTTGATTAAGGTTTCTGAAAATTCTCTTTCGTCATCGACGAGCAAAACCTTTATGTTATGCATTCTCATCACCTCCTCCAAAGGAAACGCTTGCCCCTTCTTTATCAGGCGTGCTTCACGTTTGTAGTTCCTGTCTTCACGGTCACAAACAAACACTTTTGCGCATTTTCAATCCGGCCATTTTTCGTCAAGCCTTCTCTTTTTTTCCGTGGCTTCTTGCATCCGGGAAATGAGCTGATCAATGTCACAGGGTTTAACCAGGTAATCGAAAGCCCCCAATCTCATTCCTCTAATGGCGGAGTCCACGGTAGAATGGCCGGTGAGAATGATAACTTCCACCAACGGATAGTCTCTTTTAATCTCCTCGAGGGTTCTAAGGCCATTCATACCAGGCATTTTGATATCAAGCACAATGATCTCAATATCGGGATCTTTTTTAAGCTGGGCCAGTGCCTCTTGTCCGCTAAAGGCCGTTATGATATTGAGTTCTCTTCTCGATAGACGCTTGGTCAATGTCTTTACGAAGGGTATCTCATCGTCGACCAAGAGTATTTTCACGGGATACATGCACCTTTCCTTCTAGAAGCTCCTGCCCCTATTGTTGAGAATTCAAAATTCTTGACGCTTCTTCGACATTGTTTTTCCCACTCCCCTTGAGTGGGAGCCTTATACAGAACGTACTCCCTTTATCGATGACGCTGCGGACACTGATCTCCCCTCCCAATTTTTTAATAATCCCATAGCAGATTGACAGGCCTAAACCGGTTCCCTTCCCGACCGGCTTGGTCGTAAAAAAGGGATCAAAGATTTGTGAAATGTTATCTTCCGGAATCCCGACACCATCGTCTGAAACCTCAATCACGACATGATCTTCTTCCAGTCGGGCGGATATGGATAAAATCCCCCCTTTCTTTTCCATTGCATCCAAGGCGTTATTAATCAGGTTGAGAAGGACTTGTTGAAGCTCGGTTGGAGAGACCTCAATGGGAGGAAGATCCTTTTTTATTTCCATATTGATGATAATGCCGCTGAACCTTGCCCTTTTTGCGGAAATGGTGACCATATCTTCAATCAATTCATTCAACCTGATCGTCTCTATTCTGGAGTCTGTTTTCCTGGCAAAACTGAGCAGTTTGTGGGTTATCTCCTTGCAGCGTTCCCCTTGAGTGCGAATCTGCCTCAATGCTCTTCTAAATTCACCCAAATTTTTGCTTTCCTGGAATTCTTCCTCTTCCAACAGATCGTCAATCCAGCCGGCTTCTTCAACCATAATAGCGACCGGATTGTTGATTTCATGGGCGATACCTGCCGCCAGTTCACCTATCGACGCCAGTTTGCCCGTCTGAAACATCTGTTCGCTTCGTTTTTGCTTTTCTTTGTCAGCCTGCTGGATTCTACGAAGCATCTTCTTGGAGAGGCTGAGGGTATTGGCCACGATCAACAAACCGACTATCAAGATGACAGTGAGGGCTATCATCTCTGTCTTTATAAGACCGGAAAACGCCTCAGAGGCCCTTTGATAATAGACCAGGGCCCAATCCCCTCCTTTGAGAAAGCCTGTTACGTATATGTTTTTATGCCCTGAACCATCCGTCCGCTGAACCATGAAGATGTCTCGCGCCCCTTCTGTGATTCCCAGGAAATCCATTAAGCTTCTTTCTCCGTGGTCTATGTGGTGAATCGATCCGACCTGATATTGCCCATCCCTATCTATGATAAAAGCGGATCCCCCCCTTCCGGTAACAGTCTCTTTCACGACTCGGCTGAACACATCGCGATCGATGCCTGTTCGCAAAACCCAGTCTTTTTCCATTTTGTTTTTTCTCACTGCAATGATGATAAAGGGAATGTCTGCCAAGCCGGAAGGCATATGGCTAATCACATACCCGGTACTCATCGCTTCTCGGTACCAGTCAGTCTTTAAATGTCTTGGATTCTCAGATTTATGAGGGCCTGCATAGGCGACCCGAACACCCTCATCGTCAATCACCTCCAGATCTGAAAAGACATGGCCGTAATGCTTCTGTAATCTGTTCAACATCTCCACTAAAAAGAATTCATCCGTTAATTGTTGGAAATTAAATGTGTCCGCCATCATGCTGATGTCGGCCAGTTTATCTTCCAAGAAACGATCAATATGCTCTGTGCTTTTTTGAATAACTTCTTCGAGATGCGCCCTAATCTCCTTTTTATAGGACACTCGAGACTGATATAAAATGATGCCGCTGACCAGCACCATGGGTATAAGGGGAACCACCACTCCGATAAGAAACATACTTTTCATTAATGATTTATAATGCTTATCAGCTGCCATGCCTCTTTTGAGTCCTTCGAAAAAGGGATTCGACGTCTTCAAGCACTTTACTCATTTGACCAGGCTTTCCGGATTATTTGTCATCTTCATTCTCTTCCATAAACTCTTTCATGGTTTCCCTAGCCATTTCCCTCTCGCCTGCCTGCGCAAAGGCTGAAGCCATAATGAGAGTATCCATAGCCCTCTTTGATTTCTTAATTTTCTTCCATGCATTTTGTAAGGCGCCGACCAGGCGATCAATGTCCACGGGTTTTCTCATGTAGGCGACTGCCCCTAATTTCTTGGCCATGGCCTCATCTTTGTCCGTTCCATGACCTGTCAGCACAACCACCTGGACATCAGGATTCCTCTCCTTGGCCTGACGCAGCACCTCTATCCCATCAATGCCGGGCATTCTGAGGTCCAGCACCATCATGTCATGTTTTCCCTCCTTGAGCGCTTCCAGGGCCTGCTCACCGTCATAGGCGACATCGGCTTCAAGGTTTCGCAGTTCAAGTCGCTCCGAAAGGCTCTCGACAAATTCCTTCTCATCATCCACTAGAAGCACTTTCATCTTCTCTTTCTTCATGGCGCCAATAAGATGATCAATATCTACCGGTTTCTTTAGATAGGCGAATGCGCCAAGTTTTTTGGCCATGGCTTCGTCCTTCTCGGTTCCGTGACCTGTCAGCACAACCACCTGGACATCGGGATTCCTCTCTTTGGCCTGACGCAGCACCTCTATCCCATCAATGCCGGGCATTCTGAGGTCCAGCACCATCACGTCGTGTTTTCCTTCCTTGAGCGCTTCCAGGGCCTGCTCACCGTCATAGGCGACATCGGCTTCAAGGTTTCGCAGTCCAAGTCGCTCCGAAAGGCTCTCGACAAATTCCTTTTCGTCATCCACTAAAAGGATTTTCAGTTTTTCTTTCTTCATGATGGGTCTCCTTTGGTATCTCTGAACCAGTCTTTAGATTTGAGGCCTTTCTCACTCACAATAAAACAGCCTCTCTGTTTGAGATGAGAGCAAAGGATATGCCAAAAATATACTACGTGTAATTTCAGGTGGTTATAGGAGGGACAAGAAAATTCCGTAAACAATATGAAACATAATGGAACCTTCTTATTAAAACGTTATGAGACATTATGAGACACTTCACGATGGCTAGATTCTTCAAAGGAGCGGGATCTCTTTTCATCACCGCTACTTTAACGGCTTCTTAGTTTTGAGGGCTCGAGGGCCTCGTTCATTCGATTGATCAACTCCTCGATATTGACGGGCTTCATCAGATAGTCAAAGGCCCCTTGATACATGCCCTTGATCCCGTCTTTTGTGGAGCCGTGACCCGTTAAAAGGATGACCTGAATTTCAGGATGCTTTCTCTTTATTCGCTTCAAGACATCAAGTCCGCCGATGCCGGGCATCAAAACATCCAACACCACTAGAGGCGGTTTGTGCTCTTCTATTAGATGAAGAGCCTGTTCACCATTCATGGCTACAAGGGTTTCGATATCTCTAAATTCAAGTCTCTCTGCTAAGGTGGACACAAATTCCTGTTCATCATCCACCAAGAGCACCTTTATTTTGTTCATGCTATGCCTCCGCCTCCTGTTTAGCGCTCTTGGGAAGAAACACAGTAAATGTGGTTCCTTTCCCTTCCCTGCTATTGACCTCGATATGACCGCCCAGCTTCTTGATAATACCGTAAGTAATGGAAAGGCCTAGACCCGTACCGTACCCCTTGCGTCCCGTGAAAAAAGGGTCAAAAATACGACTCATGGTCTCTTCCGACATTCCGATGCCGTTGTCCTCTATGGATACTGATACAAGTTCTGGGTCTTGCCGGCGGCTGGTAATGGCAATGCTTCCACCATCTTCCACGGCAGAAAAGGCGTTGTTGAGGATGTTGAGAAAGACCTGCTGCAACTGGCCGTGGTCTGAGGAGATCTCCGGAAGTTCTTTATCCAAATTGAGCCGCACCTCGATGTTGCGATGAAACGCCTCCTTTTCCAGAAAGCCGTACACTTCCTGCACGACTTCGTTCAGGTCTATGGTCTCGATTTCAACATCCATGCGACGGGCAAAGCCCAGGAGTCGATGGGTAATCGTGCTACACCGATCCACACAGGCGTTGATCGACTCCGTCAACTTCAGAAATTTCTCTTTTCTTTCAAAGGTTGGCATGGTCTCGATGAGGTCTTGCAGAAGGCCGGCCTTCTCATTGATAATCGCCATCGGATTATTGATCTCATGGGCGACCCCGGCCGCCAGTCGACCGACCGATGCCAGTTTGTTCGTGTGCTCGATTTCATGATAGGTCACGAGACGTTCACGGTCAGATATTTCGATCCGTTTAACGAGTATGTCCGTTATCTTAAATACAACAAGAAAAATGAGAAGCACGCTGACTATAAAAATGATCAGTATTTCACTTTTCAGTGTGTACCAGGACTTTAAAACCTCACTTCGCGGTTTTGCCAGCATAAGGACGAACGAAGGGGAGAGAAAGTATTTATAGGCCAGCAGGATTGGATGTCCCTGGGGATCCATCGTTTCCACGACATCCGTCTCATAGTTTATGGGAGGCATAGGCATGGGAAACCTCTCCAAAACCTTTCCATAGAACCTTGATGAGGTCTGAAAAACGCCTGAATGGTTCACAATAAAGGCGTCACTTGATGAATCAAGTCCCATGGAGGCAATGAGACTATTAAACTTCTCCGTGTCGATGGTAGCCCGGAGAATCCAGTTTTCCCCTATTTGGTTTTCCGTCCGAATGGCGATCACAAAATGGGGAAACTTGCGATATCCCATAAATACCTCGCTGATATGCTCTCCACGAACCGTTACTTCCCTGAACCAGTCATGGTCCATGTATGTCTTCCCTTCAAGAGAATAGGGACCGACATAGCTCTTTTGCACACCGAAAGAGTCTATTAATCCAAGATCTACAAAACCTCCGAATTTATCTTTCATGACATGAAAGATACGATTCAGGGTCTTCTGGTCGGATAATTCCTCAAAAGAATAGGCCGAAGCGATGAAACTAACGGCCGAAAGGCGCTCCGTGAGAAAAAGCTCAAAGGAGTGTTGGGTTTTACTGACCAGGCTCCTCATGGGCGTGATGATCTCACGCCTTAGCGCCTGCTGATACTCATAGTGATTAATGACAGCCATCATGACAAGGGGCAATATGGTAACCGCCACCATGATAAGAATCATATTGCGCCTAAGAAGTCTGTAACGCCGAGGAAATTCTTCCTCGCTGGGGAATCTCACCGGCTCTGCCAAAATAGAAGTGGCTTGATCTGAGTTTCTGTCAGCCATGGGATTTCCTTTCCGGCCGATCAAAGAGGATGGACCCGGCCTTAAGCTTTCCTTGTGCAAAAAGGTTGAGAGCGTGCTCCCAAGACCCCATTACGGAATCCAATACCCTCACCTTCTTCCAGGTAAGATATTCGAAAAATTCTTCTTCAATTCCGTTACAGATGACCACTTCAATCCCTTCCTTTGAAATCAATTGACACAGATCCTCCGCAGAGGCATGGGCCAGCACGATCGTCCTGTTCTTCTCAATGCGTCCATCCGCGCCGATAGAGGAAATCATGACTTCGGTGGTCATGTCGAATCGGGGCGCCACAGCATTTTCACATAGGGTAGTCATAACTTTTTGTGACATTTTTATCGTCTCCCGCCTAAGACACTATGATTGAATCCCATACTGCTTCATTTTTCGCCATAATGTAGACCTGCCCCAGCCTATAAGTTCGGCGGCTCTACTGCGCCGACCCCTGGCTTTGAGCAAAGCATCAATGATGAGCTGCCGCTCTACAGATGCCCAACTCATGGTGCTCTTCTCCAGAGATGAATTCGGTCTCGCCGGGGTCGACAAACGGCCTTTCAAACCATTCTTGGTACCGATCATTTCCGTCCCATGATAAAGATAAGTGGGAAGATCCTCCATTCCGATCATGTGAGATGAACAGATGCTGGTTGCATACTCCACGATGTTTCTAAGCTCTCGCACATTACCCGGGTAGGCATAATTCAGCACAACATGGCGGGCCTGCCGTGAGAAATCCTTGACCTTTTTCCCAAAGCGTGTGGAGAAAAGTTTTATAAAGTGATCCAGGAGAAGGTTGATGTCCTCTTCTCTTTCCCTGAGGGGAGGTAAATGTAGACGAACAACGTTAAGCCTAAAGAGCAGATCCCGGCGAAAAAGCCCCTCTTCAACCATACGTTCCAAATCTCGATTTGTGGCGGCAATGACCCGAGCATCGGACTGGAAACCATTGGTGCATCCCAATGGATATACGATCTTGTCGTCCAGAAAGGTCAGGAGCTTGGCTTGGAGCGGAAGCGGAAGGTCACCGATTTCCGTGAGAAAGAGCGTGCCGTTATGGGCCAACCGCAGGCGTCCCATCTTGTCATTCACGGCCCCTGTAAAAGCCCCTTTCTTATGCCCGAATAGCTCTGATTCCAATAGAGTCTCCGGTAAGGCCCCACAATTAATCTTGACAAAAGCCCCTTCTGAACGCTCAGAGGCATTATGGACGATTTCCGCGAGCACATCTTTGCCCGTGCCTGTCTCCCCGGTAATAAGGAGAGAAGAATCGGTCTGGGCGATTACCGGGACCAACCGGAGTATATCCCTTATTCTCGGGCTTCGACCAATAAATTGACTGAAGCTGTCATCAGATTGAGCCTTATCATCACCTCCCTGATGCGCCCTAATGTCTTCCATCGTCTCCAAAAAACCAACAATCCTTCCTTTGATATCATGCAAGGGCGCGGTCCTCACTCGAACCGGGATTTTTTGACGCCCGCGATTGATGAGGTTTCCTTCAGCGGTCACCGATGAATGGCTCTCCGTCACTTTGGGTAAAGGGCAATGATAACTGCAAAGGCTGGTTCGCAATACATCTCGGCAGGGGATCCCCCATACCTCATCCCGCGAAAAGCCGCTTAGGGTTTCCAGGGCACTGTTCATAAATAGGATTCGTCGTTCAAGGTCTGTAATAGCCAACCCCAGGAAGACCTCATCCATGAGGCTGGAGAGTTCCACGGAGGAGCCGAATAGTTCTCTGATTTTCCCGAATGATCCAGAAGTCAATACGTTCCCCTTCTTCCTAAAGATGATTCATCTTATTTATGTTTATGTGCGTTGATTTAAATAAAAATTATCTTTTATAATTTAAAGCCTATAAGTTTTGGAATGAGTACATCTCGAGACATTCTTTAGCATTGATAATGTTTCATATCAAGGCATTATAAAACAAATGTTTGAGCTGTGATCATCCGGCAATCACGTGGGTGCCGGCGTTTCCTTCGACGGCTTTCTCGATGTCTTTCAAATGGGTAATGACGGCTTTCTCGCCCCCGTTGGCAATAAAAGAGATACAGGCATGCACCTTTGGGCCCATGGACCCCGGCGGAAATTCGCCGTTTTCCAGATAATCCTTGGCCTGACTGACAGTGAGGGTGGGCAGGAAGGTCTGGTCCGCAGTCCCGTAATGAAGTGCAACACCCTTTTCATCAGTCGCAATGACAAATATATCCACACCCACCTCTTCGGCCAGTTTGGCGCTGGCCAGGTCCTTATCGATAACAGCATCCACACCGCTAAAACGCCTGCCTTCCCTGACTACGGGGATGCCGCCGCCGCCGCAGCAGATGACGATAAAATCCATTGAGATCAGTCTGCTGATCTCCCGTTTTTCAACAATGGTTACCGGGTTGGGCGATACAACCAGGCGACGGTAACCTTTAGCCGTTTTGCGGATCGGGTAGGGCTGGGCCTTTGCCTGTCTTTCGGTAAAAACCGGTCCTATAGGTTTCGATGGGGCCTTAAAAGCCGGATCTTTTTCATCAACAACAACGTATGTGATGACAGTGATAAGTGGCTGTATCTCGTCAATACCGAGTGCCGTTAATTCGCTGTCCAGGGTGGATTCAATCATGTACCCGATCTGCCCTTGGGTTTGAGCGACAAGGATCTCAAGAGGCAGTCGCGGTAAGGCATCGCAACACTCTTGTTGGAGCATCAGATTGCCGACCTGGGGACCGTTGCCATGAGTGATGATCAACCGGTATTCGCGGGATAATTTTCCCAGTTGACTCATAGGTATCTTTAGGTTGTCGAATTGCTCCTCAATGGTCCCGTCCTGCCCCTTCCGAATCAAGGCGTTCCCACCTAACGCGACAAGTAATGTTTTTTTTCTTTGTGGCATATTGATCGACCCCGTTGGTTCAATTCTTGACATAAAGACTCAGGTGGACGGGCGCGACCTGTTAGTGTCGTGTCTCAGAAATAGCTTTCATAATTTTATTAGGTTCTATGACACTTTTGAGTCTTTACCGAAGGCACATATTATTCAAGTTAATTCTGAGACACGACAATATCTTTAACTGTCTAATGCCAGGCGTTTTCTTAGGACATCCGCCAAGGTCGGGCCGTCACCATAATCCCGGTACTCATAGCGGATACGTACCGTCGGTTTATTGATCTTGATAAGCCTCGGCAGGTCGATTGGTGTTGCGAACAACACCAGATCGCAGTCGCAGTTGTTAATGGTTGTCTCAAGGTCCTTGATCTGCCGCCGGCTGTATCCCATAGCGGGTAATACATCTTTCACTTGGGGATACTTGGCAAAGGTCTCCGCGATACTGCCGACAGCGTGCGGTTTTGGCCCTACAATTTCTCTTGCGCCCAGGCGTTGTGCGGCAATGGTGCCGGCGCCGAAGGACATCTCGCCATGTGTGAGGGTCGGGCCCTCTTCTACGATCAAAACGCGTTTGTCCCTAATGAGTTCCGGTTGATCCGCGGTTATCAGGGATTCCGCATGAATGATGGTCGCGTCAGAATTATTCCTGCGGATATTCTCCTCAACCCGCGTGATCTGCTCTTTAGTCGCGCTGTCTACTTTATTGATGACGGCGGCGTGGGCCATGAGCATATTGATTTCTCCCGGAAAGTACAACAATTCATGTCCGCCGCGATGTGGATCGAAAACGGTGACGTGGAGATTGGGGTAGTAGAATGGCGTATCGTTGTTGCCGCCGTCCCATACGATGACATCTGCTTCTTCTTCTGCTTTACGAAGGATCTGTTCATAGTCAACACCCGCATAGACAACGATGCCGCGGTCAACAAGCGGTTCATACTCTTCGCGTTCTTCAATGGTGCAATTGTGTTTGTCAAAATCGTCATAGGAAAAAAATCGTTGAACAACCTGTTTGGTCAGGTCGCCATAAGGCATGGGGTGACGAATGACGACAACCCGTTTCCCCGTTTTTTGAAGGATATCGCAGATATGGCGTGTAGTCTGTGATTTTCCGCACCCCGTTCGCACGGCACATACGGCGACCACGGGTTTTACCGGTCGAAGCATGGTATAGGTGGTGCCGATCAGAATGAAGTCTGCTCCTGCGGCCATGGCGGCCGAAGCCTTATGCATGACGTCGACATGGGCTATATCGCTGTATGAAAACGCAACCAGGTCGACCTTATTGTCACGGATCAATGGTATAAGGCCGGCTTCGGGAAAGATGGGAATTCCATCCGGATAACCCTGCCCGCATAATTCAGCCGGGTAGCGACGTCCGTCAATGTCGGGGATCTGAGTGGCGGTAAACGCAATGACACGGTACCGCGGGTTGTTTCTAAAATAGACATTAAAATTATGGAAATCGCGCCCTGCGGCGCCCATGATAATGACTTTCTCAATCATTGCTGTCACCTATCATCTATTCATTCTCAGCCTCTTTGGAGGTGGGTAGACAATGCATGAATGCCTTTTTTGAATCAGATAAAGCCAGCCGTTTTTATGGTGCCTTTAAAATTTTTTCGATTCGTTCAAGTGCCCAGTCAACATCTTTCCGGGTAATGACCAAAGGGGGTGCGAAACGAATTGTATCTTTATGGGTATCTTTGCACAGCAGGCCTTCCTCTATGAGTTTATAGCAGTACTGGCGTACGCCGCCGGCCTCGGGGTAGAATTCAACGGCTATCATCAGGCCTCTACCGCGGATTTCTTTGATCAAGGGATTTTTAATCTGCTTGAGGCCCTCAAGGAAATAAGCCCCCATTTCAGCCGAGTTTTCAACCATGTGTTCTTCTAGCAAAACTTTAAGTGCCGCTCTGGATACAGCACAAGCCAGAGGATTACCGCCAAAGGTGCTGCCGTGCTCACCGGGTTTCAGCGTTCCGAGGACTTCAGAGTTAGAAAGAACGGCCGAAACCGGGTAAAAACCACCGGACAATGCTTTACCAACCAACGTGATGTCCGCTTCGATGCCTTCATGTTCTTCGGCCAACAATTTTCCGGTGCGTCCAAGGCCTGTCTGGATCTCATCTAAAACCAGGACCACATTTTCTTTTTCACATATTTCCTTGGCCTGTTTCAGATAGCCGTCCGGTGGAATATTCACACCGGCTTCGCCCTGAATAGGTTCGACTAAAAAGGCCACCGTATTTGGCGTAATGGCGTCTTGAAAAGCTTTGGCATTCCCGAACGGAATAATCTTAAATCCAGGGGTAAAGGGACCGAATTCTTTGCGAGCCGTCGGGTCGGTGCTGAAACCGATGATGGTAATGGTGCGGCCATGGAAATTATTGGAGCATACGATGATTTCAGCTTTATCCTCAAGCACGCCTTTGACTTGATAGCCCCATTTTCTGACGGCCTTGATAACGGATTCCACAGCTTCGGCGCCGCTGTTCATGAGTAAAACTTTGTGGGTATGAGTCATTTCGCAAATCTCCTCGTAGAGTAGACCGAGTTGGTCATTGCGAAACGCGCGCGAAGTCAAGGTGAGTTTTTTAGCCTGTTCAAACATGGCGGCCATGATTTTCGGGTGGCAGTGGCCCTGGTTAAGAGCTGAGTAGGCTGACAGACAGTCCATGTATCGGTTACCTTCAACATCCCATACCCATATCCCTTGGCCTCTATGTATTACGACATCAAACGGTTCATAGTTATGGGCGCCATAGGTCTCTTCCAGATCGATAAATCGATTTTTTCTCATGGGTCATTCCTTTACAAGTCAGATTTGGGTTAGTCTTCCTGTACTGTCAAATTTTGAATTGCTCTATGAGGTTAACTCCTCATATCACCTTGTAACGGTGTAGAGCTGTTCACACACCTGGAGTTCTTCTGCGACCCCTATGTGAAAGACAGTTATCTATACGACAATGACTGGTGTTCCTATATACCATCTCTAGTCTCAAAAAGCGATCGACAGATCATGGCGGACATAGAAAGGTAGCTGTTTCTGAAATCCCTCACCGATTTTTGGGGCCGATCCCATGGATGATTGAGGTGGCGGTGATTCTGCACGCGGTTTTCCGGAATTGGGTGGATTTTTTCATCATCCTTTTTTGGCCTTCCATTTTGGGCTCGCTAAAAAACGTCCACAATATCATGAGGGGATTTATTTATTGGAATACGGACCAGAATTCAACTATACTCACACCACATAGTGCAATCTATTACAGTGCAGACTAATGTCTGAAACACTCAATCATGATATTATCTTAATAATCTTTATAACACAGTTTTTACGAACAGATTATAAATGATAGAATCTATTTCAGATATTTTTTTCAACTCAACGTCCGGGGAGATATATTATGGAACTTATTGATTTAACGCCTGAATATGGACTAGGGTATCTCGGGCTGCACCATCTGGCTGAGGTGTATTGGAACCTTTCAACCCCGGCTCTATATGAACATGCCATACAGCGCTATGAGGGGCAGATCTCTCATCTGGGGCCATTGGTTGTTTGTATGGGACAGCATACCGGTCGTGCTGCCAAGGACAAGTATATTGTAGATGAACCCATAACGACAAATGACATCTGGTGGGGCAAGACTAATGTCAAATACCCGGAAGCAAGATTCAACGCCCTGCTTAACCGCATGACTGCCTATCTGAGGGGAAAAACAGTCTTTGTTCAGGACTGCTATGCAGGAGCGGAAAGTCAGTATCGCCAGTCTGTAAGGGTAATCAATGAACATGCCTGGCATAATCTGTTTGCCAGAAACATGTTTATTCGGAAACCCACCGCCCAGGATGTTATCAAGAAGTTTAGGCCTGATTTTACGGTGCTTCAATGTCCTAGCTTTAACTCTGATCCGGATGAAGATGGTACCCGCAGCGGGACTTTTGTAGCCATAAATGTGGGCAGAAAAATCATTCTCATAGGCGGGACGGCTTATGCTGGCGAAATCAAGAAATCGATTTTTTCCGCGCTTAACTTTCTGTTGCCGGGGAAGGATGTCCTTTCCATGCATTGTTCGGCAAATGTCAATAAAAACGATCCCAATGATGTAGCTATCTTCTTTGGCCTCTCAGGCACAGGGAAAACAACCCTCTCCGCTGATCCGAAGAGGCTGCTCATAGGTGATGACGAGCATGGATGGTCTGATAACGGAGTATTCAATTTTGAAGGTGGCTGTTACGCCAAAGTCATTCGTCTTTCAAAGGAAGCTGAGCCGGAAATTTATGAATGTACCCGCCGTTTCGGCACAATCCTGGAAAATGTGACCATTAATCCGGCTACACACCGCGTAGACCTAGATGATGACAGCCTGACCGAGAACACCCGGGCTTCCTATCCAATAAAACACCTCCCTAATATCGTAGAATCAGGAGTCGCCGGTTATCCCCGTAATGTCATCATGCTGACAGCGGATGCTTTCGGCGTGCTTCCTCCTATCGCCAGACTCACACCCAATCAGGCAATGTATCACTTTATCAGCGGGTATACGGCAAAGGTTGCCGGTACGGAAAAAGGTATAATCGAACCCCTTGCCACATTCAGCGCCTGCTTTGGAGCTCCATTCATGATGCGCCATCCCTCCGTGTATGCCCAGTTGCTGGCAGATAGAATCGAAAAGCACAAGGCCCAATGTTGGCTTGTAAACACCGGCTGGACCGGAGGTCCTTATGGTATTGGATCCCGCATGAAGATTCAATACACGCGGGCATTGCTGGATGCCGCCCTCGATAAGTCCCTTAATGATGTGGACACGCGGACTGATCCCATATTCGGATTCCAGGTGCCTGTCTCCGCTCCGGGAATACCGGCTGATATCTTGGATCCTAGAAAGACATGGTCCAACCCTTCTGAATATGATATTCAAGCTAAAAAACTCGCGCTTCTGTTCCATGAGAACTTTGAGCAGTTCAAGGCACAAACACCACAAGATGTAATTGGGGCCGGACCCAAAAACGGTTGATTTTATTTGGAGATTTCACTGTAAAATAAATTTAATCCTCTCCCCTGTCGCTTTTAATATCCACATTGTAGATCCTAAGCCTATCTCCCGGATGGATGGGGTTTTTGATGTTGATACGGTTCCAGATAAGAATGGAGGATAGAGACACACCGAACCTATCGGCGATTAGAGAGAGATTATCCCCTCTCTTCACCACATAGATCCTTTCATTTCTTGCGGTTGCGTATTTTTCTAGATCAGCTTTGTACCTTTCTTGAAAACCTTTTGAGGCCCCTTCAGGAACAAGGATCTCATGCTTTCCTTTTGCCAGGTAGTGCCCTCGAATTTCAGGATTCAAATCCTTTATCTCTTTGAAATGTGTTTTTGCTGCATCGGCTATAATCCTGATAGGGACTTCTTGGGAACATTCCAAATAAATCCGGTCGAATGTCAGAGGAGGATAGAAGTCTTCTTCGGCAAGGACAAAACCATATCGCTGAGGATCAGTGAAGATAAGCTTCACCGAAAGTATTCTAAAGATATATCGCTGTGTCTCGAGAGGAAGGTAAAGATCATAGAAATCTTCCGTACCCTGTTCCAGTCTCTCCGCTTCAAGACCCTTCTCCCCCATATTATAAGCGGCCGCAGCGAGTGTCCATGATTTGAATTGGACCTTCAGTTCCATGAAGTATTTGATCGCGGCCCGGGTTGACGCGAAGACACTTCGTCTTTCATCCACATACTCATCAATAACAAGCCCATGTTTCCTCCCCGTATCCCTTAAAAATTGCCAAAAACCTATGGCGCCCTTATTCGAACCCGCATGTGGTCGAAGGGCGCTTTCCCCGATGGCAACATATTTGAGATCATCAGGCATGCCACTCTCTCGTAGTGCCTTTTCGATATAAGGAAGATATCGGGTAGAACGTTTCAGCCATAGTATGACCTGAGGCCTATCCCAAAGAGAAAGCAAAAGCTCTTTTTCAAATCGCTCACGGACGTCTTGTTTCTCGAGAGGCACACGCTCATCACAGAAATCAAGAGAAGTCTCAACGTTAAGAGATGACATCAATGAGGGGTATTCGTCCGGCGCCAGAGACTGTCCATAAAGCCCTACACTGTATAGAAGTAGGGTAAAAAGAAGGGGGATGTATGTTCTCTGGCTGTTCACCTTCATGTCGCGATCTCCTTGATACTGGTCGAAGACTGCATCATTTCGCCGAATCGAAAAAAGTTTATTTTCCAGGTACTGGGAACTGAATCTCTCAATGTGGGAATACGTTTAGTCCTTGATTCAGTATCCAGTATCCCGCAGAATCATGCAAGACAATATACGGAAAACAGCCAAACCTCGCTTTTCTCCATACAGGCCTTTGTATACTCCCAATCAAATACGATTGTATAATAATGAACACGTCGTTTATGTAAAACATACAAATCCTTTTCTGTTTTTTCACGCACAATATTGAAACCCCTTGTTCTTATCTGAATGAAAACACAGACATACTACAATGCTAAAACGGTTGGCATGGTTCATGAAGTTACCTGTGATATAACTTGCGATCATCAATGCTTAATAGAAGAAGAGGTGGCTAATGACCGGAGAGAAAAAGTCCCCACATCTACACGAGATGGTAGAAGAACATGCAGGCAAAACATATCGTGAACATTTCATTGTCAAAGGTGATTTGGTCATTTTCGAGATCATGTCTGAAGATGGCACTTCCGAAATAGTATCCACACATATAGGACGAGGAGGGCCCGAAGTTGCCGCACGACATCTGCAAAGAGAAATGATCATATCTGGACGAATACGGCCCTCAAAGCTAACCCAAGACATTTGAGTCGGCATTTCTCAGAACACATTCCTGTTGGGCTCTCCCGGCTTCTTCGGTTTTTTCCCGGCCTCAGTATCCTTATTATTTCCCTATGATACTTGAAGCGACCATTCGTTACGCTCCAATTTTTTCCGCTTGACGCGACAAACATATTGGAGATAATCTTGATATAATAATTGGATATTACTAGGGATCAGGAGTTCTTTTGGCCCTTCATCTGTCTCAGAATATTATTAGATGGCGCCTTGTGCCGGTCTGTTATTTCCTTCTTCGGACCTACCTGTCCCTCTTGAGAATCAAAGTCATCGGCAAAGAAACCGCCTATGACCAAATCAAGGAACATGGTCGGATCATTGTCCCGATTTGGCATCAACGTCTGGTCCCTGCGCTTGCGTACGCTCGCAGATTCAAAGAGTTCCGTCCTATTGTCATGATTAGCCAAAGCCGGGACGGTGAATTCATTGCAGACATTGCTCAACGTCTGGGACTTGTCCCTGTAAGAGGTTCCAGTTCAAGAGGAGGGTCTGAAGCCCTTAAGACCATCGTGAGAAAGCTTGAAGAAAATCCCATTGTCAGTCATATTGTGGACGGCCCAAGGGGCCCCAAAGGAAAGGTCAAACCAGGTCTCATTCGAATGGCCCAATTGTCCGGTGCCGTTGTTTTGCCACTCATCCTCGCTGTGGACAAGGCTTGGATTGCGGGAAGCTGGGATCGTTTCCTGATACCAAAGCCCTTCAGCCGAGTGACAGTGCACTGGGGAGAACCGATCACTGTTCCCCGAAAAGCGGATCCTGAGGAATTTGACGCCTTTAGAAGACAGATCGAGAAAAGACTCATTCAAGCCCACGCGGAAGCTGACCTAAGGTCGGGGTGGAGAAAGCCCCTATAGACCGAAAAGTTCTGGTTTTCTCTGAAAGATGATGTGTGTTTCTATAATCCGCAGGAAAATTCTTTACTTTAAAGACGAGGCGATACCGATATTTTTATAATTAATTCAATAAGTTATTTTTTAATACCCAGTTCACAACTCAACCTAACTCAATATGCCACAGAACCCGGAAGGAATGCTTCGCATTTCCCCTTGACAAATCCAACGGTTATCGGATATTGAAAAAGAAAAAGGAGAAGACTGCCATGGCCCTCACGAAGAACGATCTTATGAATTCCTTGCACCAGCGGTTGAAGCTTCGCAAGTGTAAATCTCTGGAACTCCTGGAATCTCTCTTAGAGATCATGAAAAAGAGACTGGAGAGTGGTGAAGAGGTCCGGATCAGCGGATTCGGGAAATTCTCTGTCAAAGACAAACGTGAACGGAGAGGACGGAATCCGCAGAGCGGGGAGGATTTGATGTTGGAGCCAAGGAGAGTGGTGACGTTCAGATGCTCAGAGGTATTTAGGGATAAGATTAATCGAGGTAGTGACTAGGTTCACTATCTTGCTTGTAGTCCACCGGAGATCGATCAGACCGTAAAGACCATATAACTCGTTGAGCTGAATGCCCTGCGTGCCGGCTCAAGACCGAGTTTTGAATCATTTTAATTAGACAAGAAAGGGTTGGCTATGGGAGGCCAACCCTTTCTTGTTCAAGTCATTTCATTCTCAGCAAGAACGGGAAGAATGATGATTATAGGTTATGCGGTTTCAGGGGAGTATTCATTGTCTCTTATTTCAGTGATTTTTATCAGAACCATATATGCGGCGACAGTCCCGAGGACAATGGATATAAGATCAATATAATCAAATGTCCCGCGGATAAAGTAGGGTTTGACAGCTTCAAATATCGGAATTCCCTCAAACCAGTCGGGAAGATTCTTCATTGGCTGCTTCAGGTATTTTTGACCCATTTCAAAAGCACTGTCTATGAGCAGCCAGCTCAGGCAGATAAAAAGATAGCCCTTTTTTCCACATGATGAAATCCCTGCGGTTATTAGGATGAATGAAAACACATGTATAAAGTCAGGTAATGAGTGACCGACAATGCCAAAAAGGATTGGGATACGGTCATGTATACTCAGGTCTTCACTGTATTTATTGACAAAGTATGTTTGATCGGGTGGCCGGTCAATATAATACACCAGTACACCGATCATTAAAGCGATTGATCCGATAAGAATAAGATAGAAGTTCGCTTTATTGTTCCTGATTATCTTCAACATCCACGACATGTTTTTACAGCAAAGAATGGAATGAGTCCTCTGATTTGTTTCCATAGTGTGGACAGAATTGAATCCTCTGCCCTGGTTAACGTGCATATATAAGGCACTGAATGATTAGGCTGGAATGGGTGTATTTGGGAGAGTGACCGTAAATGTACTTCTCTCATTCAGCGTGCTCGTGGCAGAGATGTGACCGCCATGTGCCTCGATGATGGCCCGCGCCCAGCTCAGCCCGAGACCAGTACCAGGCTGTGACCGACTACGATCGCATCGATAGAACCGTCTAAAGATAAGGGGCAGATCATCCCGGGATATTCCTATGCCGTTATCGTTGACGGTAACCACGACCTGATCGGCATTTCCTTCGACGGTGACGGTAATAGTTCCACCGGCCGGCGTATACTTCAGGGCATTATCAAGAAGATTGGACACAACCCTTTGCAGTTTTTGATTATCCGCCCAAATGAACGTATTGTCGGACAACCTCTTGATGATCCTCGTGTTTTTGTCTTCGGCAATGGGTCGAAACAACTCACACGTTTCATCCACGATCTTTGAGATGTCGACCTGAGAAATGTTCAGTTTTGAAAGGCCTGCTTTCGCCTCTGAGATATCCAGCATCGTGTTGATTATTCCGAGCAGTCGGTCGCATTCTTCAATAATGCTTCCGGTCATGAGTTCATAATCCCGGTTATCCCTAGCGCTTGTTATCGTCATCTCGGCAATGCCTCGTATCCTTGTGATCGGACTCCTCAGATCGTGGGCCATATTATCGGTGATTTCCCTCATTCCCGTGACCAGCGCTTGTATCCGCTCAGCCATATTATTGAAAGTGGCGGCAAGCCGGTCTATCTCTTCACCTCTTCCTGTTATCGGGACCCTGCTGCTGAAGTCCCCACCGGATATCTGAATCGCCGTCCGTGTAACCTCCTCCACTCCCTTGAGGGCGCTTCTTATAACGAACCATCCGACAAAGGTGGAATAGACAATGAGGACCGCCATGACTATGCCGAATTCCCTCCACCGCTTCTCGATTATCCGTTGAAGGCCTTCCTGTGATGTTCCTATTTGGAGAACCCTGTCAGGCCCGATGGCATAGGAAAGGATGCGTGCCTTATAGTGACTCTGAGGTAGGGGTAAGGTCTTAAAGGCATGCCCAGTTTCACTATTGAGAATCCCTGTGACAATCGGGCTCAAGTCCATACCCAGGGAAGAAGTATCCGAAGACGCGAATACCTCCCCGTTTGGTCCAAGGAGACGGACAAACAGTCTATAGGAGTTTTTAATCTCATAGTCAAAAAGCCTCGCTATGTCTTCCTCAGTCATCCCTTTTACCGAGTCTAAGAGGAGAGAGAGCTCCTTTGCCTCCTCCAAGAGCCCCAGATCCACATCTCGGTAGTGGCCGGAATCTCTATGGAGGCGATAGCCCACAAAAGCCCCTAAAAAAGCGATAACGCTCAAGAAATACAAGAGGGTTAACCGGAAAACAAGTGTATGTCGAAGTCTAAGAAGCTTCTTTAATGGCATATCCCACTCCCCGGACGGTCTTAATCATTGTTTTGCCAAAGTCTCGATCAATTTTGTCTCTCAATCTGCACATTCGTGTTTCAACCACGTTTGTTTGAGGATCGAAGTTGTGTTCCCAGACATGTTCCATGATCATGGTCTTTGAGATGATCTTCCCCGCATTGCGCATGAGGTATTCAAGAAGCGCAAACTCACGAGGCTGCAGCTCGATATCCCTGCCTGCTCGAATCACTCTGCGGGAGATGAGATCCATGGACAGGTCCCCCAAGGTGAGACGAGTGGGCTCGGAGACACCGCTGGCCCTTCGTATCAGGGCCTGCACGCGGGCGAGAAGCTCGGAGAAGGCGAAAGGCTTGGTCAAATAATCGTCGCCTCCAGTCTGTAGCCCCTTTACTCGGTCATCTACAGAGCGTTTGGCGCTCAGGATGAGTACCGGCGTTTTGACCTCTTGAGCCCGAAGCTTCTCAATGAGCGTTAAACCGTCAAGCTTTGGCAGCATGACATCAATAATCGCAGCATCATAGGGTTCGCTCAAGGCCATATAAAGCCCCCCCTCGCCGTCAGCAACATGGTCCACGGCAAAGCCCGCTTCCCTTAGACCCTTTACGACAAAAGAAGCGATCTTCAAATCATCTTCGACAAATAGGACTCGTATGGTTTGCCTCCCTGATTCGACGTTTGGAGATCTCCCTGTCGCTTGTTCACCTTCAAGTCGGCCTGACCATCCCCCCTTCATGGATTCCTAAACGAACATGCGCACCAGTGACAGAAGAACACGAGCTAAGACCGGGATGGATGAGAAAGTTTGGGAGGTAGTCGGACTTAACTTCTTGTAACATAAGATAAAATAGAAGTCAATAGGCCAAATCCACCATCTAATATGGATATATTCTTTCAAATCAAGTGGTTTGGACTTATCCCTGATCACCTGCAAGGTATTAGATGTAAGGCGCCGAGGAGCGACAACTGAGGCGTATAGGTCATATTCAAATACACCCTCTTATGGAGCCCCACGGGTAAACCCGTGGTTCCCATTACATGACCCGCCTTCGCACAAGGCTTCGGCGGGTTCATCCGCCCCAGCGCCAAGGGCGACATCCGCCGAAGCGGATGACAAGAGCATTCCTCCCCGCATAAATGCGGGGTTTCCTGCGAAGGCGGATGAAAAA
>JAFGFY010000070.1 GCA_016930795.1 Deltaproteobacteria bacterium
AGGCTGAAGGTCGAAGACTGAAGACTGAAGGTAAGAGAATAATAGTGCGATGTTATGTTTTTCTTTTAGACTTCTCTTAAGCAGAAACTTGTTCCGAACAACCTTGTGGTGAACTTTGGTGTAAAGAGAGGTCTTCTACCTTTAACTTATCTTTTCCTTCAGCCTTCAGCCTTTTACCTTCAGCCTTATCCTAAAGCATTTGATAAGGATCTATATCCACTATGAGTCCTACCCCGCTCCTCCTCAGCATCCTTCTCGTCACCACCTCGATCTCCTTTAAAAAATAGTGAAGCAGCCCCGTTTTTTTGCATTTGATGAGGATCTGCCAGCGATACTTGCCCCTTAACTTGGCCAGAGGGGCCTCAGCAGGACCCAACACCTGAACATCCTTTCCTCTCTTCGGCCATTGCTCCAGCACGCCTCTGATCCCTTTTCCCACACGCTGCGCCATATCGGCCGTGTTCTGCGAGCTGTTCCCCTGGAGTCTCAGGCAGGCCAAATAAGAAAATGGGGGATAACCCAATTCCTCTCGCAGCGTCGTCTCTTTCTGAAAAAACATCAAGTAGTCATGTGCTTTGGAACTCGTAATCGCATAATGCTCAGGGTTGAACGTCTGGACAATGACCCTCCCCTTGTCTTCGCCACGGCCGGCCCTTCCTGTGACTTGTGAAAGAATTTGAAAAGTCCTCTCACCGGCCCTGAAATCGGGAAAACCAAGAGAAAAATCCGCGGCGATCACCCCCACAAGGGTGACATTAGGGAAATCATACCCCTTGGTGATCATCTGGGTTCCCACTAGGACATCGGTCTCATGGTCACTAAACTGTTTCAGTATACGGAACGTCTGACCTTTCCGGCGTGTGCTATCACGATCCATCCTGGCGATACGCGCATCAGGAAGGGCTTCTCTCACCTCTTGCTCCAGTTTTTCGGTGCCGAATCCGTACGCCCTCATATCCGCATGCCCGCACGAGGGACATGTCTTGTGTACCTCTGAATGAAAGCCGCAATAGTGGCAGGCAAGGCGATTTGTGGTAAAGTGGTAAGTCAGGCCCAGATCGCAGTTCTTGCACTTGACTGCCTGGCCGCATGAACGGCAGAGATAAACCCGGTTAAACCCCCGTCGGTTTAAAAAAAGGAGCGTCTGTTTCCCTTTGGCTAGGTTTCCCTTTAAGGCCTCCTTCAAGATCGGACTCAGAATCCCATTCCCCCCCTCCTCTTCAGATACGGTCTTCATATCCACAATCTCGACTTCCGGCAGGGGTCTTTTTTCGATACGATCCGGCATGGAAAGTAACTGATATCTTCCCGTGGCGCCATGATGGAAAGACTGAACCGATGGCGTCCCTGAACCCAGGATAACCATGGCCTTTTCCAGTTTCCCCCTGACCACAGCCGCATCTCTTGCCTGGTACCTGGGACCACCCTCCTCCTGTTTGTACGATACATCATGCTCTTCATCCACAATGATGAGGCCCAGTTTCTGAAAGGGTGAAAACAGGGCGGAACGCGCCCCAATCACCAGATCCACATCTCCCCTGGCCATTCTAGCCCACTCATCATACCTCTCTCCGGCACTCAGACCGCTGTGGTAGACGGCCACTCTGTCCCCGAGTCGAGATCTGAACATACCCTCCATGTACACAGCAAGAGCGATTTCAGGCACCATCAGAATAGCCTGACGCCCAAGCCGTAGGGTTTGCTCCACAGCATTGTAATAGATCTCTGTCTTGCCGCTCCCCGTCACCCCATAAAGGAGAAACGTGGAAAAGGCCTTTCTTTTGAGACTCTTTCGAATCTCTACCAAGACCTTTTCCTGCTGAGCATAGAGTTTTGAAGGAATAGGAGAAGGGAACAGGATCTCTCCAGCCGGATTTCTGACCACGGGCGCGTCGTATTTTTCTAATACACCATTCTTGACCCATTTATTGATCAGATAGGGGCCGTTATCGAACCTGGATGAAATCGACTCCAACAGGATCCCGTCTGAATCGAATACGGTCTCCAGGAATTCCCGCTCGTCTCTGGCCTTGAAGCTTTCACCCTCCTGATCGAGAATGACCGCCGGATCTGATCCTGCCTTAGGCCTGACGAATCTTCGCATAAGGGGGCCAATTTCTCTCTTCCTTCCCCTCTCTTCGATGATCAACCAGCCCTTTCTCTGAAGGGTATAGGCAAGATCCAGAGGAGATGAGAGTCCTTTGCCCGGATTCGTTTTGACCCATTGCAGAAGCTCTCTTTCGTCGGTACGGGCAGGGCGCTTCGACCTCCTCGACAAGCTCGGGGCAGGCAGGCTCAGGGCAGGCAGATTCTCCAGAATACTCAAGCCGTTGTCTGTCAGCCGTCCCGTTTTGACAGGTCGCACATTGAGACCTCCAGGTAAGGCCGACTGGATAAGTCTCCCCAGGGGATAAAGATAGTAATCGCTCATCCACCGGAACAAAGAAACAAGGTTTTCAGAAAAAAGAGGTTCAGTATCCAGGACATCAAGGATGTCCTTGAGATCATCCCCCTGGTTTCCTATTTTCTTCTCCAGTATATAGCCGATGACCTCCCGATCGCGAAAAGGGACCCGCGCCCTACGGCCAATCTCCGCCAGGGGAATCAAATGCTCAGGAATGCCATAGGAGTAGGTCTCCTTTAGAGGAAGAGTGACGGCAATATCTACATAGGGTTTTTCTTGGTCAGTCAATGGTGTGAACCGATTACCTCTCTGAGTCTTTCCCTTTCCGTAAAATCTCATCCTGTTCCGTAGCTTGGTCCGGTATGGAACGCATGTCTGCTCCATCAAAGACCGCAGGATCAATGGGCACGTTGGCCAGCAAAGTATCGATCACGTAATTCTCTCTGAAGCCCCTGGGATCGAAGTAGTTCATCTCAAAGGGATACCATCCATTGTCTATCTTCCTATAATCACTGAACAGAACTGTAATGGTCGCTTTGCCGTCATGCGTGGGAAAGGAATAAGTGAGGACAAGAGGGATGAACCTCTTCTTTTCAATGATTATCTTTGGAGCATCCGGGTCTTTACTGCCGATCCGGTAAGCGACGGTCTCCTCCACCCGGGTAAGGCCGACCGCGTTGAGGTTGATCCCCATACGAGTCAATAGTCCCCTCACCCCTTCATCGCTGTCTGCCATGAGTAAACTGCGGAAAGAGGTGTCCGGTTCTATCAACCTTTCCTTCGACGGGTTTTGGACCTGAGAGCGAAAGAGGCCGGAAGACTCCATCCAGATCTTTTCCTGATAGGATTCCCATTCTTCTTCGTTTCCGTCATCTTTTCGCCAAGTTGTCTGGATGATGATCAAGGCGCTGAATTCAGAGGAATTTTTGACCATGTAAGAAATAATCTGACTTGAAGGTAAAATATAGCCCAGACATCTATCTGATGATATGACGAAACAACATGTAAGGAGGCACAGGCATGTCACGTATCGGGTCAGTCTATTCGCCTTCCCCATCCTCATTCCTCTTCACCCATCCGGCTCATTATGGCATCTCGAACAACCTTCATGAGCCTGTCCACATCTTTCTTGGAATAATCTTTGATGGAAATGGGTTTGCCAATATTCAAACCAAAGGCGCCCTTTTTGATCCTGAAGCCTCCTTTGGTCATAATATGCCGACTGTTGATGATGGTCACTGGGACGACGTCGGATTCGGCTTTCAGTGCCAAGCGGAAGCCCCCATTCTTAAACGGCTGAAGCCTGCCATCCTCACTCCGCGTCCCCTCCGGGAAAATAAGCATGGAAACACCTTTTTTCATCTTCTCCGCCGCCTCATCCATGCTCTTTACTGCTTTTCTGTGGTCCGTTCTGTCCAGAGCCACGTGTCCTAACGATTTAGCGGCAAACCCGAAAAGCGGGATCCTCATGAGTTCCTGTTTCAAAACAAACCTGAAATTCACAGGAAGGTAAGCAAACAGGGCAAAGATATCAAAATAGCTCTGGTGATTAGTGACATAGACACGGGGAATTTCACTGTCCACGTTTTCCAATCCTTTCACATTGACTTTGACGTCACAGATCCAAAGCGCGACTTTCGCCCATGGAACAGAGCAATAGGAATGCCCCAACTTCCCGCTCCGGTCAAAAAATGACAAAAGGATTGCCCAGAGACTGAAGAGTATGGAGTGAAAAAAAATGACGATATATAAGCAGATGGACCTAATCATGGGGTAAGGCCTCAAATTCCGAACCAAGCACCCCTTTTTTTGAGGAAAAATCGGAATCCATAGCGATAATTATTGACATATCAATATCTTTATATTATAATAAATTATAATTAAATTATAAACAACTATGGTTATTTAATGTCTAATATCAGGAGATGAGGAACCGCTGATGTCATATTATATTGTTTGCCAAAAGAAAAGAAACAATCCTCGCATGGATATCCGCATATGCCAGAAGAAATGCGAGTTAAAAAACAATTGTCCCGAATACATCGCACATCTCAGAATCTTGACCCAAAGTGAAAATATCCCTTCCTATTCGGAATCACAGTCCATAGCCATGGCTTCGAATTGAAGGATGAACAGATCAAATGGCTTGATTTCACTCTTTTGTCATATCTCCTTTTACGAGGGCTTTTTCCGCCTCATTGAATCTTTCAATGAATCTCTGATTGCTCTCTCTTAGTAGATTTTCGGCATTTAGTCCCCAATCTCTCGCCAGATTGGCCATGTCAAAGAGGAGATTACCCATCTCTATTCCGATCTGCTTCTTGTCTTCGCTGGAAACAGCCTTTTTCAGCTTCGCAAACCTCGTCTCAACCCCGCTCCATGCGTTTTTGTCAACGAACCCGTCAAGATCTGCTTGTAAGGCCCTCTCATTCAATCTATGGGCCTTCAGAAGAGCAGGCAGATCAGCCGGTAAACCTTGAAGGAGTGAAAAAGAGGTCCCGGGGGAGCCTTTTTCTCTTTTCTTTATCTCCTGCCAATTCTCGGCTACCTCTTCCGCATTGTTCACCACCACTGTTCCGAAGACATGAGGGTGGCGTCCCTTCATCTTTTCTGTGATCCTCTCTACCACATCGACGAAATCAAACTCACCACGTTCCTCACCAAGGTCTGCCAGAAATAGGATCTGGAAAAAGAGGTCACCCAATTCTTGACACACATCATCAGGGCATCCCCTTTCCACCGCGTCCACAACCTCATAAGCTTCTTCAAGGACATACATCCTTATAGTGGAATCGGTTTGAAGGGCGTCCCATGGGCATCCATTCGGACCGCGGAGCCTTGATAACAGATCGATCAAAGCGAATAAGGACCTGGAAAGAGCCTCTTTATCCATCTTATTCGACTACATCCTCGATCTTCTCTGATAAGACCTCGGTCATTTTTTCAGCTTTTTCTGTAATCCTTTCCTTCCAGACCTCGTAAAGCTCCGGAGATATGAAGCGCAGCATGGATTGAGACGAGGAGATGACCCATTGAGACGTCTTTGATTCGGCAATGAGGGGTGTTTGGGCCGGCAGCAAAAGAGTAAGGAGAATAATGGCTACATAAATAAAGAGCCCCCCCTTTACAGCGGCAAAACCCGCACCAAGCACATGGTCGGACCATCCGAAAACGGTCTTTCTCAAAAGGAGTTTCAAAAGCCATCCCAAAAGGCTGCATACAAGAACCACCATGGTAAGGATGACCACAAAGCTGAGCGGGGAAAGATAGGGGCCGGACGGGACATGATGTGCCTTCAAACATTCAGCCATTTGGGGATAAAACATGCAGGCCATCCATATTCCCATCACAATGCCGACAAAGGAAGCAATTTCTCGGATAAGCCCGCGGAAGATCCCTTTCAGAATAAAGAAAGCCATAATACCAATGGCGATGATATCAAGCAGACTCATACGGAATCTCTACCAAAGCCCATGGGGCTTCGTCAAGAGAATATCAAATTGAGCATTGATCATCTATTATTGGGCATGGGTCATTGTGATAGGTGTTGGCGGAAGCGGAATCTCAAAGAAGCCCTGGTCCAAGCAAGGATATTGAGGAATGACGACGCGCCAAGGAAACAAAAGATCTTAGCTCTACTTGACAAAATTACATGTAATGTGGCAGAATTGTGTATTATTAATACTTCTTGTTCATCCGCTAAGGCGGATTAATTTTTGGGACAGCGTTTTCTGATTCCATTATGTTAAGTGAAAGAGAAAAAATCGACCTGATTGCCCAAATCACCCTGGACATCAATAAGGCAAAAGACATCGATATCCTCCTGGAGAGGATCCTCACTAATGTAAGAAAATTCTCCAATGCAGACGCCGGATCTATCTATCTCAAGGAGGGAGATGAACTGAAGTTCAGTTATACGCAGAATGAAACACTTCAACAAAGGCTGGACCGCGGTAAGAAACTTATTTTCAACACTTTTTCCATCCCGATTGACGAAAACTCCATTGCCGGCTACGCGGCCAAAGAACGCAAAGTACTCAATATCCCTGACGTCTACAAGATGAACAACGGCCAACCCTACACCTGGGATTCTCACTTTGACATACTCTCAGATTATAGGACCCGTTCCATGCTCACCGTTCCCATGACCGATCAGCGGGGAGACCTGCTGGGAGTCATGCAGGTCATCAATGCTCGGGACGATCAAGGGGAAGTCATTCCTTTTCCCCGATCCGACGAGCCTCTCATTCAGCATTTGGCTATGACAGCCGCTCTCTCCGTAGATCGGGCCCAGATGACACGGGATATCATTCTGAGAATGATTAGCATGGCGGAATTGAGGGATCCCAAGGAGACCAGTAGTCACGTCAACCGTGTTGCTGCCTATTCTGTTGAACTCTTTGAAGAATGGGCGAGAAGGCAGGGCTGGGCGTCTGAACAGATTGAGAGACAAAAGGATTCACTAAGAATGGCTGCTATGCTTCACGATGTGGGCAAAATCGCGATTACCGACCTCATTCTTCGAAAACCTTCCCCTCTGACAAAAGACGAATTCGAGATCATGAAGAGCCATACCTATGTGGGAGCGTGTTTGTTTAAAAATGTGCGTTCCGGTTTTGAAGAGTTAGCCGCAGAAGTGGCCCTCAACCACCATGAGAAATGGGATGGGACAGGATATCCCGGCCATATTGACCCTCTTACAGGTAAACCCTTGCCCGGTTTTGAGGGGAAGAATGGCCATCCCAGGCCCAAGAAAGGAAATGAGATTCCCATTTTCGGAAGAATTGTTGCCGTGGCTGATGTGTATGATGCCTTGTGTTCTCCAAGATCCTACAAAGAACCCTGGAATGAAAGCCGGATTCTCGAAGAGATGAGCAGCTTATCCGGGACCCATTTTGACCCGGAAGTCGTTGACGCGTTTTTTTCTTGTCTGGATGGAATCCGGTTTGTGGCGAAACGGTATCCGTATGAAAACTTATAGGGTGTTGGACTGAGACTAACGTTGCTTACAATCCATACTCTCTCCTTTCATTCCTTTCCTTGATCTTCCTCTTCAACTCCCAGGATGGATTCATATCTTTCAGCCTGTTGCCTCTCAAGTTTTTCCATGCCTTTCTCGACTTTCTGGTACTGCTTGACTGCGCGGTTTCCTGTTACTTCATCCACCACCTTTTCGCCGCTCTCACAACCCTGGATCAGGCCTACGCCAAGAAAAACGGGCCACACGACCCTTACGAGAATACGCCAACCCCAGTGTTTCATGGCCTGTCATCCTCCCTTCTTTTCTCTCTGCAAGTTGCCGATTTCATCCACTAGCCTAACGATGATGTCCACTAACTCCGATTTCGAAAAACCATCTCTCATCTCATGCCAGTCTTTCTGTGTCAAAGAGGTCAGTTGATGAATCAGCAGTTGATTCATTTCGGGTGCTGAGACCCCGGCTTGACCTAATTGCTCAACGATCCCAAAGTATATATCGTTGAAATCTAGTGTCATATTCCTCCCCGTTTGTAAAACCAGAAGACACCCTATTCCATCGAATCCAACAATCATGTTAGATCACTTACCGACGTCTATCAGAGATAGTTTTCGGTTTTTTCAAGGTACCCAACACCTTCAATTATACTCCATGAGATAGGGCGATAGCAATACATTTAGCCGGAAGCGTGACCCTCATTTTAAACACAGAACACCACATTCTTATATCCATTATGAGCCTAATCTGATAGAGTGGATTGCACTCAGCAAGAAACCGGGACTCGTCTTTTGTTCATTCCAGGAGGGAAGTCATACCGAAAAAATCGCTGGCATAACAAAGACGTCGGCGCCATGGCCTTGGCGCTCCGGCAGCCTGTTTTGTTCTGTCTATGAGGATGACACGGGAGGGTATGATATGAAGAGACCTAGCGCCATATTATGCGAATCCTTGCGTTACGCTTGCTTCACCTTAGCAGTAGCCTTTGGATTCGTGACTATCATAGGGACTGGTGGGGGTGGAAGTGGCAGTACAACTCAACCAGCCAGTCAGAATCTCATAACCACTTTTACCGCGCCACGAATTGCTTCTTCAATCGGAAATATGACAACAGGCATCGAAGGAGCGTTATTCGCGATTACTCTGGATGTTGGAAGCGGCGCGTATTCTCCTAAGACACTTTTTCAACACGTGGATGATTTCGTACAGGACAAAGGAGCCCCACTAACTGGGTCCAGTCTACCCGTCCGGTTGTTGGGATCAATATCTGACACAGAAGATTGTTATAATGGAGGATCGGTTACCACAACGATCTCCTGGGATGGATCGCTAGTGCCGACGGATTGCAGTGATGTCATTGACCCCGCTTTAGATTTCCTATTTGAGGATTGTCAAGAGGACTCCGAGACCATGAACGGAGCTGTAGGTATCTCCTTTGAGGGCACGCTTTGTCAAAAAACTCCACCCGAATTCAGCATGTACTTCACTGATTTTTCCTATCAGAACCAGAACGATGATTCTGATTTTGTCATGGATCTCAGTATGGATTTTAAAGACGTCCAATACGACGACTCAGACTATATGCTTGGGATGTATCTGGCAATGGATGGGAGAATCTATGGGACCATTGAGGGTGATTCCGTTGATTTAATCTATGATGACTGGGCCATGGATTTTGATGAAATAGGCTATGACGTATCCAATGAGATCACCGGGTTATATCTCAGCCTTGACGGCTCGTTTTCGGGATCCATTAAAGGAAGTTCATTTGACGAAGCCTATCAGAATATTGTCATAACTTTTCAAAATACAACGATAGATTCCGTTCCCGGGATTTCCTTCACCGTAGACGGTTCTTACAACGGCGGATGCCTGGACGGTTGGATAAACATTGAAACAGTGGACCCCATCTTCATACCCCATTCCGGTGATTCCCCAACCTCCGGTCAACTGAGGATCTCCGGCAGCGGTGAGGCAACAATCCTATTTAAGAGTAACGGCAGCATGACCATTTCTGTTGATGGAGAGGAATTAAGTTACTCCAACTATGACGATCTCCCATCCTGTATTTAACGGTCAGAGAGGATTTTCAATTTCGATCGAGCATAACGAACATATCAAATCAGCCACTTATGTCTACCAAAGACAGTTTATTGAATCTCCTTTGACAGCAATATTTGGCATTGTGAGTTCAAATATGGTATTCATTCAGAGAGAGTTCGCGAATGATTTTTAGGGGTCTTTGAAGAGCGAAACACCCGTGCGAGATGAGTTGGATAGGTGACTGGTTCGACCATTATGACTGATTCGGCATAATACACTTATGAACACTTCCACATACCAGCTTGTTAAAATACACGTCCTATCTTTCTTCGACCTAACAAAGGACGCGATGCATATTTATATCGGCCTTTCAGCCTTCCTTCTCTGGGTGCTGGTCACCAGGAAGTCTCTCGGTTTATGGAAGAACTTAATCCCCGTGCTTATCGCGGCCATGCTCATGGAGACATTTGACCTAAGGGATGATTTCAACTCCTTCGGCCATTTTCGATGGAGCGCAAGTCTTCATGATGTACTGAATACAGTGTTTTGGCCTGCTATTATTGTTATCCTTTTTAAGTTTCGTCTCATAAAGTGACATGGGCTAATAACAAGAGGAGCATCCATCCTCCCATGAATACCTCCGTGGGACATACCCGACACCAAGCTTTTCATCGACAGTCTCAGAGAAGGTTTCTGTCGGCTCTTCCAACAATCACCCGTAAGAAAAAGGAAGGTAAAGAATGACTGAGCTGAATATAGACCCGCGTCTGCCCCTCATTCAAGATGCTGATCTCAGAGATAAACTTGTCCTGGTTCGAGTGGATCATAATGTGGTTAAAAGGGGCGAAATACGAGACCCCTACCGAATCGACTCTACATTGGGCACCCTTTATAACATTGTGGAAAGGGGCGGAAGACCCGTTGTAATGACCCATGTAGGGCGCACGCGGGACAAAAAGACAGGGCATATCAAGGCAGATGAGAACACATCTGTCGGACCGGTGGTTGAGTATCTTGAACGAAAACTCCACACTGAGTTTGTTGTGCCCCATCTGCAAGTGGACCCTGATTGGGGCATCAAAGAAATTGATACCTCTATAAACCTGCATATCAGAGATCTGAGGGCGCACAGGATTGGGGGTATCTATCTGCCAAATACGCGCTGGTTTCAGGGAGAAGAAGAGACGGGAGAAAAAAGGAACCGGTTTTCTCTTCAGCTGGCCGGTCTGGCAGATGTCTTTGTAAACGATGCCTTTGGGTCTTGGCAACCCCACGTATCCACCGTAGACATCACCAATCACCTCCCCAGCTTTGCCGGTTTTCTTCTCCAAAAAGAGCTTCGTAACCTCAAGAAAGTCCTTGAGCCGGAGCGGCCCTTTGTCGCGGTGGTGGCCGGTGCCAAATATGACACCAAGATCGGGCCGCTCAAGGAAATCTACAAAAAAGTGGACTATCTTGTTTTGGGCGGCCTGATCTACAATACGTTTCTGTGTGCCAAGTATGATATTCGAATCAACGGAGTCACAGAGTCGGACATTCTCACTGCCAAGGATCTGGTCAAACAGGACGAAGAGGCCAAAAAAATCATCGAGCTTCCATTATTGGTGGAATCGGATACCATTGAGGGAAGGATAGAGGGGAAATACAGGACTATAGATATTGAGCATTTCAAACAGAGGAAAGAGTATGGTTACATTCTGGACGTGGCCCCGGAATCCTTTGATCTCCCCGGCGTCGCTCATGTCATTGATTCGGCTAAGACGATATTTGTCAACGCCGTCATGGGTCTTACTCCCCACTTCTTTGAAGGCTCCCAAAAACTGGACCGGACAATCGACTCAAATCGTGACGCCCAGAAGTTCTACGGCGGAGGGGATACTCTCCAGGAATTCAAGAACCTGAGCCCCGGCCTCTATCTGGCGGCTATGGACAGTGCCCAGTACTATTTCTTTACCGGTGGGGGTACGGTTTTGAAGGCCATTGAAGAGGGCACACCATACGGACTCGAACCCGTAAAGGCCCTCATGAAAAACGCGGAGTCAAGAGCCTCCGGCATAATCCCATAACAGTCAGTTCATCCCTGTCTTGTTCATATTCTCCCCCTCACCCTCTCTCTGCGATCTCTTCGAGAATTTGCCGGTACAGGCTGTATTTGGAAAAAGAGATATCCGCCCTTGGTCTGTCGTCCAGACAGGGAAGGTAGCGTCCCTTTTTGAGAATGGGAAGAACGGTGCTCTCAATCGCGCTTCTGAGGGTCATTTCATCCCGCCTCAATGCCCCTGTATCGATTCCGCCGATCAGGGAGATGTGATCACCGAAATGACGGCGGAGAGCCGCGTACTCCATACTGGCGACTACGATATTACTGATCCATAGGGTGTTGATCCCGACATCGACCAGAGGACCGAGAAGAGAGGTCACGTCTCCCCCGGTGGTGCAGAAGATGCGAAGGGGGACATCATATTTCTCCAATTCAGATATGGTTTTCTTGTACACAGGGATTGCATAGCGTTTGAACATGTCAGGAGAGATGACCGGGCCATGGTTGGAGGCAATGGGCTCATAAAAAGATGCGTAATCCACACGAACCTGTGAAAGCACCCGTTCAAGACAGATACAATAGAATTCAGACGTTCGGTTGAGAAGGTCTTGGACCAACCTCGGTTCCAGGATCAGAGCGCTGCAGGCATCATTAAATGACTTCCAGTCCCCCACGCCAAGCTGTTGCAGAAGACCACCCCCAGAGGCCTCAACGTATAGGACCCGGCCCGCTTCTCTGAGGCGATCGGCCCGCTCGATAAAATCCTTTTCATACCGGGCAGGGTCATTGACATCATAGTGCCGATCAAAGGCCGATGGGTCGTGAAGCAGGTCGGGCGCCATCCTGAAAAATGGGGAACTGCGCAAGGTAAGCCCTACAGAATAATGCGTCTCGAGCCCAAAGGTTTCAGCCACGGAGTTGTTCGGAGAAAGCCCTTCTCTGACCCAACGATCCAGCGTTTCTTCTGCCGGTTCGAGATCATAATAGGGAAAACGGTCGGCACCTTTACCCAGGAGGGTCCCCAAAAAACGTTCCCGCTCATTCATTGTATCCATTCTTATCTCCCTCTATTATACGTCACTTCATGACGCTTCATCTGGCCTCAAACGCCCTTTCAGGTTATTCTAGTTAATGAGTACCCTCACTGTAAAACCGATTCGAATCCAGGAAGGGTCATGGTGTCTTTTCGGAGTGACTGTTGGGAGGCCTTCGTCATTTCAGGATGTTAGAGAGTGGGGGACCCCCTGGCTTCCCGCTTCGTAGAAGCGGGAAGAACAGCGGAGGGGGAAGGTTTCACCCGACTCTAATATCCTGAAATGACCAGGCCGTGAGACTCGGAATCGGAGAAAAGATACCATGACCCTATGCCTTTACAATTACTTCTGAGCCTCCGCTAACGGGGAGATCTCTGGGATCATCCCTATCGATACTGCTTGGGGTCTATATGATACTTCTTGACTTTGTATCCGAAAATGCGTTCCGTCGTCTCCAGATCCTTTGCCGCTCGCCTCATGTTCCCCCTGCGGCTCTTTAGCGCGTCAATAAGCAGCTCTTTCTCAAAGCGCTCAACTGCTTCAGTTAAAGACCGGGACTGGAGTGTTCCTGTCTCCTCGGCTGTTTGAAGAGTGGGGGGCAAGTGATAGCTGTGAATCACCTGGTCATCACACAGCAAAACCGCCCGCTCCATACAGTTTTCCAGTTCTCTGACATTTCCCGGCCAGTGATATTGCGTAAGGGCGTCAATAGCCGGAGTGGAAATCCTCTTTATATCTTTGCCGTATTCATTGGCATATTTCTCAAGAAAATAGTCGGCCAAAAGGAGAATGTCGGCCTCCCTCTCCCTTAACGCGGGCAGATAAATCGGGTACACGTTCAGGCGGTAAAAAAGATCTTCACGGAAAGTCCCCTCTTCAACAGCCCCTGAAAGGTCCTTATTGGTCGCGGCGATCAGACGCACATTGACCTGAATGGTCTTTGTCCCCCCAAGCCTTTCCAGTTCCTTCTCCTGCAAGACCCGAAGCAATTTCCCCTGACTCTCCAGAGCAAGTGATCCAATTTCATCAAGGAAAATCGTCCCTCCGTTAGCCCGCTCGAATTTGCCCTCTTTTTGTCGATCTGCCCCGGTAAAGGCACCCCTCTCATGCCCAAAGAGTTCCGCCTCAACAAGGTTGGAGGGGAGCGCGGCACAATTGACCTTTACAAAAGGTTTCTCCAAACGCAGGCTGTTGTAATGAATGGCATTAGCCGCGAGTTCCTTTCCCGTCCCGCTCTCCCCCAACAGGAGCACGTTGGCATTACTTTTTGCTACTTGGGTAATCAGATAAAAAACCTCCTGCATCTTTCTGCTGTTGCCGATAATGTTGGTGAAGCTGTATTTTTTACCAAGTTCCTGTCGAAGCCTCAGGTTTTCGCCCCTTTGTTCCTCTCTCTCACTGTTGATTTTTTCCAGCAATGCCACCTTCTGGGCGATCAGACCGCTGATGATCGTGAGCAGCCTGACGTCATCCTCCAAAGGAGAGGCGGCTTCGAAGACCCGATCCGCGCTGAGCGTCCCGATGACCCTTCCCCCCTCTTTTATGGGGACACAGATGAATGAGATCTTCGATTTGTCCAATTGTCCTCTGATTCCGGTCCTGTCAAGAAAGAGCGGTTCATCCTCGATATGGGGGATAGCCATGGGCCGCCCTGATTCTATAACTCGGCCTGTGATCCCCTCCCCCAACTTGTAGCGTCCCTTGGTCTTTGTCTTGGATGACATTCCGTGGGCCACCTCAATATGGATTTCAGCGGTCTCAGGGTTAAGGAGGGTGATGGAACCACGGTTCATGCCCAGATATTCGGACAACAGGTCTAGGACCCTATAAAGGGCCTTTCTCAAATCTAGAGTGCCATGAATGGCCCTCGTGATTTCATAGAGACACCCGATCTCGTCGGGTTTGGGGCTGGGGATTTTGGCAGGCATTGTACAACGTCCTTTTATCTTCGGTATCAGTTCTAAATCATACATTTATGATGGCAGTTGACCGCAAAGATACCAAAATGTAGCTTAATGAACAAGTCTTAAAAATGGATCACCCCAAATGAGTTCGTCCACTGCCAATATCTCAACACAGAATCAGGACTCTCGCCCTTCCCCTCTCCATCACACCCTTTAGCTTCCAATCATTTCTAGATCTTTTCGGAATAACTGGTATCGGGAAGTTCTTTCTCATTGAATAGTCGTTTGATGACGCCTATTTGAGCATCATACTCGGCAACCACAAGCTGATTTGGGGAAATGCGACGATGACAGCGAGAAACAAGATTTCAAAAAGCAGGAATGGAATAACACCGCGTATGATATCGATGGTGGGGATGTTAAAGATGGTTTTCACGGCAAAGAGATCGGTCCCCATGGGCGGTGTGATGAGGCCGATCTGGGTATTTACGAGAAATACAACGCCGAACCATATAGGATCAAATCCCAGGCTGGTGATCAGAGGGACGAAAATGGGGATGGTCAATAGCGTGATGGTAATCGGATCGATAATACAGCCCAAGAAGAGTAGAATAAGATTAATGACCACAATGACCTGCCAACGAGAAATGGATTCTGATTGCACTAGAGTCAGCAGACTCTCCGCCACGTTGGTACTGGCCATGACATAGGTAAAAAAGGAAGCGCCTATGACAATAAACAGGATCAGGGCGTTAACTGTCGCGGCATCCATGAGCGCGTCGCGCAACCCTTTCCATCTCAAACCGTAAACCGTCACTCCCAGGATTAAGACCAAAAAACTGCCGACACCCGCTGTTTCCGTCGGTGTTGCGATGCCGAAATAAATTGATCCTAGAATGCAAATCATGACTAGGGTGACTCCCCAAATGCCCTTGAGGGAGGTAAAACGCTCTTTCCAGGGAACCGAATAGGTCTTTGGGGCAAGGTGGGGCCTCATATAGCACAGCACAACGGCCGGGACGGCTAGAAAAGCGACGAGAAGGATACCGGGGATGATACCGGCGATGAACAACTGCCCCAGGGATACATTGGTTAGAACAGCATAGATGATCATCGTGGCGCTGGGCGGGATCAAGGGGCCGAGAACGCCGCCTGCCAGCAGGGCACCCAGGCTGAACCCCCGATCGTAGCCTTGCTTTTCAAATTCAGGTACGGCGACTTTACCGACCACGACAATAGCGGCCGCGCTGGTGCCTAATGTGGCTGCCAGCATGGCCTCGCCGACGACACCGGCGACTACCATGCCGCCGCGTAACCGGGAGAGCCAGTTGGCTGCGGCACGGAAGAGATCCTTGCCCATTCCCGATTCAGCGATAATGGATCCTAATAGAACGAACAGAGGGAGGGGCGTCCAACCCAAATTGAACAGGGTGCTGAATGGGGAAATGCCGGCTTTGTATAGGGTGCTGGGGCCGTAGAAGATGAGGGCCGTAACTATGGCGGTAAAACCGAGGGAGTAGGCGATCGGCACGCCGATCATCATGAGGATAAATAGACCGAGAATGCAAATAAGACTGACAATAGCCGGATCCATTTCTCGTCATTCCCTTTGTCCACTTAGGCTGGACTCACGATCTCCTCGTGATAGGATGGATTATATTCTTTATGCCCTGGATCAACTGTGAGACCAGCACGAGACAAAGCAAGGCCGTGCCGATGGGAACCATCATCTTTACAGGGAATAGAGGTTCTTCCCAACTGGATTGACTGGTTTCCCAGATAATCATGGAATAGATGGCGTTGTCCCAGCTTTTCCAACAAATGATCCCCACATAAAAGAGCGCCATGATCGGTGTGAAGATATTGACCAGAATGTCCTCCAAACGGGGCGAGAGACGTCCCGCAATGAAATCCACCCGTAGATGCCGTCTCTGTCTTTGGAGACCGGCCACGGCAAAGACCACACAGGCCAAAAGCAACATGGTGCTCAGTTCGTATGAGTAGGGTTCCGGATTATTGAAGATATACCGGCGCCCAACGCCGTAGGTACTTAGCAAGGACATAATCAGTATGAGTATTCCGCTAAAAAGTAATCCCCACTCGCTGATTCGTGTAATCGCCCTTTCGATTGTCAAAAAGATTTTTTTCATCATGCGTTTGCCTGCCTGCCAGCCACAGCCTTGGCCTCGGCTGTTCCGTATATAAGTTCCAGAAAACCACGCTATTTATATTCATATCTAGCGTTCGCCGCTTGGGCAGCTTTTTTCACTGCGGCAGCAAATTCCGGCCCCATATCTTCATAGAGCTTGTCGCAATATGGTCTAACCATATCGGCCCAGCGGTCCCGCTCCTCCTTGGACAGGTGATAGACATCGATTCCCATTTGCCTCAAAGTAACCGTGTTCTCTTCGGCAACATTGACGAAGAAATTGTTGCTCTCGATCTGCTGTTGTTTCCCTATATTGACAATGCTCTCTTGAAGATCTCCAGGCATTTTCTTGTACATATCCAAATTGACGGCAATGATCATGGCGGCCGGGATCAGATACCCCCGGGTCACATATTGGGCGACCTCATTCATTTTGAACATGATCATCATGGGTGAGGACTGCATGGACGCGTTTACAACCCCTTTTTGCAGGGCTTGATACCCCTCCGAGAAAGGCATGGCCACCGGCGCGCCCCCCATGTACTCAATAAATTTGGCTGACTGGGGAGAAACAGACTGGACCAGCAGGCCTTTCCAGTCCGAGGCTGTTTTGATCGGTTTCGTGCTGATGACGTCCAGGGCCAGGCAGGTAAAGGATAGGATCGCTTTGGAGTTGAATTTCTTCTCCATAATCTCACTATAGAGCGGCATCAGCTCGACCTGAAGGGCGGCATCGGCTTCGGCGTTGTTGGCTAAGAAGGGAAGCTCCGCCGCGGCAAACCTGCGGTCCATGCTGGCAAACAGACCGATGGGAAAACCCGCCATTTCGACGGCGCCGGTCCGCAAGGCATCCATACTCTCACCGATCTTTACCAGGGATTCACTGGGATGCACCTCTATTACATAACTCCCTCCAGCGCGTTGATTGAACTTGTCCGCAAAGGTCTCGAGTTGCACCGTTAGCGGATCCATAGGCGGCCAAGGACCAGCCAGACGCAGGACTTTGGTTTTAGCGGACTTGGCCCAAACAGCGGGTGTATTGATAAAAAACAAGACCGCAATGATGGAGAATATAAGCATTAATACCTTTTTCATGTTTTCCCCTTTCGATTTATTCGACTTCACCAGTACACCGACGGCTTAAGGCACCGTTATGAAATAATACATCTGACAACCTGTCGTCAAGACAAGGATTATTTCAACACGATACATATGATGGAATCCGGAGGGCCAGTCGGAAAGACGATTACTGAGAATTCGGCGGGTTACGGATGCGTTCGGATCCGTATATTGGAAAAGACAAAGCTTACTTCCAATAATCGAAAGGAAAGCCAACGGCTTTTTTGGTGGAATATCAAAAGGATTTTCGTCTTTGTGGTATGATTCAGAACTCGCGGCTTTAGTAGCATAATACTCTTTTATCAAAGGCTTGGCTGTAAGTGTGAGTTCCAGAAGGTGAATCATGTGAACACTGTAGGATGAGGCGTATCCTATGCCTTTGATCCATATAAACTGAAAAACATCCCAAAAATCTTTAGATCTGAGTAGGATTTGGAAATGACTCAAGGTAATCCAAAGGCATCACTATCAATGCTCATAATGGGTTTTCTTTGTAGTGCTAACAGTCGAGCTAAGCCGGTTGCGGAGCAGGTCGGCTTGAGTGATTTGTTCGGCGTTAGGCGGTTTCCTTTACCCGCCGGAGTGCCAGTCGCGTCATCGGTGGCCCCACGATTTCGAACACTACGGTGGAAGCCAGTACGACCGATAACAACACTTCTGCGCGCTCGGGGAACTGCTGGGCGGCAACGAGCGCCATACCCACGGCGACGCCTGCCTGGGGCAACAATGCAACGCCCATCCAACGGCCCGTACCCTCCGGCATGGCTCGCCACCGTGCGCAGACAGAGGCGCCCAGCAGGCGTCCGGCGACCCGAGAGACGACATATGTAGCGCCTAGCCACCCTACTGCCGCCAATGCTTCCAGTTCCAGCGCCGCTCCAGCGAGCAGGAAGAAGACGAGCATGAACGGCCACTGGATGTGCTCGATAGCGTGGAACGGCCGATCGTGGTGCTTGGCCAGATTGGCCACCGCAGTGCCCATGACCACGGCGGCAAGCAGGAAAGACACCTCAAGCCAGCGGGCTGCGCCCAGGCATAAGAAGACGAGCCCCAGCGCCTCGGCCACGGTCGGGTCGCCGGGCGAGATTCGGCCGGTGGTGTAGGCCGCCGGGATGCCCAAGAGCACTCCAACGAACAATGCACCGCCGATATTCCACGCCCCGTGGGTCAGCGCGTTCATCCCGTCACCGCCATCAAGCATCGCCGCCGCAGCCAACAGCAGACTGAACGTGAGTACCCCCCAGGCGTCGTCCACCGCCACCACACCTAAGAGGGTCTCGGTGAACGGCCCCTCGGCGCCGCTTTCTCGCACAACATCGGTCGTAGTCGCCGGTGCTGTTGCTGTCGCCAAGCCGCACAGCAGTAACGAGAGACCGAGGTCGTCGGTCAGGAGCCAAACGGCGGCGAACACCAACGCGGCGGTCATGCCGACAACCGCGAGTGACAAGGCTAGGACGTCAGTCCCGTGGCGTTTCAGAGTCATGCGGGTCAGGTGGCCCCCCAGCAGGAACCCGACCATGGTCAGGGCGACTTGGGAAACGACGGTAAACCACTCCGTTCCGGCAGGGTCTAGCCAACCCAGCAGTGACGGGCCGAGGGCCACGCCGGTGATGATTAACAGCGTCACCCGGGGAATCGGTGTGTGCCGGCCCAGCGATTCCGCTGCCAGGCCGACCAGGAAAATAATTCCCAAAAGGAGTAGCATCGAGGTCGTGGAAGTCATAGGTACTCCTGAGGCCAGATGGTTATATGACGGTGCCGGCGCGGTGCCATCATCCCGCTCATCGTGCTCCCATGGGCCAAGCTATCTTCGGCCCTAGTCGTCTTTGTTACCGGCTAATGCGAAGTTGAGTCGCTGGAGACGAGCCGTCGGAGCTTTAGCTCCGTAAGGCAAGAAGCCAGTCGATCTCGAATGACTGGTTGGAGCCGCCTGCGGCGACAACCAGGAATTGAGAGCGAAGGCTCAACTCCGCGTTGGCGGTTTCCGCGTAGCGGAAACCGCCAATGCGATGACTCACCGGTGTGAGTGGAGTGCCAGCGGAACTCACATCCGGTGCATTCAGTTGTTGGCCGCCTCTTCCGCGTGGAGGGCATCAAGGACTGCAGTTGGGTTCCTGGATGCGACACGCAGCAATGCCTTGGCTGGACCCTCTGGTTTTCTTCTCCCTTGTTCCCAATTTTGTAGAGTTCGAACGCTCACTCCTATCATGAGGGCGAATTCGTCCTGGGAGACTTTGAGCTTTTTACGCACGGTCTTGATTTCGGGCGGTTTGATTTCATAAACACGGCTCGGCTTCCTATGCCCAGTCTTGATCTCCCCAGCTTCCTTGACGCTGGCGAGCAGTTTTTCGAAATGCTTTTTCTTCATGTCAAGAACTCCTTTACCATTTTCCGGAGCAACTTCAGTTGATCCGGCGTCAGGTCTTCTTGTTCAGTCTTTCGGTATGGAAACAGCATGAAAATGGTGTCCGGAGGATCCCAATAATAGATGACTCGCAAGGACGCCCGTTTGCCGGAACCGGGAAGATTCCAGCGGATCTTCCGCAAGCCTCCACTCCCTCGGATTACCTTCCCGGCCTTCGGCCGCAGCATTAAAACCGACTGAAGCTTCTGGTAGCTCTCATCCGGAAGGATGTCGGTGATTTCCTTTGTGAAGATGGAGGTCTCGATGAAAATCATAAAGGCAGTATACGCCATTGGCGTATTTTGTCAAGAGGGATCTGATATCCAATAGCTTGGCCAACATTGCCGATCACCAGGCGCACGGTTTTTCGCGCACCGGTGTATTGGCCTGGTTAGGTTACTTATTCATATGAATTTTAAAGGCCTCAAATATTCCGTCTTTCGGAAAAATGTACTTCATACCCTCTTCAGTCTGTAACTACTTTTCCACAAAGACTTTTCAACCCTCAAATGTAACGATCCCCATATGGGACAAATGCATCCATTTTCTGACGCCAAAAGTTGTCATACCCATTTCGTAGTCTTTATCGATGTAACATGAACAACTAAAACTCGAATGGAAATATCGCAATCCCAAGATAACACTCAATTAATCATGCATGATCAAGGGGTTACAGTTGCCTCGTGCTCATGATCGTCAACAGTGGCAGATAAGCCTCGGCTCTCTTCGAAAAAGCGAAGTGATCATAACCTTTCGTATACACGAGCGACATGAAGCGGTCTATCGGGGAAACCCTGATTTTTGGGGTGATGTTCCTGACTGACTGTGATCGGCTCTGATCACAGAGATCCTTAAGGTATTCGAAAGAATCATGGGCTCTAAAAACGTGATAGGTGCTTTCAATGTTATTGAATGTCATCCCAATGAAGCGCCCCGCCGCAAGCAGCGGAGTATCAAACTCGATGCTTCGCAATAATTGGCTTCCTTACATTTGGGAGATGTCTTTCAGCTAAATGCAGGGATCTTCAATACGGCTAATACATCAATGAACTTAGGTGGGGATCGGAGATACCAAAGATGGTTTAATGAACGGATTCTTCGCAGCAACGGATGATTTGAAACCGCAGAATTCGGCTGGTCACAACGCTGTTCTCAAACTCCAGATGCAATCCATGGGCTGCTAGAATGTCTTCTTTGATGGCATGTCCACCCCAAGTACAGCCATTGATCCCAATATTGATCGGCGACAAACCATGGAGATCGAACCAGCCTCCAGTGACAGTATAAAGGCCTTGCTCGAAAGAATGGATGACGTAAGTAGAATTTCTTGTGGTGACAACCAACCGGTCGCCAAATTCCAACTCACTCTTGTATACCGCTTCCAACCGGTCGGTATCGTCGACAATACCGCCCAGTGTACGGTATCGAGTCATGGTTTGTTCCGCATCCGACATTCAATACTCCTAAAGATGTTAGCCATAAGAGATATCATGTACAGATGATCAGGGGCAACCTATTTCTCTTGTGTAACACAAAATTCGCTTTGCACTGTAACGTTAGTCTGTAAAACAGTTGAAATCATTGGGATTCATGTAAATGGTGATTTTCCTCAATTTAATCTAAACGGCATGTGGTTTATTTATCGTCTCACGAAATCCACCTGCTACATGGCGTTATCGCGTTCTTCTTGACACACAAGTCAATATTCTCTTATACTAATATCTGAAAAAGTCATTTCTATCAGCTAATTAACAAGTTCCAAAATCCATTATCCAACTGTCTGTAAGTTCGATTTTCCAGGAGGAATGACGGTTGATACATTAATAAACTTAGGTTGAGATCGGATAATTGACTAGGAGAGACAGATTTAAATGTTGTATGTTACCAGATGAGGTGGGCCATGGAGAAAAACATATTAGAGTTTATAGAGGAAATCCAATCTGACGCGAGATATGATTCCTTTGATGAAGCGGCTGTCAAACAAGGTATTGTTTTAAAGCTTCTTTCACTTTTAGGCTGGGATCCTTTTGATATCAATCAAATCAAACCGGAGTATGTCGTAGAAGATGGGAGGGTCGATTTCTCATTGCTGCACAAGAACTCCAGTATGGTATTCATTGGTGTCAAAAAAGGGACAGACGCCCTCACAGAATATCAGGAGGAGCTATCGGATTACGCGGTTCAGGATGAAGTCCCGCTTGTTGTCTTGACCGACGGCATTGTCTGGTGGTTTTGCCTTCCGCTTTTAGAAGGATCGGCGGAAGAAAAAAGAATCTATGCCATGAATGTGAATGAGCGAAAAGCCGAGGAATTGGCTCAAAGCTTTGATATCTTCCTCTCCAAAGAAAATGTTCAATCCGGGAAGGCCGTAAAGGCCGCGGAAGAAATCCATAATGCTAGGAAGAAGCTCCATTTGATAAGGGAGAGTCTCCCGAAGGCCTGGGAAAAAGTCCTGAGCGAACCGGAAAAATGGCTTCATGAGATTCTGGCGCAAGCGACAAATGAACTCTGCGGATACATGCCGGACGAGGAAACAACAAAAAAGTTTATCGCATCGCAAATAGATGCTAAGGCGGCCATCGCCGGTATTCTAAAACAGAAAGTGGAGGCTCATCCCGAGCAAGACAAAGCTATAGCGCCAAAGTCAAAAAAAGCGGCCGTCAAAAAGGACGAATTTAAAGGTAAAAGCATCGTCTCTTTTTCGTTGAAGGGGAAAGAACACAAGGTAGAGTCTTGGACGGGCATGCTTCTCAAGGTTTGTGAGATTATCGCTCAGGAAAACCAGGACGACTTTGATACGGTTCTGACACTGCTTGGAACGAATAGGGAGTATTTTAGTCGAAACCCCTATGAATTGCTTACTTGTGAGAAGGTCCCGGGGACGCAGATATATGTGGATGTGAATCTGAGTCCTATAGGAGTGGTCGTTCTCTCCCACAGGGTCCTCTCATTGTTTGGATACAAGGAGAAAGACCTCTCCGTCAAAACCAAATAGTTATTCAGTATAATACTAAGGAGCCTACAAAGGTAAAACTCGAGAAGGCTATGGAAAAACACATTCTCTCCAAAACGGATTTTATAGGAGTATATCAACGGAATTGAGTTGCATAGGATCTCTTATTCATTACTTTATAATATTCAGAGTACCCTTCAAGAAAAATCAAGAGCACCTTGACAATTCCATATGGATTATCCTAAATTCTCATTAAATATCGCTGAGTTTTGTTAATAACCTTTCAATCCCGTTAAATCCCTTCGCGATTTAACGGGGCCAACTTGACATCCATCAAAACGCGTCGTTCGGGAGGTGTGACCATGAGACGGACAAAAAGAATGATCACTATTGTTTTTGCCGGTCTTCTCCTTTTAACCATCGGGTGCGCGACCACCCCTTCAAAGCGTCCCGCGATCGGAGAAAAGCCACATTATAATAGAACCGTCGCCGTCGGAGACATCCACGGCAGTTTCAGCGGGTTGGTGTCGATTCTCAGGGAAGCCTTCCTCATCGATGACGGGAACCAATGGATCGGAGGCGACACTCTGCTGGTGCAAACAGGTGATTTGTTCGATAGGGGGTCGGATGTTCGACCGGTCATGGACTTGTTGATGTCGCTTCAGAGCCAAGCGGAAGCCTCGGGTGGAAGAGTCGTGGTCCTTTTGGGAAACCATGAAGTATTGAATCTCGTCGGTTCCCTGACATATGTAAACCCGGATGCTTATCGGGATTTTGTTGGACCTGAGTCTGAAGAAAAACAGCGTCGCGCGTTTGAGCGACGGCAGGCTGTTTTCGGGACTTCCGCCGGCACCGAAAGCGAAGATTCGGAATCCCGAACACAAGATTGGATGGCCACGCATCCTCCCGGATTTGTAGAATATACCGAGGCCCTGGGCCCGGAAGGGCGTTACGGCAAATGGCTTCGAAGCCAGCCGGCCATATTCAAGTACGGCGGCACTATCTTTGTTCATGCCGGCATCAGCCCGGCCTTCACGGATCTATCCCTGTCCGCGATCAATGACGATGTGGCTTCTCAGATAGCTGAATTTGATCGTATCAAGTCCTACTTGGTACAAAAAGGGTACGTGGAGCCCTTCTTTTCTATTTCAGAGGTCATACCCGTAGTGAACGCGATTTTAGAGTCTGCCGATACCAAGGATCTATCAACTCCCGATCTGGAGACGATTGATCGTTTGAATGAAAGCAAACCCTATCTGGATGGATTTTACGATGCATCTTCCCTGATGAATGATGAAGGCCCCCTATGGTTTCGAGGGTTCGCTCAATGGAGCGATGAGCAGCTTGTCTCGTATCTTCCGGAATGGCTTGACAAAAACAACGCCTGGCGAGTGGTCGTCTCGCACACCCCACAGGCGGACGGAAGGATTCAAGCGAGGCTGGTCGAAAGCCTCTTTCTTATCGACACCGGAATGCTCTCCGAATTCTATAAAGGCGGACGTCCCTCAGCATTGGAAATCAAAGACGACGATGTTACGGCGTTGTACGAGTCTGGAGAACGGGTCGTATTTCCCGCGGCCAAGATCGATTACGTCCCAGGGCATGTCTGGACCGCCAAGGATGGAACCCCTCTCCCGTTTGAGACTCTGGATGAGATCGAGGCATTTTTACTCACCGCTTCACCGACGTTCCTAGAAACGATTCGTGCCGGTGTCAATCGACCCAAAAAGTACCTGCTCCACAAAGACGAGCTTCAGACAAGGGCTATCTTTCGATGGGAAAGCGAGACCGGCGGGACCATAACCCCGGAGTTCTCCCACAAGACCCGGGGTTTTCGTGACAGTTACCTGAGTGAAATCGCTGCCTATGAAATGAATCATATTCTCGGCCTCAACAATCTTCCTCCCACGGTCCTGAGAACGATTGACAACAAAGAAGGCACCCTTCAATTATGGGCAGAACAGACCACGCGAGATGATGATATGCAACGGAAGGGGATACTTCCACCCGCGGTGACCCCTTGGAACAGGCAAATGTCGGACATGCGGGTATTCGACAACCTGATCAATAACTTTGATCGGAACCAGACCAATATACTGATCGATGAGAATTGGCAGATGGTATTGATCGATCATACCCGATCCTTTGCCCGAGACAAGACCCTATACCTACCTGAGAAGATCTCTCGTTGCTCCAGGGGACTGTGGTATGCCCTTCGCCATCTCGATGAGGGGCATGTCAGGGCACTCCTATCCCCTTACCTGAAGACGGATGAAATCGATGCCTTGTTTGTCCGACAGCAACGGCTCATTGAGTTGATTCAGGATCTCATTATCCGCGATGGAGAAGAGGAAGTGCTTTTTTAAAGGATAACATGTCCAGCATCATTTTCTAGGAGGCTGTCAGAGAATAGCAATTTTTTTCAAAATCAAGGAATGTCTGAAGAAATTACCACAGGCATATAGTTAATATTCCGAGGATAATTTTTTCGGGCATGATGAAGAGTTGGGGAAAAAGGGCATTATCGGACAGTCTCCTAGCTTAAGGAGCATGGGCGTATCTTTCAGTAAGTTCCCTGATTCGCTCTGTCATCATTTTCAGGACACCCCTCAGAACATCATGCCGGCTCATCATGATATCATAGAAATTCTCTCTATTGATCTTCAGCAGTAATGTTTCATCCATGGCGGTTGCACTCGCCGAACGAGGACTACCGTCTAGAAGAGCCATTTCGCCGAAATAATCCCCTTTGACGTGCCGCCTAACCTCCAATTGGTCGATGTGAATGCGTATTTCTCCGCTAACTATCACATAGAGACAATCCCCTATGTCACCCTTGCGAAACAGGGTGGAACCCTTCTCTAAGCGCTCCTCCTCCATAACCTGTGCAACGTGAAAGAGCTCCTCACCGGAAATCCCCTTAAACAGGGACGTACCTTTTAAAATGATGGTCTTCTCAAGAGTTGAAAGCATGTTCGACTCCTTTATTGCTTCCCGAAAACGGTCTTTAGGAAATTCCCGTAAATCATTCAATACGGTTTTCTCCCGTGCCACATCACGACCTATGATTTCGCTCTGCAGTCCGTCATCGGGAAAAGATAGCCAATCGACTTCTTCCAATACAGCCACAAGGCCTTGACTCAGGGTATAATCCAGGGCCACACCTGAGGACCACTCATTCGTGGATTGAATCCATTGAAGTAATTTTTTGTCTAAGTCATTGGGCAAATCGCGGAAATAACGCCGGCCGGCCAGGGAGCGGTCTTTGATGGACATGGGCTTTATCAACGGAATCATCCAGCCGCTCTCATTCTTGGGCAGGATGTTTTCTAGGACTTCCAGGAGATCCGGTATTTTGCTCGTGTCCCCTGATTGCACATATATCAAATAGGTTTCAACGGGTGTCTCCGGTACGCGCAACACAAGCAGTTTAAACAATATTACAGCAAGCTTTCGAATTTCGTTCTTGAAGAGATCTCTGAGCAGCAGGCTCTCAGATGTCTTCTCAATTCCGCTCAACAGCTGGTAGTCCTCATAAATATCCCGCGCGATTCTTGACCCCTCTTTTTGGAATTGGGTCAATACACTAGCGGGAAGGGGATTTTGCCTGGCGATCTCAAGTAACGTATCGACGGTTTCTGCCTGGATGGGTATTGACGACTCTTCGAACAACGAGACAAGACAGCGAATCGAATTGAGATCGGGGTAAACTCTCAGTGTCCGGATGATCTCAATCTGGTGATACATGGATGTCTCCGGGAGGTAACAGGCACGATCCATCGCGGCAATCACTTTATCCGCGGGATATGTCTTTAACAGACCTCGAGCGCTTGTTCGAAGCTGGGGACAATCCAAACAATCAATTACATGGGGTATGAGATTTTCATCTCCCCTGTGATGAACGATCTTCAGAGTCTCCATACGAATACGAATGGATTCGCTTTCTAAGCATTCCCGGAGTTGTGCGTCGGTGAGAAGCGTTGGAATATAAAGAAGCATTTGCAGGACGAGAATTTTCTGTGTTTCATCTTCACTCTTGAGCAATTCACCAAGGGTTGAGCGAGCGACTTCACAGAACTCTCTGTCCATAATCAGGATAGCGATGGCTGCCGCGGCCCTTATGTCGGCCTCTCCTTCCATTTCTCCTTCAAGCATTTTTCCTAAGCTTGGGATCATCTCTGTCATGTGCCTTTTTCCGGCGATGATCAGAGCATCCTTGGTCAGCGGTCCTTGTTCTTCGATCTTTGCCCGGATTTCCGTATTTGAAACGATTTCGGGTTGTTCAGCAGTCATGCTTAGGATTTTTTTCTGTACCAGAGGAGATGCCTCCCAAAAGAGTCGATTGAGGGTGTTACGCCATGGAATCAATGACAGGTTCTCAATCAGTTCCAGGACAAAGACTTGTTGGGCTGCTTCATCGCTGTCGAGTGCTCGGTCAATGGTTGCGATAATGTCGCTGTCAGTGGTATCAAGTCGCATTCGTTCAAAATCCAAACGACGTTTTTCAATGGCCAACATCAGTGATGAAACGTATTCTCTCTTCAGACGATAAGCACTCAGCACCCAGATACCGATGGCCACCAAAGCGATAAAGCTAAGGAGACGCAGCAAAACAGGATAGCTCAAATGCCATGTAGTGAGCAATGCATAGATCAAGACTCCCGTGAGCCCCTGCAAGCCGGTTCTAATCGTGCCCTCGATAAAAAGCTTGCGGTTCTGTTTGCCGTCAGGGCCTACAGGGACCCATAAAAGCTCCAATGAAGTCTTGTTGACAGTGAACTTGGTAATCTGTTCCAATATTTTCGTGATCAAGGAACTGTAAAACAGCGGATTGATGAGGAGAGACAAAGAACCTATGCCCAGACCAGCGGGCAGGGCGAGCATGGCCGGCAAAACACCGAACCTGGTCAGTATCCAGCCCGTCAAGAATACCTGCGCAAAAAGAGAAATGGCCCCTGTCAAAGCGTAAAAGATGCCAAAGAAGCTGGCGAGATCCTGTTCCATGGGAAAGAATTGATTGGAGAGAATCAAGAATTGGTACTCCACAATCACGGTAGCCACCGCAGCAGCCCCGACCGCAAGGGCTATCATCCTCATATAACCGTCTAAGAATCCGGTTTTGTCTCTTCTCTTCTCCTTCCTTGATTTCTCCGATACGCCTCGGATAAAGTATGGCCGTATCAGCCACGCCATCAGGACACAGCAGAGAATAAATCCGGCGGCCAAAGTCAGCAAATAGGCAGATCCGAATCTATTGACAAAGGAGGGAATGCTGGTGCCAATCACGATTCTGGCCACCGGACTGCCGGCCAGAATGATGCCGAATAACCGTTTGGCCTGTCGTGAATTAAACACCATTCCAGCCGCCACCCAGAATTGGACGCTAATGACTGTCGTGATGACATCAACCCATATATATAGAATCGGAATAACCCCCCCCTCAAGATGAGATTGGATCAATATTAGGCTTAAGATAAAGGTCAAACTACTTAAGGTGATACCGGGAATGAGATCCAGACGTTTCGCCAAGAAATTGTAGACGACCACAGTGAGGGCTACGGCACAGGCCGCCGCAAGGAACATAAGAGGAAGATAGGATATGTCGAACCTGTTAAGGAAATAGGCGTCTCTAGCGGTTTTGCTTACGGTGAGTGTGGCACCAAAGAAAAAGAAATAGGTGAAGAGGAGAACAACAGGCTTCCCCTCACCTTCTTTGATGTTGAGGAGTCTGTAGAGGTGTTTCATGGGCTCACTGTAATTTGAGAGGGAAGACAATGGAAAACGTGCTTTGTCCGGAGGAAAGGCATTCTGATTTATCCCTAATAAATTGACATTTTGAAATTCTGCCCGGACATAGATCTTCGTCTTTTGGAATATATTTACAGCGTGAGCTTTTGAAATCCAAAGAGAATCCTAAACGTTCAGAAAAGCATTTTGTCCTAAGCAGATCTGATCCGGACCCTCCGGCGTTGAACTCATAAGCCCTTTTAGACGAATACAACTCAGTCTTCTGTGTATGAAAAAACCCGCCGAAAATCAGTTGTTGGTTATCAGGGGTAATCCCGACACCGAAATCCTGAAAACTGACCCGGATTTCGTCATCTTTTTTTCTGGCAACGATTTTGATTGTCCCCTCATCCGGGGTGTTCTCAATGGCATTTCTGAGCAAACCCGAAAAAACCTTGTCCAGCACATTCCTGTCCATATACACGGAAAGGTCCTTATCTAAATCAAGGGTGATGTTCAATTCTCTTTGTCCCATAGAGGCGATGGAGCGTTCATATACATCACTCAAGAAAGGAGTAAGAGCGATTTGCTCCATATGGACTTCTTCCTTATGGAATAAGGCCTCCAGTCGTTTGCAGATATACTCCAACACTTCAGCGCCTTCGCCCCGATATGATTCATTGAATTCCCAAGCCAAATCGGCAGCGCTTTGCAGAAGACCCAGAATCCCCTCTTTTTCTTTCACTCGTTTCTGATTGAGGATGTCATCAATCCTTGCCTGCAGATCGAGCAAACGTTTTACATTCCGACGGCCACGATCCAGCATGTTATCAAGGCCTGAAATATTCGCCTCATTGAGTTCTCTCTCAACACGACTGAGGATGGCCATGATCACGGCCAAAGGTGTTCTGAGTTCATGGGATAGATGGTTAATCACCTTTTCTTTGGCCAGATCCAGAACCCTAAGATCGTCGTAAAGCTTGGCGTTTTCAATGGCAATAGCCATATAGTGAGACGCGGAAATAAGAAATGCCTGATCTTCTTTATTGAAATCACCTGTCTTCTTATTCAATGCCTGGAGTGTTCCAATACACTTTTTTTCTCGATTGATAAGCGGAATGCTCAAGATGTTTCGGGTCTTGAAACCGGTCTTCTTATCGACCTCCGGCAAAAACCGGGGATCGCTGTACGCGTCATTGATGATCAGGGGGCTCCTGTTTTGAAAAACCCAGCCCGCTACCCCTCTGTCTTTGGGGATCCGGACTTGGTCTTTCTTAAGGTCTGTTGACACCATAGACCATAATTTCTCCCCTGCAGAGTCAATCAAGAACACCGATGCTTTTTCCGTGTTCATGACCTGATTGGTTTGTTCAATGATCAAAGGAAACAGGGCCTCGATGTCCATTTCAGAGGTCATAATCTGACCCAATTCAAACAGCATTTTTTGACGCCGGATCGTTTCCGCGGCAATCCGTTCACTTTCTCTTCGGAGAGTTCCTCTTCTTTCGTCCTGTGATTTCTTACCGTTCAAGGTCGTCACCATTCATGCGGCTTATGTCACGTAGAGTTAGAGGGCATTTTATAATTGAACTGAGATTATTCAAGGAAAATGCTCTCACCTCCAACATTTTTTCATTCCGACCGACCCTTCATTTGGTATGAAGACCCCAAATAAGGAGCATTTTCATCTATGGAGCAGTTTTGACTTGACTATATACTAAGGCATCTGATAGGAACGTAGCGGTGATATGATAATCCATTGAATTCAAAACGCCTAGTAAAAATAGACCGTTAGCAAGGAGGAACGTGACATGGCAACGGATGACATTCTAAAGGGGAAAAAGATCCTCATTGTCGATGATGAAGAAGATATTCTTGAAATATTGAAGCTTTTCCTCGAACAGTGTGACATAGAGACCGCGTCTACCTTTGATGAGGCCAAGGAACTATTAGAGAAGAGCACTTATGATGTAGCCATCTTGGACATTATGGGTGTCAGGGGCTTTGAACTCTTGGGGATCGCCAGCGAGAGGGCAACCCCGGCCCTGATGCTCACCGCGCACGGTCTAAATCCTGAAAATCTGATAAAATCCATCCAAGAAGGCGCCAAATCCTACATCCCCAAAGAAAAGATGAATGAGATAGATGTCTATCTCAAAGAGATATTCTTTGCCAAAGAGGAGGGAGTGGAGAAGCCGGGAAATTGGTTTGCCCGCCTCAGTTCTTTCTTTGATGAGCGGTTCGGCTCCAATTGGAAAAAAGAGGATGAGAAGTTTTGGGCGGAATTTGACAAGAATTTCAAAGTTTCAGAGGAGAAGCTTGCTAAGATCAAGTATTGGATTGGATAGAATCTCGCTTTTCTATTTTTTTCGTTATACACCCTGATCAGTCAAGATCCAACAAGGCTCTGATTACCCTTGGTAATTTCCTTTATGGCCGGGAAAGAAGCTCAAGGATTTCAGAGTCTTTTTTTGGATTTTTCTCCCAATGAATTGGGAGAAGGGATCAAGGATCCGAGGTTTCAAGGATTCAGACTACCAGATCTTCAGTTCCTTATAGTTCTTTAGTATTTCACTTGAACCCTTGAATCCTGGGCCCCTTGAACCCTTTGAGCATCTCGGCTTGAAAGAAAAAGGCTTTATTAATTAACGACAGACTCTTTTGGAAGATGATCCTTTTTTCAGACCATTGGGTTCTCTACCGCCCTTTCGGTTATGTTTTTGTTCTCAATCCCGATCACCACGGCCAGGGCAAACCACACGACAACAAGCCCAATACAGAAAAGCGCGAATTGGCTTGTCTGAAAAGCCAACCAGGTTGTGCCAATATAAACCAGTACAGCAGACAAAACATCTCCTGCGCGAACAAAAAAGGTGTCGGTGGCTTGTTTGGCCTTGTACTTTTCTTCTCTTGTCGTAGGCAAGAAAAGCGCGTGGCGCACTGTATTTTGGAGAGAATAATCCGTAGAGTTTTCCGCTGTCTTGGCCCAACGGATGATGGTCATGACAGGGATAAAAGCGATAACGAAATATCCGCATAAGGCAATGAAGGGCAAAACAAGCAGCGCGATTCGAATACCTAGATATTTTAGAATTCGGGAGACAAGAAATAGCTGTATAAGCAGTCCTGCCAAATTCACACCGGTATAAAACTTGGCATAGAAGTTGCCAATATACTCTTCGGTATAGGATTGAATATATTCAGAGTTGATCTTTGCAAGGCCCTCTTCCTTCGCACCGCCCTCGATCAGCCTTTTTTGCGCATATTCAATGGCCTTTTCTGCAATTTCAGGGTCGCCGGCAAGCTCCTCTGCTCTGTTTTGCACTGTACGACCCAAGATATACTCACCCGTCGTATTCACCCAATTTGTGAACAACATGAGAAGAGCAATGAACAAAAGATATCTTGTCTTGAAGACGAGACTGAATGCTCCTCCTTTTTCGAAGGGTTGACTCACTTCTTTTGTTCTGTCTTCTGCTCGATCCCTGTCCGCTTTGTCGCGTGAATCGACAATGTTTGTCAGAATCAGGCTGCCAAGAAGAAGAGCCCCCGCGACAAGCAGGAGTTGGTAGACTCCCAACGGTTCAATCAGAGCGTCCGTGATCATACCTCCCAAAACAGCCCCCGAGGAGGCGCCAAACGCGATGATGACAAAGATCCGTTTACCCGCTTCAGGCGTATATATGTCATTGGCAAATGCCCAGAATTGAGCGACCACCATCATATTGAATATGCCTAGCCACAAGAAAAATACTACGCCGAGGGGAACTCTTATGAGCGCGAGAATATAGAAAACTGCCAGACACCCAACAAAAAAACAGGTCACTGAATTGATCAACTGTCGACGGGGAAACCGACCTGCAAGCCTGGCATACAGAGGCACAATCCCAAGGAACAAGAGGGCCTGTCCCGCGGAGGCATAGCTCTTAATTTCAGCCCCTCCCCCTGTGAGAATCAAGGCCTCACGTACGGGTTTCATGATGTAATATGACGTGAGGATAAGGAATACGCTCAGAAATAGCAGGATGGCGGATCTCCCTTCACCTTTCTTGACTTCCGTAAAGAGGTTCAGGAATTTTTCTATGTTGTTTTTTGGGCGGGTTGTCGTCATGAAGAAACTTATTATCGTGGGACCAAATCGTAAGGGAGCCTCGCGTAAACGCCCTTCGGATCATTTAAAAGGGCGATCTTCTTCTTTAGTTCCTCCAAGCCTCTGAAGCCATCCCCTATAGGAGATGGAGGCGTGATTCCAAGTGCCTTCATAATCTCCTCAGCAACTCCCCTCTTCTTCTGATACTGAACGAGACTGTAATCCTCTCCAAGCCCCGCCCTCATGGCAGCGGCATCAATGGCATCGTAGAGTCCGCCCAACCGATCCACCAACCCAAGTCTGTGCGCCTCCACACCGGACCAGACTCTTCCCTGGGCGATTTCCTCGAGAACCTCTCGGTCCAATTTTCTCCCCTCACAGACCTTGGTCAAGAACTCATCGTAGATGAAGTCCACCAGCCTCTGAATCACGGCCAGTTCCTCTTTTGTCTTGTTCCTAAAGATAGATATCATATCCGCTTTTTCAGCGGTCCGCACAACATCCACATTGATTCCAAAATCATTCAACAGTCTTTCCACATTGGGCAGCATCCCCCAGACACCGATAGAGCCTGTGATGGTATTGGGCCACGCAATAATCTCGTCCGCGTATGCAGAGATCCAGTAGCCCCCGGACGCGGCCACTGTTCCCATCGAGACCACAAGGGGTTTCTGTTGCTTGAGGAGTCGTGTCTCTCTTTGAATCACCTCGGACGCGGTTGCACTCCCCCCGGGGCTGTTCACACGCAGAACCACTGCCTTAACATTTTCGTCATTTCTGGCTTTGCGCAGCAACTTGGCCAGAGTGTCACCCCCCACCTCGTTTTCATTTGGTCCCTCAACAATCTCACCTTCGGCGTATATTATGGCGATCTGGTTCGTTGATCCGTGCTTCTCTGGTGTGATGGCCTTTTGGTAAGAAGCCACTGAGATCACGTTTTTGAGTTCCTCCCCAGGCTTGGACCCGGTCAACTCCTTCAATTCACTGAGAACATCGTCATAGTAGATCGATTTATCCAGAAGACCTTCCCTCACTCCGGTTTCGGCCCCTAAGTAACCGTCATCTGACATCAGGACATGTAGTCTTTTCAAATCTACATTCCTCGACAACGCGATGGCTTCCAGATAGACATCGGCAATATCGTTCAAGTATTTTTCAATCTGTTCACGATTCTCTTCGCTCATTTTTTCTAAAATATAGGGTTCGACCGCAGACTTATACTTGCCAACACGAGTGACCTGAACATCAATCCCATATTTGTCAAATGCCTTCTTGAAGAATATGATTTGAGTGGCCAAACCATTGAATTCGAATGTCCCAAAAGGGTTCATATAGAGGCGATCGGCCAGGGAGGCAACAAAGTAATTGGCCTCATCATAGACACTCTCAAAGGCGATAATCGGTTTTCCTGATTCCTTGAATCTCACCAAAGACTCCCTTACCTCTTTCAAGGCCGCCCAACCTGATTGGTACCCGGCATTTGGGACTTGCCCTGTCAAGTAGATGCCCACAATACGGTCGTCATTTGAAGCAGACTCTATGGATTCCAATACGGTCCGAAGAGGAACGGCTTCTTTCATTTCATCGCCTAATGCCCCTCCCTGCAACACATCTTGGAAAGATATGCCCGTAGGTTTGTCTGAAATAGGTATGGAGAGATCCAGGGCTAAAACCGCTTTCTTGGGCATCGGAGGGCCCTTTTCAAATAACGTGACGACGCCAATCAGGAACACAAAAATACAGACCATGAGGAAAGAAAAGACAAACAATCCAAGAACTGTCGCAAAAAAATTTCTCAAAAAAGCCTTCATCTCAAATCCTTTCATAGTCGAAATTGTTGAAGATATATCGGATAAAACGATCGCTTCTGTTTGCGCAAGTGTAGGAAGAAACGAACAGATGTGTCAAGGAGAAAAATTTTGTGAAAATATGTGGTTATGGCGTTTTCCTCACAGCTCTTTCAGAAAAATATGAAGGAGCGGATTGCAAAACATGGGATTGTCCGGTAGATTACATGTTTTGGATATGAACACAAGACTCTGGAGGTCATGTCCGACTTTGCAAATGGTAATCAGGGTGTTTCCGACTATTCATTTTAACCCTGATAGAAGGGAAGCTTCTATGCAGCACAAGCATCCGACTCTTTTTTTTATTATGTTATGCGCGCTATCGGGAAGTACCGCTTGCATTACGACAAGCGATTCGAGGCTCTTAGCCACAGAAAACAGTCCTGAAAATAAGAGGCTTACCTTTCAGCAGGCCTACAACCCGCGGCAGAGTAGTCCTAGACTCGTTCGAGAGCTGCCGGAATTCGAAGCCTGGCTTGATGACAAACACCTTCTGGTCAAGCAAGAAAAAGGATTTGGACCCAAAGTCCAGGCTAGACTATTAAAGGTCGATACGTCTTCAGGTAAAAAGAATCTTTTTCTCGACTACTCAACCCATAACGAGGACATGCCCGATGGTCTGAAACTCGAGGACTTCGCCGATTGTTCCGATGATTATTCACAGTTTGTACTGAAACACAACGAGCATTTTTACCTATACGATGTTGAGACACGAGATCTGAAATCCATCGGCGATGATGCGTCGAAGGTCAAGAACATCACTCTCTCGCCCGACGCGAAGAAGATCGCGTTCACAAGGAACCACAACCTTTTCATCATTGATATGAAAAGCGGACGGGAACTGCAACTCACTCAAGATGGATCTGAGACCGTCTATAACGGCTATGCGTCTTGGGTCTACTTCGAGGAAGTTCTTGGCCGCGATTCCGAATATAAGGCCTTTTGGTGGGCGCCGGACAATGAGAAAATCGCCTTTCTCAGGTTCGATGATGAGAGAGTCCCTGAGTTCCCTATCTTCGACGCCGAAGGCACCCATGGTCAACTCGAAGTGACGCGCTATCCCAAAGCGGGAGATCCAAACCCCGAAGTCAGGTTAGGGATTGCGCACGTGGACTCGGGGGATATTGTATGGGTCGATACGGATCCGAAAGCCGATCATTACCTGGCCTGTCCATCCTGGACGCCTGACTCAAGAAGACTTCTGTTCCAGTGGATGAATCGAGGACAGAACAACATCAAGCTCTATTTGGCCGACCCGACCACCGGCAAGAAGGTTGAGATATACGATGAGAAACAACCCAACTGGGTAGAATTCTTTGAAGACATTTACATCTTTAAGAACGGCAGCGGATTTCTCCTCAACTCCGACGTCGGCGGGTGGCCTCATCTCTACTATTACGATATGGAGGGTAGCCTGAAGAAACGCCTGACCAACGGAGAGTGGTCCGTCCAAAACATTAAACGGGTCGATGAAAAGAATGGGACGGTCTTCTTTCAGGGAACCAGAGACGAAAAAACCGAAACGCATCTCTACCGAGTTGATCTGGATGCCAAAGAAATCATACGCCTGACTGAAAATCCGGGGTCCCATAACTGTGAAATCTCACCGGAAGGAACGTTTTTCGTCGATACTTATAGCAACATCCATCATCCCGACAAACGGGAGATCAGGGATGCTACGGGTGTATTACTACACAGTCTCGATGACGCTAAACTCCCCGCATTCGACGATTACGCATTGGGGAAGGTCGAACTGTTTACTATTCCTTCAGGGGACGGATACGACCTCCCGGCCATGTGGACCCTGCCCCCCGATTTTGACAAATCCTCAAAATACCCGGTGATCTTTACCATCTACGGCGGACCGAGCGCGGGAACCGTGAAAAACCATTTCGGCCGACTGGAAAAGCATTACCTCGCGCAACACGGCATCATCGTCATTTCCGTGGATCATCGAGGATCCGGTCATTTTGGGAAGACGGGCACGGCGCTGATGCACCGAAACCTAGGAAAATGGGAAACGCAAGACCTGATCACCGCTGTTAAATGGCTTACAAAAAAGCCCTTTATCGATCGAGATCGAATCGGAATTATGGGATCAAGTTACGGTGGCTATGTCACCTGTATGGCCTTAACCTATGGGGCCGACTATTTCACGCACGGCATCGCGAATTCCTCGGTCACGGATTGGACACTTTACGACACCATTTACACTGAGCGGTATATGGACACTCCGACAAAGAACCCTGAAGGATATGAATTCGGGTCTGTCCTCACACACGCCAAAGGATTGAAAGGGAAGTTGTTCATTACCCACGGCACTACGGATGACAATGTGCATATGCAGAACACCATGCAGCTCATCTCCAAACTGGAGAACATGTATAAGGACTTCGACCTGATGATCTACCCCGGCCAACGTCACAGCATTTCTCCTCCCAAACAAAATCATCTCAACCGAGAAATCGTCAGGTTCTGGTTTCGTCATTTCTTAGATAAAGAATTGGATGTCGACGAGGAAAAGGAGGGAGGATGAAAATCGAAAAAGACATTTCATGAAACTGTTGTAAGATCTTGTCGGAATCATAACCCTTTGGTACTAAGAATGGTGAGGGTTTGTTTCAAGGAAATATATAAGCGAATCATAAAGGAAGGAGGAACCTATGGGAAAACAACAGGAAACTTGGGTATGTGCACACTGTGGTTATAGTGCGGATGGTCGGTTTTCCGGGGATATTTGCCCCAAGTGTAATTTGACCTATTGGAAATGCAGTAAGTGCGGTTATCTTCTTACAGCCGGCGCGCCACCCAATGAATGCCCGCAATGCAAAGCGAAGTGTGAATTCAACAATGTCACATGCTATACGCCGGACTGCGGCGGCCCAGGAAATATAGATCCCAGACTCTAGAGTCATGTCCCAGAAATGCTTTCCATTATTATGAGCAAATTCTTTAACATGTGGGGGCATACGGGTCTCTTTTCAGTTTCGCCACCATCTATCCAGAGGTCGTGGAGCGGCCATTCGACGGGCTCATGATCCTGAGCGACGTCGAAGGACACCGAAATTTTGCAAATTATGAAGAAGCCCCACGAACAATGTGCCCACAGCGACGGCATTCCTTGTGCTTGTCCACAGAACGCTGTCCTCTTTGGGGGGCGGTAAGAGGCTTGGGCCTCTTTTGGGTGGTGGAACTGAAAAGAGGCCCCCATGCCCCCTTGAATCTGTGCGGCAGGTACGTACTATTGAAGCTCCCCGCGGCAAGCCGCGGGGAATGCGCTCACTGTGAATTTTTAAGTTAATTCTAAGACATGACAATCGAGGAATAGGAAAAATTATGGCTACAGAAGATCTCATTATAAGGTGCGCAAAATGCGGCACAAAGAATCGGGTTTCAAAAACGCGATTGGGGGAGAGGCCCATATGCGGCAAGTGCAAGGACCCGTTGAAAGTATCAGGAGTGGAATCCTCTCCTATTGATGTGAAGGATCAGACATTTAACCAGGAGGTCCTTAATCATCATGTACCGGTTCTCGTGGATTGCTGGGCCCCCTGGTGCGGTCCCTGCCGCATGGTTACCCCGATACTTGATCAACTGGCATCTGAATATGCAGGCAGGCTCAGAATCGCGAAACTCAACACGGATGAGAATCCGGTCACAGCCTCACAATATGGGATACAAAGTATCCCCACTATGCTCCTCTTTAAAAACGGGCAACTCAAGGGCCAAATAGTAGGGGCTCAACCCAAACAGGAAATCGAGAGGCAGATCCAACCGCTTCTTTAGAGTCAACCACCTTCGGCTGAAGCCGAAGGCTTGAGGGGCCAAGGAGTCAAGGGATCAAGGGGCCAAGTGAAAAAACGATTATGCCTTCCCTTGAATCCTAGAATCCTGGGACCCTTGAATCCTGACTCTCTAAATAAAATCGAACTGAAGTCTTCGTCTAAAGGCGAGGGATTTTCTCCCATTCCCAGAATGGGACATTAAAGTTCTTCAGGCGCAAAGGAAACGACATCGTCAATCTTTGTCGTATCAGCAAATAACATGGCAAGCCTGTCCACACCAAGGGCAATGCCCGCTGAAGAAGGCATATCAGGAAGAGATTCAAGAAATTTTTTTGGAAAGGGATAGACGCTCTTTCCAAGTTGCTCTCGTTTGCGCCGGTCTCTCTCAAACCTGGTCTTCTGCTCCTCTGCATCCGTCAGCTCTGTAAAGGCGTTGGCCAACTCCAACCCTCCCATATAGATCTCAAACCTCTCGGCAAAATCCGGGGCGCCTTTTTTAAGTCTGGCCAAAGAGGCAAACCTCGCGGGATAATCGAAGAGAAAAACGGGTTTGGATAGTCCCAGGTATGGCTCAATATCTTCCACCATGATTTCATCGAAGCAGCCCTCTTTCAAAGCCTTCTCCATGGATATGGAGCTGTAACGGTTAAAGGCCTCCTTGACTGATATCCTTTCCCATGGTCTTTCCAGGTTTATATGGCGTTTCTGGTATAGGATGCTCTGCCCAAAACCGAGATCACGGGAGACAGAGAGGACCATCTCCTCACACTCATTCATGAGGGACATATAATCAGATCCCGCATGATACCACTCCAGAAGCGTGAACTCGGAAAGATGTTTTCTACCCCTTTCTCCCTCTCGAAAGCACTTGCATATCTGAAATATTCTAGGGTAACCGGCGGACATCAATCGTTTCATGCATAACTCAGGTGAGGTATGTAAGAACAGGTTACCGACTTTGATGGCATCAACATGAACTTCCGGGGCCGGCGCAGGAATAAGGTGGGGGGTCTCAACTTCCAGATAAGCGTGATCAATGAAGAATGACCGTACGGCATGAATGATTCCGGCTCGCAACTGGAGATTCTCACTCTTGGCTGCCAGTCCCTCCCGGTCCCCTTTGCCGGGGCTATTCTTTGACCCGGGTAACATACTCCCCGGTCCGGGTGTCTACGGTTATCTTTGTGCCTTCCTCGATAAAGGGGGGGACTCGCAAAACATAGCCCGTCTCCAGGGTAACCGGCTTGCTATCGCCCGAGACAGAGTCTCCTTTGGCCCATGGATCAGCCTGGTTCACTGTGAGGTTCACGAAATTGGGCAAAGTGATCCCTATGGGCATATCTCCAAAAAGCAGTATATCCACTTCGAGACCGTCAATAAGATAGTTCTTGGCATCTCCCACTTGTTCAGATGAAAGAATGGGCTGTTCGTAGTTTTCTAGATCCATGAAACAGTATTCGTCATCCTGGTTGTATAGATACTGCATTTTGCGTTCCCGAAGATCGGCCTTTTCAAAAGTATCGACCGAGCGGTAGGTCCGATCAATAACTGCCCCGTTGATCATATTTCGGAGTTTGCAGCGGTAAAGGGCCTGGCCTTTTCCCGGCTTGGAAAATTGAAAATCAATGATGACATAGGGCTCATTGTCGATTTGAATCTTGAGCCCTTTCTTTAGGTCGCTGGCACTATACATGGGACATTCCTCATTTAAAAAGTGTGGGAGTGCTACAAACCTCTAGATAACACGAGAGCATCTATAATGGATTTGGGAGGATGAGTCAAAAGAAATCTATTTCACGGCTGGGAAGCCAGGGGACTATTCCATAACCATTTGAAATCACTTGCCCGACACAATACCAGACGGACAATGCCGGGAGGGTTATCCGCCTTTAGCAAACGCGGATTGAAGCTCCCCGCGGAAAGCCGCGGGAATCTTCCAAATGTAAGGACCTTGCTTTTATTGTACTGCGCTCGCTGTGCATTTTCAAAAAAAACTTCATCACCATTCTCTTGATGTTCAACTGAAGCTTACCATCGAGTTATGGCCTGCTCATGGACCGAAATGATCGCGAAAATCATGCTCAGAAGAGTATCAAACCAGCTTTTGAACGGGAATCTTCGGGGCA
>JAFGFY010000071.1 GCA_016930795.1 Deltaproteobacteria bacterium
GCTCTTTATATCTACAAAACGGGTGTCCGCATAGCGAGAGAGCTGGTCAATCCTACTGATCCGTATGATTCGAAGGTTGGCCCTCTCGGCCAGGACTTCGACCGTCCCCTCCTCAAAATCAGGGGCGGCCACAACTTCCAGGTAATTTTCTCTGATCAATTCTGCTGTAGCCGGATCCAGAGCTCGATTGAAGACAGCACATCCCCCAAAAGCGGCGATTCTATCTGCCATGTTGGCCTTCTCATAGGCCTCGGAAAGGCTTGCCCCGTACGCCACGCCGCATGGGTTGTTATGTTTGACAATCACCACGGCCGGGCCTTCTGTGAGATATTTCATAATATTCAGGGAATTGTCTATATCAGTTAGGTTCGTCTTGCCCGGATGCTTTCCACTCTGAATCATGTCTTGCTCGGTGATGGCGGAGACCAGACCGTTACCGGGTTCGATGAATCGGCATTCGCCCAAGACCAAATTCCCGTTCACCAGCTCGTAGAGTGCCGCCTCCTGCCCAGGGTTCTCGCCATAACGCAAACCCTTTTCGATCACCTCCCCTGTCTTCTCATCCGCAATTTTCCACGACCTCTTTCTATAGACAAGGGTCTGATCTCCAAAAGAAATAGTCATTTGTGACGGAAAATGATCGTCCATGACCGTTCGATACATTTTTTTCAGATCTTCAGCCATATACTCCTCCGTTGTCGCTGGGCAATGATCTACATTTTTATATCAATTTTCATTTATGAAAACTTTGAAGCTTCAGCCGTAGGGTCTCTTTTCAAGGCTCTAATCCAATAAGAAAGATTAGGTTTTTTGGTTTACGGCTTCAGGGAAAGCAATCCTTTTCTTGTGCCGTGTGCCTTGCGTCTATTCTTAATCACCATAACCAAAACAAATTAAGGTGAAATTCAATCACCTGGAATGCTAGTTTTTTTATGTTTCTCCACATACGCATAGGCGTTATGGTTGTGAATGGACTCGAAGTTCTCGGATTCCACGGCGAACCAAATAATATTGGGGTCCTTATTCAGTTTCAGGGCGATGTCTCTCACAACATCTTCCACAAACATGGGGTTCTCATAGGCCTTCTCAGTCACATATTTTTCATCCTCCCGTTTGAGCACGGAATAGACGTCGCTGGATGCTGATTCTTCCACGAGGTGTATCAAATCTTCTATCCATATGAACTTCTTGAACCTCACCTGGAGTCTAACCTCTCCGCGTTGGTTATGGGCGCCGTGATCGCTTATCTCCTTGGAGCAGGGACAAAGTGTGGAAATCGGGACATAGACCGTGGTGACGATGTCGCTCCCGTGGTTCAATGACCCTTTGAATGTGCACTTGTATTCCATGAGCCCCTCGCTCCCGGTGACCGGCGCGGCCTTATTGATAAAATAGGGAAAGGAGATCTCCATGTGAGCGCTTTCCGCGTCAAGCCTTTGTTTCATCTCTTCCAGGATCTCAGAGAAATTCTCAAGAGATATACGCCGGCTATGCTCATTGAGGATCTCCACAAAGCGGCTCATATGAGTCCCCTTGTAGTATCGAGGGAGGCTGACATACATGTTGATTTCCGCAACCGTTTGTTGCTCGCCCATATTCTTGTCCCGCACCGTGATGGGATAGCGAATGCCTTTCACTCCCACCTGGTCAATATCTATATTGCGGAAATCCTTATGGTTTTGAATGTCTTTCATAGGCTTCTCCCTAGGGTCGAACCAATAGCGTTTCATTATTGACAGTGATGGAAACAAAGTCAACAAAAACAAGCCTGCGGCGAATGCACTCGCTGCGCATTTTCTGGATGGATGACCTGGGATGGCAAGATAGAAAGCGAAAAACCCTTCCCCCTGAAAAAAACGCAGGATAACCACCCTGTGTTTCATTATATATGGTGTTGCCTTTCCCACAACAAAACGGAGGATAGCCATCTTCCGTTTTTTTGAACGGAGTTGCCCTCCAAAAATCAGGAGTATATGGCTCTTACACCACATCGTCATTCCGGGTTTTAACCGGAATCCTGTGATTCTATGAAGCTTTGCTTTACTGGATGCCGGATCAAATCCGGCATGACAGGAAGGAGTTGGACATTTTCCCGAATCACACGATCTTCTCTCTCACATTCGGAACCTTTTTGCCCCAGACAAACACAATTCCTGAAAGGAGCAGTAGGCCGAAAAGATTTCCCAGCCATGGGCTAAACGCGAAACCCGCGGGGAGATATCCCAGGGCGCAGGCAACGAAACCGACCAATAACGCATAGGGCAGCTGGGTTCCGACATGGTCCATATGATCGATGGAGGAGGCGATGGAAGACATGATGGTTGTATCTGATATGGGAGAACAATGATCCCCAAAAACCGTACCACTGAGAATGGAGCCGATGGAGGCATATAGAACAGCCAAAGCCTGATCCGGCGGAAGTCCTTCGGAGAGTTGCAGTACCGAAGGAACAGAAATGGGAAAGAGAATAGCCATACTTCCCCATGAACTACCTGTTGCAAACGCGATCACGCAAGAGACAAGAAAGATCATAATGGGCATAAACTGAACTGAAACGGAATCACTAACCAATCGCGCAACGCAATCCGCGGTCTTTATGTCCCTCAAGACACCCCCAAGTCCCCATGCCAGGGATAGAATGACGACAGCCATAAACATGGACTTCATTCCTTTTATTGAAATCTGCATGGCATCCTTCAGGCTCATGATCCTCTGGGCAACAACCCCGATAATCGCCACGACGGAAGACGTAAATGATGCCCATATCAGGGCTTGATAGGAGTTTGAGCTCCCAAGAATATCCCGAAAAGAGGCCCTGGCCAGAGCGATCTCTCCCGCTCCCTCAAGAATGGCACTGCGTCCGGTCCACCAAAGGCCCAGAAGCACCCCAAAGACCAGAATGCAGATGGGTATAACGGCATTGAGGGTTCGTGGTTTAATGGCGCCTTCAGGATCCATATCTTGAAGTTCTTCTCCGGCTATGGGAATTGTCCCTGACCTGAGACAATCCCCTGTATCCCTTGCCCTTTTCTCCGCCCCATACATGGAAAACATATCCCTCTTGGAAAAGATGATAATGGGAATAAACAGGAGCATCAGGATCACATAGAAACGATATGGTACGGAGTAAATGAAGGTCATGTAGGGATCCAAGCCAACCTTTTGCGCCTTGAAAGCATCCTGAATCAACCCGATCTCATACCCGATCCATGTTGAGACAATCACCAGGGACGAAACCGGCGCCGCCGTCGCGTCGACGATAAAGGAGAGTTTCTCTCTGGAAATCCTGTATCTATCGGTGATAGGCCTCATGGTATTGCCCACGATCAATGCATTGGCATAATCATCAAAGAAGATGAGTAGGCCCATCAGCCACGCGTAAAACTGAGAGAGGACTGAAGACTTGGCGTAATGCGCGAGTCTAAAGACAATGCCGTGCAATCCGCCCGAAGCGGCGATCAGGGCCACAACAGCACCGATCAAGAGGGTAAACATGATAATCGAGACATGGTCACTATCGGCGGCACCCTTCAATATATAGTTGTCAATCGATTTATAGAAACCTTTTCCCAAGACCTGGACGAGATGAACAAAACCCTCCACCCTGTAGGTCATCAAAGATCCGAGAAAGATGCCCACAAATAGGGAGACCAAGACCTCATGGGTGATGAATGCCAGGGCAATGGCCACGAATGGCGGCAGAAGAGGCGCAAAGTCTCCCAGATTTGAAAATCCATGAGTGATTCCCAGCAGAATCACGACTCCCGCAATAAATACAAATATACCGATGGTTCTTTTGAGCATGCTCATCCCTTGATCAAGAGATTGGTTCATATCGTTATATAGAGGAATGTCAATGAATCAAAATTTTTGATATTATTCATAGTCTCAGTCCCAGAGTCAACTAGAACGCCCATCCTTTTTGAGAATGACTGAGTCGTATCACACAATACCGAAAATCGATCCCGGCACTTCATGAGAATCTTTGGGTTGATTTTGTATGTCAAAAGATGTAAAAGTATCAGCTTGCAATCTTTTGTTCATACGGGGCGTGGCGCAGCCTGGTAGCGCACCTGCTTTGGGAGCAGGGAGTCGGAGGTTCAAATCCTCTCGCCCCGACCA
>JAFGFY010000072.1 GCA_016930795.1 Deltaproteobacteria bacterium
ATACTTGAGCCGTGAACACATGATATGGGAGACCAGGTCATGGCTTTCATCTCTTGATAACCAACACGGGGCTCTTGCATTTCCTGATGACCTTTTCTGACACGGAACCCAAGAACATCTCTTCGAGGTTACTCTTTCCGTGAGATCCGATGACGATCAAAGAGATGTCTTCCTCTTGTTCAGTAGTCAATATTTCCCTCAATGGAAAGCCTGTGTTGATCATTTTTTTGACTTTATAACCGAATTTTTTCAGTTCGGCTTCTACTTCCGCCACTGATTTTGTGGCTTTTTCCATCAATCCTGTTTCAAACTCATCGACGTTCACCGTACCTTCGCCGTAGGCGCGCAGCGTAAGAATGGTTTGCTCGGGAATGACATGTAAAACCAAGACCTCCTCCGAGCCGCATTCTCTGAGTTGTTTCAAAAAATCCAATGCCTTGAGGGATACGTCTGAAAGATCGGTTGGGTATAGTATCTTCTTAAACATGATCAGGCTCCTTCCTGTATTGAGATTTTATGTTTACGGTCTCTTGTGGCAAAAACGAGGGCTTTTCCACCACATATGTGTGATTTGTTGGAGTCAAATGGTGTTCGTCTTGCGAATAATCTCCCAGGCTTCTTCAGCCTCCTCAACATACTGAAAAAGATTGAGATCCTCAGGAGAAATGGTCCCTTCCTCTACAAAGACATCAAAATCAACAGCGCGCTCCCAAAACTCCTTTCCAAAAAGGAGGATTGGAATAGGTCTTATTTTATGCGTTTGAACAAGGGTAAGTGTTTCGAAAAGTTCATCCATAGTCCCAAATCCGCCGGGGAAAGCAATCAGACCTATTGCTCTTAGCAGAAAGTGCATCTTGCGTATGGCGAAATAGTGGAACTGAAAACTCAAATCAGGTGTGATGAAAGGGTTCGGCGCCTGCTCAAACGGGAGCACGATATTGAATCCTATGCTTTTCGCCTTCGCATCATGGGCGCCTCGATTGGCTGCCTCCATGATCCCGGAGCCGCCTCCGGTGGCAATGACATGCGTGAGTTTTTCATCACATTGACAGGCAGTGGAAATAATGCACGCCAGCTTTCTTGCCTCCTCATAGTATTTGCTGTTGTTCAAGGCTCGCCGGGCCCTCTCCAGTTTCTGTGCCAATATGGGATCAGTAGGGTTTTTCTCGACCTCGGTTTGAATGGAGTCAAAGACATGTTTGGCCCTTTCAGGATCCGGTATCCGGGAACTCCCGAAAATGACAATGGTTGACTCAATACTCTGTTCTTGCTGGATGAGCTCCGGCTTCAGAAGCTCGAGCTGAAGCCGGAGCGGGCGCAGTTCATATCGAAGTAGGAATTCTTCATCCTGATAGGCCAGCCTGTATGATGGCGACCTGGTCTGAGGAGAGTCGATGTGAACTCTAGCAGCCTTTGCACCTTCACCTGCACGGGGATAAGGGCCTTTTCTTGAATTGCCTGTTGTCATTTTTGGCGTCTCCGAAAGGGGGGGAGAGCCTTGCATCATCGTCTTCTGCAGTCTCTCCCCCATGTTCAAAATCAGTTGAAGGTTCCCGTAGCGCACCGGCCCCACAGCGGCGTTGACACGTCGCGCGTCCTTAAGAGATGTACAGGCGGTTACAGGATGCCACGTCTTTCAAACGCGCCCCTATGGCATTTCATCATCACACACGCTGAATTGCACCCTCCTATTCTTGGCACGTCCTTCTTTTGTATCGTTTGAAGCCATAGGGACTGAAAAACCGTAACCCTTGGCAGAAAGACGCTCCTTTGCGATTCCTTTTTCCACAAGGTAATTCATTACCGCTTTGGCCCTTTTCTCAGAAAGACCTTGATTGTATTCCTTGGGTCCAATATTGTCTGTATGTCCCTGAATTTCCACAGTCATATCCGGATTCCGCTTAAAGAAATCGACTTGCATGTCCAGGTTGGGATAATACTCGGGTTTAATATTCCATTTATCGAAATCAAAATTGACGTCTTTACATACCCAACATCCATACTCATTTACTGTTGCGCCTTTCGGGGTTCGGGGGCACTGATCCAGAGTATCAATAACGCCGTCCCCGTCACTGTCCATGGGGCAACCCTTTTGGTCAACCCGCACTCCTTTGGGCGTATCCGGGCACTCGTCTCGATCATCATAGACCCCATCACCGTCGTTATCCAGAGGACAGCCGGAGCGATCTACCCTGATGCCTGCCGGTGTCCCCGGGCATTCATCAATGTCATCATAGACCCCGTCCCCGTCACTATCCAGAGGACAGCCTGTGTTATCCACCTTGACGCCTGCCGGCGTCCCCGGGCATTTATCTGAATCGTCCAAAATCCCATCCCTATCGCTGTCCTTAGGAAGCGAAACCACCTCAGGTGATGGAGGTTCCTGTTCTCTTTTCCCACCAAAAGAGAAGCTGACACCTGCTGTAATGATATAACCGTCGAGATCAGGGTCGTTCTGTGCGGGCGAATAATTCATTTCCGCGTTTGCCCAGAAATGCTTTCCCTCCACACCGAGGGATAGTCGCGGCGTAATGCTATAATTGAAGCCGACCCCAATATGAACCCCTAAGGGGATGTTACTGTCATCACGTGTAATCTTTCCGAGAAGGCTTGATGATATACTTGATTCGGAATCAGCAGAATAAAGTCCACCCCCAACCAGTCCATAGAGTTCCAAGTTTTCGTTAAGAGGGTACAGGCCTTTCGCTGTGAGTGTGAGAGGCATGATCGTGATTTCATCATTTTCAACAAAATTACCTAGATAGGAGGGATCAGACCCAGAAAATAACGCGTCCGTTTTGAGATGCCCCAACCCCAGTTCCAAAGCGAAATTTCGATTGAAGTAATGCCCAAACGCGATTTCAAGGGCCGATCCCGTATCAAAGCCTTCAAGGTCATCTGATTCAGGTGAATAAATTCCGCCCCTCATTGTGAAGTAATTTGTTTGCTCCTCCCCTGTGACAGATAAAGGGAACAAACAAATGGCCAAAGCAGTTAGTGTAATGGTCATCACAGTAAGAATTTTCATATTTTCCTCCTTCTTGTTCTGTTTTCAATCCGATACTTCTGCACCTTACCCTTCCGGAAATGTCGGCTTTTATCGAAACTCATCTCAAAAAGAGAATCATTGCTCTATTTAG
>JAFGFY010000073.1 GCA_016930795.1 Deltaproteobacteria bacterium
AGCTCGACCTGTATCCGATCACAGTATCCGGCCATCGCCTCGTCAATACTGTTATCTACGACTTCGTTCACAAGGTGGTGCAATCCCTCGAAAGCTGTATTTCCTATATACATCGATGGTCTTTTTCTGACCGCACTTAACCCGTCCAGAACTTTGATATCTGATGCACCGTAAGTTGATTCTTTATCCATTTTTCTATAGCCTCATCGGCATGATCAGCCCCAAAAATCCTTTGTCATTTTTCCCTGTGATCACACAAGGGCTCGAATTGTCAATCACACCTAACTCCACCACATCACTTCCCATCACTTGAAGTACATCTATAAAATATCTGGCATTAAATCCCAGTTCCAGACTTTCTCCTTTGTATTCCACTTTAAGATTTTCCTGCGCGTCTCCAATGTCAGGATTGATGGACACCAATTCCAAATTGTCATCATGGAACGTCATTTTGACGCCTTTATAGCTTTCGTTGCTCAGGATAACCATCTTTCTCATCCCATCTAGTAGGTCCATTCTGGTAATTGGTATAACGTTTTTTATTTTTTCAGGAATCACTGCATTGTAATCAGGAAATTGGCTTTCAAGTAATCGAATAACGATAAGAATATTCTCTCTTCGAACGACGCAGTTATTCTTTTCAATTCCCACATTTATTGGTCCCCCTTCGGAGGCCAGTCTGTTTAGCTCCAAGATTCCTTTTTTGGGAATCATCACACCGCCGTTCATTTTAAGAATTTCGACATTTTCAATCTTTCTGTCAATCCTAGATAAACGGTGCCCATCGGTAGATACCATCCTCAATAAAGACTTCTCATTCTGAGTGACAATTTCCGTGAACACTCCTGAGAGTTTAAATCCAGCCTCTTCTAGAGCCACAGAATATATGGTATTGCTGATCATATCTTTCAGAATAGACCCATCCATCTCTATTGTAAGTACATCCTTAGGTTCAACAAGTAAGGGATACTCATCCGCGGGAAGACATGCTAGATTAAATCGGGCGTCGTCATCGGAAATGGACACCCAGTTATTTTCTTTCTCTTTGATAAAAATATTGGAAGATTTACTCTCCTTAAGTATTTCAAAAAGTTTTCTTCCCGATATGGTAATGCTTCCGGGATATAACACTTCAGCTGTAATCTTTTGCTGATAGCTGATTTCTAGATCTGTTGCTGAAATAGTAATATACGATTCCTCAGCTGATATAAGAATCATTGACAGTATCGGGATGTTGCTCCTTTTTTCAATGATGCTTTGTACCCGGGAAATGGCTTTGTAAAGTTCATCTCTATCAATTTTTATCTCCATATTCCCCCTCCCTTTTAGTGTTTTATATAAATACTTAAATTAGTAATCATATTCATTATGAGTTTTTTTGTTGAAAACCTATTTAACTTATTGAAAATATTTTTAAAAAACCCATCTTTTTTTTGTAAAACTTCCGTCGTTCTTCACATGAATAACGGATGTCCATCGTCAGGATGTCTGATGTAAATCATTTGTTTAATTCTAATGAAAAAAATATTAAAAGTCATAACCCTCAAAAAAAAAATAAAAGAATTGAAAAATTCAACTTAATAGATTCTCAATTATTTTTAGATCATGTTTAATTTCCCTTTTAATATCCTTATATTGATTGATTCGTTTTATCGCATAAATGACGGTGGAATGATCCTTCTTTCCAAATGCTTCTCCAATTTTTTTGAGAGATAAGTCCGTGTATTTTCTACATAGATACATAGCCATCTGTCTAGGATAAGAATATTTCTTTTGTTTTTTATTTGAGATTAACTCAGATAAAGGAATATTAAAATATCCTGCAGCGATGGATTTGACATCATCAATCTCTATACGCCTCATACGATAGTCTTTTATAAACGCCTTGGCCATAGAGATGTTGATGTCCCTATTATTTAGGGATGCATAGGTTTTTATTCGAGTCACATTTCTTATTAGACTTTTAATATCGTTATTCAATGTTGAGAGATAGAAGATCACATCATCGGGAATACCTATACTATCTTCTCTGCCCTTCTTCTCAATAATCTTCATCTTTATTTTCTGATCAGGCGCGGCAATTTCCGAAATCAACCCCCATCCCAATCTAGATGTCAGTCGAGGATCGGCTTGAGCTATTTGGTTTGGCGGTCTGTCACCTGTTACGACGATCTGCTTCTTTTTTCGATAAAGGGAGTTGAATAGAACTAGAAATTCTTCTTGTGTTTTTCTTCGCTGAGTGAGTAAATGGACGTCGTCAAAGAGTAAGACATCTATATTCGAATAGGCATACTTGAAATCGTCAAAGGTGTTTGCCTTTATGGAGTAAGTGAAGTCGCTTGTAAATGTATTAGAATGGATATACTTAACATTCATATAGGGAATATTGGTAAGAACATGGTGGCCTATAGCGTTTAGTAAATGGGTTTTTCCAAGGCCCGGTTTAGAAAAAATATAGAGAGGATTATATTGATCTGCAGGGTTTTTAGCCACTTCCAGGGCTGATAAAGAAGCAAAACGATTGGAGTCTCCCACAATAAACCTTTTAAACGTCATAGATGGATCGAGATGGTATTTAGAAGGTTCATCAGTCTTTTTGGTGAGTGTTGGCCCCGCTTTTTCCATGGGGTCGGATAGACGATCGTAACTGTAGAGAAGTTGAGGTGCCTGATTGAGAACGGTTTCAAAGGAACTTCTTATTTGAATCTGATATTTTTCACGCAGCCAATCGGCCACAAATTTATTAGGAACCCCGATGACAGCGATTTCCGGACCGCATTTTTTAAGAGTGGTGTGGGAGAACCACGTGTTAAAGTCTGATCTTGAGACTTTTTCTTCAAGACATCTTGTGACCTGCTGCCATATTTCTGTTTTTTCTCGCATAAAAAAATAGAGTTCCTCACATTGAGCTTTCTGTATGGAATTTCAAACAGGGCCCCGTTGAGATTGAGTAGAGGCCTTAGGTATAAACCATATAGTTTGAGCCTATTTAGAGAGGAAAAATTCCCGGCCTTTCTTGGGTCGGCGTGCTATGAATTTCCAAACTCATTAAGATATGTTAGAGCGTTTTTACTGTAGAGAAATTTGAGCGGAATATCAACTAAAATATGCTGAAAAAGGGGGAGATAATGCCATACACTATCGGCCTTGCCGGTAAAGGAGGAACAGGTAAAACAACGATTGCCGGCCTACTTATCAAGTACCTGGTAGCGCAGGGAAAAACGCCCGTTCTTGGTGTCGACGCGGATTCAAATGCTAATCTGAATGAGGTCTTAGGTCTGGAAGTTGAAGAGACCCTCGGTGGAGCAAGAGAAGAGATGAAAACAGGTGTCGCCGCGGGCATGACAAAAGATGTCTATATGCAGATGAAGCTGGAACAAGCGGTTGTTGAATCAAAGGGTTTTGATTTGGTGGTCATGGGTAGACCGGAAGGAGCAGGGTGCTACTGCGCGGCCAACACCCTATTGACACGATACCTGGAGAAATTAGTGAGTAATTATACCTCTGTGGTCATTGACAATGAGGCTGGAATGGAACATATCAGCAGGCTGACGACAAATAATATTGATCTACTCCTGATGGTGTCGGATTCTTCTCATAGGGGTATAAAGTCCGCTGCTAGAATCAATGCATTAACCCAGAGCCTATCATTGAATATAGGCCGTAAACTCTTGATTATTAACCAGGTAAAAGAAGAAGACCGGAACGCCATTGAAAAGATCGTCAGTCAGTATCCTTTGGAATTGGTCGGTATGGTCCCTGAGGATTCTCTTGTCCGAGATTTCGATTTACAGGGAAGGCCGACTGTGGAACTTGACCGGCAAAGCCGAGCGCTTATAGCGGCCTACGAGATTTTTGAGAGAGCCCTGGCTTCCGCGTAACAACATCATGATATGGCGGATTCAATGCCACAATATATAGAAAGAAGATAAGACATAAACCTGTTATTTTATTCATAGAAATTACTTGACAAGGCATTATGCGTTGTTTATTCTCCAAAGCTGTCCTCTGAGAGGTTTTTTTTTGTTTCTCTTTGTTATATTTTTCACATAGTTTAGGAAAAAAGCGTTCACGAAACTGAGAGATACAGTATATTTTAGAAAGAGAAACAGTGGAAAAAGGAGGTAATAAAATTGGTCTTTGAAATACCTAAACAACCTTATTCAGGAAAGATAGGAGAATCCACAATAGGTGTGGGAAGCGGCGAGGTAAAATTAGGAGGACAAGATTCATATCCTTTTTATCTATTTGAGGGGCAGATGCCTAATCCTCCAAAGATTGCCATGGAGATATGGGATTATGACCCTTCGAAAGAGTGGCCAACCGCCGCGTTGGAGCCGTTTCGGGATGTGATATCCTCTCCCGATATCTGGGCCAGGAAGTGTGTGGATGAATACGGTGCCGACATGATCGTCATCCAGATGAAGAGTACTGATCCCAATGGTATGGACCGGGGAGCGGATGACGAGGCGAAGGCTGTTCAGAAGGTGGTGGAAGCCGTCGATGTGCCCGTTATTGTATGGGGTACTGCCAACAATCAAAAGGACGAGGAGGTCCTCAAGAGGATATCTGAGACCTGCCAAGGCAAGAATCTCTCTCTTGGTCCGGTTGAAGAAGGAAATTATAAGGGTGTCGGCGCCAGCGCCATAGGATACGGCCACACGATTGTGGCTTCTACTCCTATTGATGTCAACTTAGCGAAACAACTTAATATTTTGTTAGGAAATCTGGGGGTTCCCAGTAACAAAATTGTCATTGACCCGACTACTGGGGGCCTGGGATACGGACTGGAATATTCCTACTCTGTAATGGAGCGTATTCGTATGGCGGCGTTGACTCAGGAGGACGACAAGCTCCAGATTCCCATGATATGCAATATCGGGAATGAGATCTGGAAATGCAAAGAAGCGGGTCAGTCCTTAGATGAGGCCCCCGCCATCGGAGATCCGGAGCGCCGGGGTATCCTGATGGAATCGGTCGCTGCCGTTAGCTATCTTCTTGCGGGTGGCGACGTGGTCGTTCTCAGACATCCGGAAAGCGTCAGGCTCGTGCGATCATTTATCGACCTTATAGTCAATGGGGGTACGGCCACGGATATTCAGGAGATTATGAAGAGAATACCCTTACAACAGGCTGATCTGATGGCTATTTCTCCTGAACCGAACCTCGCCATTACCAAAGATGAGGCCGCTGTCAAGAAGGAGGCCGCGAAACCGAAAGAGGAAAAAGCGGCCCTGAAGCCGGAGACGAAGGAAGAAAAGCCAGTGGAAGAGAAACCAAAGGCTGCCCCAAAACCTGAAGAAAAGGTCGTGGAGTTGAAGCCGAAAGCCGATGCGGAGCTGGAGGCCAGGGCCAAAGCGGAGATGGAAGCCGGAGAAAAAGCGGATGCCGAAGCCAAGTCCAAGGCGGATGCAGAGGCCAAAAAGAGAGCAGAGGCGGAAGCCAAAGCCACGGCGGAAGCGCAGGCTCAGGCAGCGGCAGAGACCAAGGCCAAGGCAGACGCGAAAGCCAAAGAAAAGGCCGACCTTGAGGCCCTCCGGAAGAGCCTGGCCAAAGGGAAGAAAAAGGCCAAGAAGGCACCCCCAGAAAAGAAAGCGGCCAAAACCAAGAAGGTCCCTTCGAAGAAAGCGGCCGAACCCACCGAATTCGATCTCGTGGAGAGATTATCCTTAAGTTTGAAGAGGATGCACAAGCACAGTTAACAGTTAATGGAAGAATCCGATATAACCATTACCTCTTACGAAAGGAGGACCAAAAAGCATGTCCAAACTAGTAGCCTTTGCAGCGATTCAGGGTGCCTATAATATTGTCTCCAAGGCGGAAGGTACGTATATTAAGGCCCTCGAAAGCTTTGGCGGAAGCCAAAGACTTGAATTTCCAAATACGGCCTACTTTTTGCCGATTATCTACTCCCTTACGGGAATCAAGGTGACGGACCTGGATTCCGCAAAGAAGCCCCTTGAGTTTGCCCGAAAGCTCTTACCCCCCCATGTGAAAAAGGATTGCCATCTCCCCTATCTGGGTGGACTGCTGGACGCCGGCATGGCCGCCCTGTTCGCTGAAGAGATTGTAGAGGCCATCCGGTATGTGGAGGATCCTGACTTTTATCAGCCCGAGATGGAAGACCCTGATGTGGAAAACGGCAAGATCTGGCTCGGAGCGGCCGATGATGCCATTATGAGAAAAAGGGGCGTGGAATTTGTGGACGGTACAGCTCCCGGGTTTGCCGCCATTGTCGGTTCAGCGCCCGATACCGCCACAGCCAAGAAAATGGCAGAGGAATATCAGCTCAAGACCATTTATGTCTTCATGGCAGCCAACCAAAACGGGACCACCTTTGCGGAGCAGCTTCTGAAGGAGGGTGTACAAATCGGATGGAATACCCGACTTGTCCCCTTTGGCCCGGACATCTCTGCAGCCGTGTTTGCCTTGGGCTTTGCCAACCGTGCCGGAATGGCCTTTGGCGGGATCCAGCCGGGGGATTTTAAGAGACAGCTGGCCTATCAGAAAGACCGGATTTTTGCCTTTGTCAACGCTTTGGGCGACGTGAACGCCGAATGGGCGGCCAATGCCGCCGGCGCGATCAACTGGGGATTCCCCACCATCGCGGATACCGATATTCCCGAGGTTTTGCCCACGGGCGTCTGCACCTATGAGCATGTCGTGGCCAACGTCAGTCACGATGAGATGCCTCAGAAGTCTATTGAGATTCGTGGTCTTAAGGTGACCATTACGGAGATCGATATTCCGGTGGCCTATGGTCCGGCATTTGAGGGAGAACGTGTCCGAAAGGACGATCTTTTTCTGGAGACCGGCGGCGGGAAGACCCAGTGCACCGAGTTGTGCAAGATGGCCGAAATGAATGAGATTGAAGACGGAGAGGTCAATATCGTTGGACCTGATGTCGATGATATAAAGAAAGGGACTCGGATGCCACTGGGTATCTATGTACAGGTGGCCGGACGTAAGATGGAGACCGATTTCGAACCTATATTGGAGAGGCAGATCCATCACCTGATCAACTATGCACAGGGCGTCATGCACATCGGTCAGAGAGACATTTCCTGGATTCGTATCGGCGACCAGGCCATAGAAAAAGGCTTTAAGCTGAAGGATATCGGCACCATTCTCCATGCCAAACTTCACCAGGACTTTGGAAACGTTTTGGATAAGGTTAAAGTGACCCTGTACACCAAGGAAGATGATGTAGCCAAACTGACCGAGAGGGCCAGGGCAGAATACAAGGCCCGGGATGACCGCGTGGAAAAGATGACGGACGAGGGTGTAGAGACCTATTATTCCTGTACCCTTTGCCAGTCCTTCGCCCCAAGCCATGTCTGTGTGATCAGTCCGGAGAGGACCGGACTGTGCGGCGCCTACAACTGGATGGATTGCAAGGCCGCCTATGAGATTAATCCCACAGGCCCCAATCAACCCGTGGAAAAAGGCGAATGCCTCGATCCCAAACTCGGGCAGTGGAAAGGGGTCAACGACTTTGTCTATAAGGCGTCGCGTCAGGCTATAGACCATTATAATTTTTACAGCATTGTGATCGATCCCATGACCACTTGCGGCTGCTGCGAGTGTATTGCGGCGGTCCTGCCGTCGTGTAACGGCGTCATGACGGTCCATCGCGATTACACTGGCGAGACGCCCTCCGGGATGAAGTTTACGACCCTGGCAGGCGTCATGGGGGGCGGGCAATCTACCCCGGGGTTTGTGGGACATTCCAAATACAACATTACTCAAGGGAAGTTCATCCTCGGTGACGGGGGGCTCCTTCGCATGGTTTGGATGCCCAAGTCTTTGAAGGAGGAGATCAAAGAGAGGCTGATCAAACGGGGGGAGGAGATGGGAATGGCCGATCTCATTGACAGAATCGCGGACGAGACTGTGGGGATTAAGGAAGATGAGATCATCCCATTTCTCCGGGAGAAAGATCATCCGGCCTTGAAGATGTCCTCCATTGTCGGCGAATAGGATGAAGGAGTTTCAATCAACAAATGGTTTATAGGAAGAGCCAAGGAATTTCGTAAAGCTATCATGAGGAGATCACTATGGGATTGACTGGGATACAGATTTTCAAATTATTGCCCAAAACGAACTGCGGGGAGTGCGGGATTCCCACCTGCCTCGCCTTTGCCATGAATCTGGCCTCGGGCAAGGCGGAATTGGATTCCTGTCCCTATGTTTCGGATGAGGCAAGAGAACAATTGTCTGAGGCCTCTGCTCCTCCTATTAGGCAGGTGACCATTGGCGCCGGAGAGCGGGCCTTTAGGATCGGCGGTGAAACGGTTATGTTCAGACATGAGAAGACCTTTTATAACCCCACCGGGCTTGCCGCCATCATATCCTCGGATATCACTCCGGAAGACCTGGACAAGAAGCTAAAGGAATGGAATGCCTTTCAATATGAGAGAGTGGGTCTGAACTTGAGGCCTGAACTCGTGGCCCTGAAGGATGCCGGCGGCAATGGCGCGGGCTTTGCGACGGCCGCGAAAAAGATTGCTGAAGAGTCGGAGTTCGGGTTGATTCTGATGAGTGACCATGTGGAGACCATCAGGGCTGGGGCCGAAGCCAGCGCTTTCAAGAAACCTCTCCTCTATGCCGCTACCAGCGGAAATGTGGAGGAGATGGGGAACCTTGCCAAAGAGAGGGGACTTCCCCTGGCAGTCAAGGCCGAGGGCGTCGAGGCCCTCGCATCTCTCACTGATCAGCTGGCCGGCATGGGCCTGAAGGATCTGGTTTTGGATTCAGGAGCCAGGGAGATAAAGCAGCTTTTCGAGGATCAGGTGGTGATACGCAGGGCTCCCCTCAAGGCGGGGAATCGCTCACTCGGATTTCCCACCATCACCTTTCCTTGCGAAATGGCGAGCAATCTGGATATGGAAACTCTGATCGCCTCCATGCTCATTGCAAAATACGCGGGCATCGTGGTTCTGTCTGATTTTAAAGGGGAAAACCTTTTTCCCTTATTACTGCAAAGGCTCAATCTATTCACAGATCCGCAGCGTCCCATGACAGTGACCCAGGGGATCTATGAGATCGGAGCCCCGGATGAGAATTCGCCGGTCTGTGTGACCACCAATTTCTCTCTCACCTACTTTATCGTCAGCGGCGAAATCGAAGCCAGCAGGGTGCCGTGCTGGCTCCTTATTATGGATACAGAAGGGCTCTCTGTCATGACCTCCTGGGCCGCGGGCAAGTTTTCAGGGGATGCGGTGGGCATGTTTATCAAGAAGTGCGGTATTACCGATAAGATCGCTCATAAGAGTGTCATCATCCCCGGATACGCCGCGTCCATTAGTGGCGAAATGGAAGAGGAGCTTCCCGGCTGGGATGTGGTGATCGGTCCAAGGGACGCCTCTTTGCTACCCAAATTTCTGAAAGACAGGGCCAAGTAGATTTTAAAGGGAGAATGGTTATGAAACTGATCGGAGAGAACCTGAACGTCATTAGCCGGGTCATTGGAAAGGCGTTTAAAGAGAAGGATCCAGGCCCTATCGCGGAGGAGGCCAAGCGGCAGAAGGAAAAGGGGATGGACTGGATTGACATCAACCTGGGACCCGCAAGAAAGGGTGGCCCGGAGCTAATGGAGTTCGTGGTCAACACAATCCAGAACGAGATCGGGGAGTCTCCCCCTCTGTGCCTGGATACCATGAATATCGAGGCCATGGAAGCGGGGCTGGCCGCTTGTAAGGGAAAGGCTATTATTAATTCCATCATGTGCCGTCCGGCGCGGTATGAAAAGATGATCCCTCTTGCGGTCAAGTACCAGGCAAACATGATCGCGCTGATGTGGGGACCGGAGGGGCTTCCCAGGGACGAGAATGAGAGGGGCGCCCTGGCCGCGGAACTGATCTACGCGGCCAATGAGGCGGGAATACCCAATGAGGATATCTTCGTGGACGGCATCGTGACACCGGTCAATATCCAGCAGCAGCAACTCATGAGCCTGTTGGCATTTCAAGAGATGCTCCAAGATATGTTTCCTGGAATTAAATCCACCTGTGGACTCTCGAATATTTCCAACGGCCCTCCTGAACACCTCAGGGGCATCCTTAATCAGACCTACATGGTGATGCTTGAGCGAAAGGGTATGTATTCCTGTATAGCCGATGCCTACGATGATCAGTTGGTCGCCATTGCCAGGGGAGAGAGGCCCGACGTGGTGGAGATCATCTACAAGGTGATGGACGGAGAAGGGGTAGCAATGGATGGACTGTCCAAGGAGATGCAAGACTATGTGAAGACGGCCAAGGTGATTATGGGTCACAGCCTCTATTCAGATTCGTGGTTGGAAATCTAAGGTATTGAGATCATCCGAGGGTTTCGATGGAAGAAGAATGATATGTTCTCCAGCATATTCATCGCCAAAAGGTTGTTCGAATGAGACTCCCCTTTGCTGTATCCGTTCCCCATGCGTCATATCAGATTCCAGCTGAGATCACTCCGACTCTGGCGTTCACCCCAGGAGACATCATGGAAGCCGATGATTTGGGCGCAAGAGAGATCTTTGCGTCTCTTCCGGTCATGGTGGCCCTTTGGTCAAGATGGAGCCGCCTCGTGGTGGATCTCGATCGGGATTCCGAAGAACGCGGTCCTCGAGGGGTTGTACCTTTAAAGGATAGCCATGGAAGGAATATATACAAAGAGGGGGGGCTTCCTGAAGATGAAGAAGTAGAAAGACGACTCAAGGTATATTACCGGCCTTACCATTTCAGACTCCAGGAGGCGATTCAGGATCCGGAGATCAAGATCCTTTTTGATTGTCACTCCTTAGCCCCCATGGGACCATCCGGGGCCCTCGATCCCATGAAATGGAAAAAGGATATTGTCCTTGCCAACAACGGGAATCCCAGGGGTGAAAAAGACCCTTTCTTTGGAGAGATCACCTGCCCTTCCAATACCCTGCAAATGATGAAGGAGATTCTGAACGAATCGGGATTTTCCGTATCTATCAACCAGCCATATTCCGGGGGGTTCATCACGGCTCACTATGGAAAAAAACTTATTGAAAAGGGAAAGATGGCTGTCCGGATGGAGATCAATCAAGAGCTCTATGTAGACGGTGAGACGAGGCAAATGGACAGATTCAGATTGGGAGATGCGGCCCGTAGAGTTCAAAAGGTTTTTCGTGAGTTTGGAGAAAGAATATGAAAATCCCTGAGTCCAATAGTTGGGTCATCTTCTCTGAAGGTAATAGTCCTGGAGCTCCGTCAGCTGCTGGATATACGTATTCTGTAATTCAAAATCAGGGTATAGACTGATTTCTCTGGCCAGCCGGCTGATCTCCGGGAATATATCTATTCCATATGTATTTTCTCCCCTTTTATCCGCCTCATGGATAATCAAAAGAGAGTAGTAACTGGTCAGGAGTCGGACCGGTGCGGCCCTGCGGGACAGATAGGCTCTGCCGCCGATCGTGTTCGAGAAGAATCCGGCATATTGATATAGGACATCCAAAGAAGGTCGGGACTGATCCAAATCCGGACATGGGTCCGCCGGCATGAGCCATTGGAAAAAGGTGTCCAGGTTGATTTCTACATGCTCGACCTCGTTCTCTAAAATCTGTTTAATCAACCGGATCTCGTTTTCATCCAGGACCCGATAGAAGTGATAAACGTTTTTTGTCATGGTTAGGGAGTCCAACCCTTCTCCGGCAGGAATGGGGGGATGAGAGGAGAGTTTCTCCATCAGGGTCTCGAAGCGTTCATAGATATCCCTATCTGTTTCCAGGTCTTGGACATAGGCTTTTTTATTTAGATAGGAGAGAAAATCTTGAACGCGATCCTTGATCTCTCTACAACGGTCTTCCACATCGGCAGGCTCCTTTTCCACAGCCTCATCGGTCACGGCCGGTTCTTTCTCATCGGATAGGGGGGCTTTGGCCTTCGGGGCAGGTGTGGTTTTCATATCCGGTTCCCCCGCGTCTTCCACCCTTTTATCCTCCTGCGCGCGCTCTGATAGGACAAAATAGACAACCAAGCCGGCCGCCGCCAGGCATATAAAGACGAATAGCCACGGCAAAAGGGGTTTCCTCTTTTTCTTCTTCATAACGTGTCCTCCTCTATTCGCCTGGGTGCAAAGACCCTTCATGTTGATGGTTGGGCATGGGTAATCGAATGACGACTATGGTTCCCTTGTCCAGCTGACTGCTGATCTTGATTTCACCCCGATGATTCATGACGATTCTATGGACCATCGTCAAACCCAATCCCGCTCCTCGGGGTTTGGAAGTTACAAAGGGGTCATAGACCGCATCCAACTGGTCCGCACGGATACCGAAGCCTGTGTCGCTGATGGTGATCAGCACGTCGTGGTTAGATGGGTGAATCTCCAGGGAGAGCGTGCCTCCGTCAGGCATGGATTCCAAGGCGTTTTCCATGACATGGGAAAGAGCGATTGTCAGCTGTGGGGCGTCCATTTCCAGGGGAGGGATGTTTTCATCCACCCATGTTACGATCTGTACCCCTTGTTTTTTGGCCAACGGTGCGAATTTATTGATCACCTTCTGTGCCACAGGAGTAAGCAAATCCGAACTGAGAGAGGCTGATTGTACATTCATAAACTCACTTACCTGTTCCACAAGTTTTTCTAGGCGGTTGGTCTCCTCCATGATGACATCAGCATATTCTCGAAGTTTATCCCCAGGTCCCAATTCTTTTTTCAGCCTATCCACGAAGCCGCCTATCGTCATAATGGGGTTTCTGATCTCATGGGCAACGCCTTGAACCAGGTGGCCCATAGCCGTGAGACGTTCTGAGCGGATCAGTTTCTCCTGGGTCATCTTGAGTTCCCTGGTGGTCAGGGCATAATCCTCTTTAAGGCGCTGGTAGAGCTTCGCGTTTTCCATGGCAATCGCGACCTGTTGGGCCATGCCGGTGAGAAGCTTAAAGTCCGAGTTGGTAAAAGGCTTCCCGCCCTTCTTGTTAATCACCTGAAGGACGCCGATGGGCTCATCTTTGGATATCAGCGGAACACACATGACGGATCTTGTCTTAAAGCCGGTCTTCTCGTCATATTTGGGGCTAAATCGTTTGTCCTTACTTACATCCTGACTGACAACGGCTCGAGATGTCTGCGCGACCCACCCTGCAATCCCCTCTCCGACTTTGATCCTAATCCCTCTTACTGAGTCCTTCTTTTCGCCTCGAGCCAGACGGATGAAGAGCTCATTCTTCGGTCTATCCAGTTCATAGACAGAGCTGGCCTCGGCGTCCATAAATTCCTGCGCCCACTTTATGGCATGCTCTAGCACATCTTCAATATGAAGCGATGAGTTGACAAGGGTTCCGAACCTTAGAATAGCGTCCAGTTCCCGTTGAGGGATATGTTGAGAGGATTCCTTATTCACAGTAACGGACTCGAGCGAAGCGTATGATCTGTATGGGATTTACTTTACCTATATAGCAGATTGGGACGAGAAGCAATCAAAAGTGCGTTTAGACAAATTTCCCATTTATTTGGCATTGACTCGTGGAGGATGGTTTCATATACTTCGATGAGACTATCTTCCGATATTACATAGTTCAATCTCAATCTGCCAGTCAAGAGGAGGTCGCTATGTCAAATGAAGTCAAAAAAAAGTCCCCGTTCTTGATGACCGAAGACTGGTGGGCGGTCTATTTAGGCCTAGGAATTGTTCTGGTCACCCTAATATTCTATGTTGCTGGCGGCACACTTAAGCCTTTGGCCGTGTCTCCACCGAAATGGGCTTCATTCAGCACGGTGGTTGAACATTTCTCAAATCAGATTTCATGGTATCTGCTTCAACTTCTTGTATGGGTCGTGATATTCTCAGTGAGCACCGGGATTATGGGATTCAAGATCAAGGAATATATTCCCGGTTTTATTGTTATTTTTGTGGCCTCCGCCATCATACTCGTCTTGGGAAAATGGGAACTCGCCCATGACAATAACCTTGAACCTCCCATTTTGGCGCTGATCATAGGTTTGATTATTGGGAATCTATTTAAGATACCGAAATGGTTTGAGTCGGCCCTCAGAACAGAATACTACATCAAGACGGGGATTGTCCTTCTGGGAGCCACTCTACCCTTTACAATGATTGTCTACGCTGGGCCTATTGCCTTTATTCAGGCGACCATTGTGTCTGTGGGAACCTTTCTGACGATCTATCTGGTTGGCACCAAACTTTTCGGGCTTGAAAAACCTTTTGCGTCGGTGCTTGGAGCAGGCGGGGCGGTATGCGGAGTCTCAGGATCTATAGCCATCGGTGCAGCCACAAGGGCGAAAAAAGAGCATATCTCCATCGGTATCTGTATTGTTGCCTTATGGGCCCTGGTCATGATCTTCTTTTTGACATTTTTTGTGAAAGCAACGGGAATGCCGGAAGGAATTGCCGGGGCGTGGATCGGAACCTCGGAATTCGCCGATGCGGCCGGTTTTGCCGCTGCGGCCTCGGTTGGGGGGGATACGGCCGTTCATGCTTATACCCTGATGAAAGTCATCGGAAGAGATATCTGGATCGGGATATGGGCATTTATTCTCTCTATTATCTCTGTCGTCTATTGGGAGAAAAAAACAGCCGATTCAGCAGACCGTGCCCAGGCCAAGGTTATTTGGGCCAGATTTCCAAAGTTTGTGATCGGGTTTTTTGTTGCCTCGGCGGTCATGAGTGTTGCTTCTACGATCGTTGGGCAAGAGACATATAATTCGTCCTTAAAGCCGCTCGTGATCACCCCTATAAAAACCCTGAGGACCTGGACGTTCATCTTCACTTTTCTCAGTATCGGATTGACCACCCGGTTTAAGGAGATCTTTCAATTCGGATGGAAACCGTTGACTGTATTCACTGCCGGAGTCGTGCTGAATGTCCCTCTGGGATATTTTCTATCGACGGTTGTCTTCAGATCTTACTGGATTTCTCTGTAGGTATTCCCCTTGCGGATATTTAAAAAAAGACGGGTCGAAGCCGGCTGTCTCAACTGTAGTCACTTTGACAACGATGCGAGGAGTCTGGAATCCATTTTCAGAAACCTGAGAATCATGTGTTCTGCCTATGCATCCGTCCGGGGTGATTCCGGAATTTGCAAATATGATGGTCGATTCCGATTGCCCCGGTCGGCATGCGACCATTATGAACCAAAAGAGTAATTCTCTTCAAGACGCAGGGGCTCCCCAAATTCACCATCTAATGTGGATATATTTTTTCAAATCAAGTGGTTTGGACTTATCCCTGATCACCAGCAAGGTATTAGATATAAGGCGCCGAGGAGCGATAACTGAGGCGTATAGGTCATACGCCGCAA
>JAFGFY010000074.1 GCA_016930795.1 Deltaproteobacteria bacterium
ATAAAGACTCCTCTGGGAAGGAATATATCGACAAATGGGCGTTGCTTTCCCCCAAAAGCCGAGTTAACTCAAAAGAGAATGGAGGTTCCGAGGAGTCGCCAAGATGGTTAAGCTTGTAAAAATGGGTGTAATTCCTTAGTATCGTCGAAAAGTAGGAATCAAAAAGATTTTCCCCAGTCTGGATTCATATATTTACGCTGGCGAAAAGGTCAAACAGACGACACTCTTTAACATGTTGAATATACCCCACCCACAAACAAAGATATATTATCACCTTCATCATATGGATATTTTGAAGGAATTCAGTTTCCCTTTTATTGCGAAGTTACCCAGGTCTTCTGCTCAAGGAAGAGGAGTCTTCAAGGTCAACGATAAAGACACACTTGAAAAATACTTGCAACTCACCCGTGTGGCCTATATACAGGAATACCTGCCCCACGAAAAGGATTTAAGGGTTATTCTTATTGATCATGAGCCGATCCTGGCTTACTGGCGAATCCCTCCCCCCGATAATTTTAAGACCAATATCTTTCAGGGAGGATCTCTCAGCTTTGAAAATATCCCTGATGAGACTGTGCAAATGGCTGAAAATTTTTCAGAAAAGTGCAAGTTCAATGATGTAGGCCTCGATCTTATACAACACAACAAGAAGTGGTATTTGATCGAGGCAAACATGAAATACGGGCGCAAGGGTCTGAGGATGAAAAGAATAGACCTCAAAGAGATTATGAGGCAAAAACTCATTAGTGGAGATCTCCTTTAGCTTGTCGTACATGTTCCAGCCAATTTACAATACAGATACAAAGGTCTGGAGATGAGAGAAAAACGCAAACTTAAAATATTGGCTTATACCTTAGGGGTCCTCTCTCTGCTGCTGCTTACTTACCTCATAACCCTCTACATTCAGGTCTCAAGAGATGCATCCGACCGAATAAAGAGAGGCGTTATCGACAGCATTACCTTCTCTGAAAGCCCAGTCTATTTTGACGATGGAGAAACACCCATTGGTGTCTTTTTTGACAGAATACACAGCCGACACCTTCCTTTCGAAGAAACGCCGAAAATGTTTATCAAGGCCATTATAGCGACCGAAGACAAAAGATTCTTTGATCATCCCGGTTTTGATATTCGGGCTATAGTCCGGGCATTGATTACGCGATATGGAGGGGGAAGTACCATTACGCAGCAGACGGCCAAGAATATATTTAAACGGCGGAAAGAGTCCATCATTACCATCAAATTAAAAGAGCTGATTCAGGCCGTTCTACTCGAAAGAAAGTATTCGAAAGAAGAGATTCTTGAAATGTACATTAACCAATCCATCTCTATCAGGGGTTTTGGCAGAGGACTGAGTATCGCAGCCCGATATTTTTTTGATAAAACGCCCCAAGATCTTGACCTGGTAGAAAACGCTTTCATGGCCGGTTACGCAAACTCCCTTAGATTTGATCCGTTCCTTAAAAAAAAGGAAGCGGATAGAGAAGAGACCAAACGATTGGCCAATATGCGAAAAAACTATGTCCTTAAGGCCATGCGAAGAAACAACTTTATCACTGAAGAGGAGTATTTGCATGCCAAGGAGACAGAAATCCCATTCAATGAGGGCAAAATCACCTACAATTTAAGTGTCGCGCTTGACTATGTCCGCGAACAGCTTGAATCGGATTACTTTAGGGCCATCCTACAGGAACAAGGCATAGAGAACATTTCCACCTCCGGAATCAAGATATATACCTCCGTCAACAAAGAGATCCAAGAAGGCGCACTCAGGATCCTAAGACAGCACTTGCCTCAATTGGATGTCAAGCTGACAGGATATGGAAGTCTTCCGGCCCAAGAAAAATCGAAAGGTTCCCAGCCTAATGCGAGTGTACCATTTTTTTGCCGCATCACTGATATCAATAAAGATCCCCAAAATCCTTCTGTTGTCGTAGCCTGGGATACGGGAGGAGGCATCATAGATTATGAAGGGATTAGACCGATAGGAGATGCCTGGCTTAAATGGAAACGAGGGAGTTGGTCCCTTTTTGATAAACGCTATATTCAGGAATTTCTTGAGACGCTCAAGGTTGGAGAAGAAGTCGAGGTCCAAGTCATGGCCGAGGCAAAGGAGAATGGGCAAACTCGGTATATGTTGTCCAAAAAGCCCGAGTTGAATGGAGGAATCATTGTTTTGCATAAAGGGATGATAAAGGCTATGGTGGGCGGTTTTGAGGATCGGTTCTTTAACCGAGCCGTAGATGCCAAGAGACAGTTGGGCTCCATCTTCAAGCCCCTGGTCTACACGGCGGCCCTGGGACTCAAGTGGAACAGCCTCGAAGAACTCACGAATATGAGAGATCTGTTTCAGTATCAAAATACATTTTACAAGCCGAAGGATCACGAACCCGGGCCTGACCAGGTATCCATGCTTTGGGCTGGGGCTGCATCTGAGAACATTGCCACGGTCTGGCTCCTTTATCATCTCACGGACAAGCTGAATATGAGTGAATTCCGTGAAGTAGTTGAACTCCTCGGTCTGGCCAGAAAAGCTCCTGAATCCTATCAAGCGTATGAAAAAAGGATTCGAGATAAGCACGGTGTGGTGGTCAACAGAGAGGCCAGGTCGGAGGCGGCTTTTAATGACGCGAAAAGAGAAATAGAAACGGACTTGATATTCATGGGCTATGAAGAGGCCCTTAGAAATGTCCGTCGACTTCATTACAGAGTCAAGACGAGTGAATTAAATCTCAAAGAACCTGATGAGACCCTCATTCACCGTCTGACCTTCCAAAAGCTCAGCATGCTAAATATCGACATGAAGGCGGATGTAAAAAAAGTGCGAGATATTCTTGATTCATACACTAAAAACCGTTCTTCAACTTTGACAGGAGACCTTTCAGAGGCCTTGCGGCGCTTCTACTTCACACTGACCCCAAAGGGTGATATCAGGTTGGTCTATACGGATTCGCGGTCTTCAAGCAATGATATCGGTTTACACTCGATAACACCCCAATGGGTTTTGGACAGAGAAGGCGTCTTACCCATAGAGGAGATATGGATAGACGAAGTTCTTCCTTCTCAGGTGGTTGATCTGCTTCATAAGCGGCTCAAAGACAATTATGACAGACTCAAGGAGCATCGGCCCTATGATTTGGAAGTTCTTTCCAAGGTCAGGGATTTCAAGGTGCTCGTCAATTTGTACTACGTAAAACGTGCGTCTGAAATAATGGGAATCTCTTCGAGGCTGGATCCGGTCCTCTCATTTCCTTTTGGCGTGAATTCCATAAGCATTATCGAAGCGGCCTTGGTCTATCATACGATCATGACAGGAGATATCTATCCCCTTTCCGATCATATTACCCCGGGGATGGTCCCTTTAATCATGAGGATCGTCGGCCGTGAAGGAGAAACCATCTGGGAATATCATTCCCAAAGGAGAAACATTTTACACAACAAGGTCTCGAGTATGGTATCTGAAATCCTTCGTATGGTGATACAGGAAGGAACCGGAAGAATGGCTAGAGATGCCATCCAACTCTCTGTGAGAATAGGTGGAGATGATGTCCATATCCCTATCCCGGCTTTTGGAAAGACCGGGACAGCGGATTCGAATATCAATTCAAGCTTTGTCGGCTTTTTCCCGGGGCTGAAAAGAGATCCGAGCCGTCTAAACAATCAAGAGGGTTACGTCATCGCTGGCTATGTGGGATACGATGACAATCGCCCCATGGAAGGGGAACATATCTCCATTTATGGGTCTTCAGGGGCCCTTCCCATCTGGATTGAAACGGCAAATGTTATTGTCAACAGTCCCATGTTCAAACAAGACCTCCAGTTTGCAGATTTGATCTTTAGTATGCCGTCGTTTTCCGTGATGAATGAGGAGAAACCGACTTCTGTAGAGGTTTCCACAACGACAGGGCTGCCCCTAGGAGATGATGATGAGAAGGGGGTCGGCAATGTAACACAGACATGGGCCTACACGAAGAATGGAGAGGGTACCATGGAATTGAATAGGATTTTTTCGCCCATTATAGGAGCAGGTTATGAAGAAGGACTTGAAAACTAGATTGATCATTGCCCTTTTTCTATCCTTTGTCTTTTTCTCGGGGTGCCTTCCCGAGACAAGGATAATACGCGCGCCCTCAAAGCCGGAGGTCATCGCCCCTCCTCCGTCTCCTATTACTATCCTTGATGACGACATCGCCTTTCTTGAAAGGATTTTGCGGAAAAGTGAGTTGAATAATGAGGATGCGGAGATGGCCGAAGACCTCTTGTCCGCCTATAGGATGGTCCGGGACTATTTCCTGAGGAAAGACACGGCCCCGGATTACGACAGGATTATTCAAAAACTCTATGAGACTTTGGTGCGCCTCGACCATCAATATTTTCTAAAACGGGATATGTCTGGGCCCCCTTACTCCGAGACCATCACGGCTATATCCGAAGCACGGGATATGATCCGGAACAAGTTTTTTTTAGAAGATTATCTTGGTGTCGTTACTGATACCATGGAATTGAAAACCGTTTTTGGGCCTGACGCGATATCAGTGGACATTGGATTTCTTCTTGCGGTAGCTCTTGGGGAAATGGGCATGAAGGAAGAAGCAAATATTCTGGGAAGCAGGCTCATTGATGAATTTGAGGCAAGGCCTGATTTGGCTTTTCTTCAGAGCCTTCTCATAGATTGGCAGCTTGATCTGGGAAATAAAGAAATGGTCCTTCAGATCTACAGGGAACTGATGGATCACATGGACAAAATCATGGAAGGATACCAAGCCGGTGACGTGACCGAAGGGCTACTTAAAGACCTGGTTGACCAGAGGACTCAAAGGGAAAAGGAGGCCCGGCTTGTCTATGAAGAAGAGGCTCTGATATGGGCTCGACAGCTGATCGAGGAAGAACGACATGAGGAGGCGATCCGGAGAATCAATGAACTCGGAGACGACCAAGACATGAGTTTGGAGATGAAAGAGCTGAAAGAGCTTGCCCTAGAGGGGTTCATCAATCAGGAGCGTGATAAAGCAGCCGCCCATTTGCTGATAGGAAGACAGACAACGGATCCGGACAAAAAGAAGGAGTTTTTCCTTCTATCCTATAACCGGCTCAGGGCATTGACTGAAAAATACCCCCAATCCAGTCTAACTGAAACACTGAATGAAGACATGAAAACAGTAAAGACAGAGCTGGACAAACTGGGAAATGCTGTGGAGTATTAGGGGGGTTAGATCAATTGATTTCAACAAGAAACTCTCTCGAAAACGTGGAAGTCGTAGGCCTCGGCCAAGCCTGCGTAGACTATCTGGGGAGAATTCCAGCTTATCCCCGGGAGGATGGAAAGGTCGAGTTGACGGATCTTTACACCCAGTGTGGCGGGCCCGCCTCCACGGCCCTTGTGACCCTATCCCGCTTTGGGATAAAGACCGCCTTCTTGGGGTCCATATCCGACGATCCTTTTGGCGTTGAAATACGAAAAGGGCTTAAAGAAGAAAAGGTAGACGCCACTTTTTTGAAAGTGAGTCCCGGATACACCTCTCAATTTGCCTTTATTGCAATCACGAAAAAAAGCAGTGCACGAACCATCTTCTGGGATCGTGGAAGTGTGCCGCACCTGACATCAAACGACATAGATTTGAGCCCTTTTTCTCATGCCCATGTCCTTCACACAGACGGACTGATGCTGGAGGCATCAATCGAGGCCGCCAACCAGGCTAAAGACAGGGGGATGACCATCGTGATGGACGCCGGCACCCTGCGACGGGGGTGTAGAGAACTGGTGTCTCTGGTGGATGTCCTCATTGCTTCACAAGGGTTTGGCGAAGCCCTGGTGGGTAGCGGTGAACCGCACGAAAAGACCCTTGAGGCCCTCGCGCAATGGGGTCCCCGGGAGGTCATTATTACACTTGGCGCAAAGGGAAGTGTTGGATGGTCTAATGGAACTATCACCTCCCAGGATGCCTTTTCCGTGGAGGTGATGGATACCACAGGAGCGGGAGATGTCTATCATGGTGCCTATATCTATGGTCTTCTCCAGGGCTGGAACATGCCGGAATGTATGCGATTCGCTTCGGCCGCATCCGCCCTCAAATGCACGGAAATAGGAGGGCGCAAAGGAATTCCAACTCTTGAAAAAGTAAATGATCTTTTAAAAAAAGCCTAAGACACTCAAGCCCAAAAGCTTTGATACACAGTCTAAGAGCAATTCTGGCAGAGAAATAACGGATCACAGGACTGATCTATTTGCCCTCGTATTTGATATCCCTCTTGCCGACGTTGGTTAGTCCTATGAAAGCGTCTTTGGTGGAAAAAACCTCATTCAGATAGGCCAGCTCCTCTTTCAGCCCTTCTTTCAAGGTTTTCTTGTAGCCCCTATCCATGATCTGGTTTGCATATTTCAGGGCAAGGGGTGCCTTTCTCGCGACAGTCTTGGCGATCTTGGCGACGAGGGGATCGTCTTCTTCAAGGTATTTCCCGTTCAGCCAGTCTTCGATATGTTCATCTGCGAATAGCCCCTTTATCCGTTCCCAATCTTCAGGGAGGTCTGGAGAGCCTCTCCCTTTTCGGGAAGAAGACTCCCACAAATCAACCATGGCGTGAATTTTTCTGTCAATCTCGTTGGGGTCCGCAATATAGTCCACTAAACCTATGGTCCGGGCTTCCTCCGCGGATAACATCCGCCCTGTGAACACGAGGTATTTAGCCAGTTCTTTGCCCACGATCCGACTCGTCCTCTGTGTTCCTCCCAGACCGGGATATATGCCTATACCCGTCTCAGGGAATCCCATGGCTGATTTTGGTGTGGCAAAAATCATATCCGCAGCTAGAGCCAGTTCAAAACCACTGCCCAGAGCCAAGCCCTCAACTTTTGCGATGACAAGTTTTCTACAGTCATCTATTCGATTCATGACATCATGCCCGTAAGACGCGAAATTATAGCTATCAAAAAGTCGATTTTCCAAAATACAATCCACGAAAAACTTGACGTCCGCGCCTGCCACAAAGGCCTTACCTGTGGCCTCCAGAATGATTGCCTTGGTTCGGGGGTCTGATTCCGCCTCCTCAAATGCATCGTCCAGTTGTCTGAGGACCTCCTGGTTAAGAGCATTGAGGGTATCGGGCCTTGAGATAGTGATCCTCCCCAGTTCTCCATCCCTGGAATAGCCGACATAGCGGATATCCCATGGCTTCCTTTTTGTACTCTGGTCCAATAAGACTTCCGGGAATTCCACATCCTGCCATGAACTTAAGAGATTCTCCACAAGGGTATGGGCCTTGCTAATACCGACCTGGTTGATCATCTCAAAAGGCCCCTTTTTCCAGCGTAGCCCAACCTTGGCTCCAACATCGGCCCCAATAATATCAGTCACCCTTTCATCAAGAAGTGACGTGGCTGTAAAGAAAATGACACCAAGGAGTCTATCCCAGACAATACCGATTTTATCCTCCTCCACCTCTCCTTCCAAGGGCCATGGTTGTTCTGATTCCACCTGGGTCTTAAGCCTTTCCGACGGCCTGTAGAAAACCCCCAGGTTTTCATATAGAGTGGTCTGAGCGTGATAGGTAATCGGGACGCCTGTCGCGTTCATGAGCCTGAATGGACCCATGCCTATACCGAGGAGATCCATTGCGGCTTTTTCAATGGTAGGAATATTGGCGACACCTTCCTCCAGGAGGCGTGTTGCTTCGTTCGCCCAAGGGACAAAGAACCGATTCACTGCGAAACCGGGGGAATCTTTGACCAGGATATCGGTTTTGCCGGCGAGTTTGGAATAGGTCTTCGCCACTGAAATGGTCTCTGATGAAGTGAGAACTCCCGGAATGATTTCCAGCAGACGATTCTTTGCCGGGTGGTAGAAGAAATGAAGGCCAATAAATCGGTCTCGACGTTTGGTTGCTTTGGCTATTTCACTTACTGAAAAAGATGATGTATTCGTCGCCAGAACGGTTTTCTCATCACATACGGCGTCCAGCTCTTCGAAGACATCCTTTTTCAGTTGTATATTCTCAAAAACAGATTCAATGACCAGGTCACAGTCTTTGGCGTCAGACAGATCCGTGGTTCCGTGGATACGCCTCATAATCTGCTCCGCCCGACCCGGTTCAAGAATATTCCTCTCTACTGCCTCCTGAAGTGAGGAGCGGATTCTGCTCATTCCTAGTTCGACATTTTTCTTTCCAACATCGATCATGACCACAGAAAGCCCTTCCTGGGCTGTCTTTTGGACGATTCCACTCCCCATGTTCCCTGCACCGACAATTGCCACTTTCTTCACGGGTCAAAACCTCCTGGAAAAATCTGGGTTAATCCACATCTAAAATTTCCACCGTCATGTTAGCCACAGCTGCCGGAAAAGACAAGACCAGACCATAGTCTCTCCTCTTGACGCTCTATTCCGGCTCTATATTCATTAGTCGATCTGAAAATCAATTCGTCCCTTTTCATTCTCCTTTTGGGAGTTCTTAGTAAGGAGATTACACAAGAACTCTATAACGTTAGAGTAAGCCAGCGGCCCGAGACTGATCACAAAATCCCTTTTCTCACTGTTTATCGCCTTTCTGTCTTCACCGTTAGCCAGTCTCTCCACAAGTTCTTGATGGTATGCCTCTGTCGCTCTCAAGGCTTTTTGCATATAAGTTTTTGCATCCATATTGACCACGCCGTTATGACTCAGGAGGATGCGCTCGGCCGGAATTACCGCCATTCTCTTAATACTGTCGCAATATAGCTCAAGAGATTGGAAATAATTGGGCCAGAACACATCCTCCTCTGTTTCTGGATCGAAAAACCCCGTCATATCACCAGCAACCAAATGCTTTTCCTTTTCCTCGAAAAGAGAGATATGACACGGTGAATGCCCAGGCGTACTGAAGACTTCCCAGACGATGCCATGTCCCAAATCGATTTTTTCCCCCTCTTCTACGATCCGATCCACCTCAAACCTGTATTCATCGATTTCGGGTGGGATCTCTTGAATCTCTCCTTTATCAATGAGAATATCACCAATCATCTTGTCTGCGCGCACGAATTCTTTGACGAAATTCTCTCCTTGAACGAGTTCCGCCGCCGTGGGACTAGCGACGATCTTCACATGAGGCCAGAGTTTCCGAATGCGAGGGTAGCCCCCCACGTGATCCGCGTGGGTATGGGTTAAGGCGATATATTTAATACGCGTTGGGTCTATCCCAAGGGATTCGATCTGAGAAACGATGATGTCGGTAGTCGGGCCAGTGCCGCCTTCAATGATCATCCCGATTTCACCCATAGATAGGTAGGCGGGGAAACTACTGACTCCCAACTGAAAAAGATGTGGGGTCACCTGTATCGATTCATGCTTCATTTACTCATCCTCCTTATGATTTAGCTATTTGAAATTGTCCTTTATTAATAGACATTACTCATATCCACTTGGAACAAGAAAAAGAGCCGCGGGCTTTTTGTTGCCCGCGGCTCTTTCCTTTAGACTGGAAAAGGTTAAAGCGAGGGCAGACCTAACCTCCTATAATAAAAGTAATATTTTCGTCTTTGTTGATTATTATCCATCTTTTTCTTTAATCTAAATTCATTCAATGCATTCTAGTAAAAAGAAATATACAATGAACCAGGTATGGCATAATTTACTATAGGATACCATTTGAAGTGTCAACCACAAACTTCAATGAAATAGAGTCTCCGTTCTTTTTGGCCCAAAGTAATAGCTAATGAAGAGATCTGGTTCATCCGGCTAATAAGTGAGAATTAAGAGATAATCCCGCACATAAAGAGAATGGTAATGAGATCTTTTCGAAATGACCAGGCCGGAAGACCCGAAATCGAAGAAAAGATATCATCACCATTCACTCGATGGTCAATTAAGGTGTAACCTCAAATTATTACACACTCATTAACCGGATGAACCAAAAGGTCTTTGCACTACCTGGAGATCCCTATTCTGTATCCGGGTCATTGAATAGACCGCCTCGCTTGATAGCGTCTCCGCCAAACCTTTCCTTTATGGCATCCATGGCCTTTTCTGCCTCTGCCCATGATGTCTTTGTCGTGGCTGCTCTCTGAAACAAATTCAACTGTTTTAAAGACTCCTCGGCTGACATAAGGTTTGTCAGCCCCACACCGACCAAGCGGAATTTCATAGACTTGACGTCTTTTAAAAGCTTGACTATGTGTTCGTAGATTGTGTTTGAAGAACTGGTTGGTTCTTCAAGCGTGACACTCCTCGTCATTTGCCTGAAGTCTGCTCTCTTCAACTTCAGAGTCACGGTCATCCCCATGAGTCCTTTTGCTCTGGCCCTTCTCCCGACCAATTCAGACTGCATGAGGAGGACTTTTTTTAGGACATCCATGTCATCCGTATTCTTGGCCAGTGTCTCTTCACTGCTGATAGATTTGGGTTCCGAATACGGAACGACGGCTGATTCATCGATTCCCTTGGACAAATCCAATAGCCTTCTACCGAATTTGCCCGTCCTTTCAAGGAGTAAGCTTCCCTCAACTTTTTGAACATCACCCAACATATGGATACCTAGCCCTCTCAGTCTACCCATCGTTTTTTCACCAACACCTGGAACCTTCTTGATCGGAAGGGTCGCAATAAACGGCAAGACCTCCTTGGGTTCAATGAGGGTCAAGCCGTCGGGTTTTTCCAAATCTGAAGCAATCTTGGCCAGAAACTTGTTGGGGGCAATGCCGATAGAACAGGTCAACGACGTAGACTCCCTGATGCTCTGTTTTATCTGAAGACCCGTCTTCGTTGGCGACCCCAATAGCCTGCCTATCCCTGAGATATCCAGATACGCCTCATCCACGGAGACCTGTTCAACCAAGGGAGAAAATTCCTCCAATATGTTCATAACCCTTTTTGAGATTTCCTGATAACGCGCCATTCTAACCGGCATATATATTCCATTCGGGCATTTCTGTTTGGCCTGGAAAATGGGCATGGCCGAACGGACGCCGAACTTTCTGGCCTCATAGCTTGCGGCACAGACAACACCCCTGTTGGAAGATCCCCCCACAATCACCGGCTTGCCTTTGAGTGAAGGGTGATCCACCTGCTCAACAGAGGCGTAAAACGCGTCCATGTCAATATGAAGTATAACTCGATTCATGGTAAATGGGTTATCCTACAAGGAATCCTTTCCTCTTCACCCTTTTTACCCGCCGTCGTTGGGGCGGGCAGCATTCCAGCCTGTCAGTCTACTCTTCATCTTTTCAAAACCCATTTTCATGAGAGGTTCCAGGTTGACGATATCAGCTGTGTTGTACCGAACCAGGCGATCCAATGCATCCTGATCACCCTGTTGGTAGGCCTGCCAAAGCAATACGGCTTCAAATCCACCCAGTCCTTCCACTTCTTCCTCGCGAGCCAATCCAACCTGTTTCTCAATGCTTTTAAGCCCTCCTTTGTACCCCAATTTTCTTAAGAAAAAACAGAGATCAATGTGCGCAGGCGGGAGTGAAATATGTTTGAACCAACGTCGTATAAATGGAAAATCGAATCTGGTTCCGTTGAACGTAATAACAAGGTCATACGACGCGATAGCGATTTCAAAATCTTCCAGGTTTCTACCGTTGACAAAGCTCTGAACGGTATATCCGTCAAAAAGGCCGATCACCGTTATTTCATCAAAACCATGATAAAGACCGCTGGTCTCGATATCCAGATAGACAGCCTTTTCTTTGAAGGTCTCAAAGATTCTCCACATCTCCGATGAATGCAACCTCTCACTGAAGTATCGGATATCCGTGAGATGAGCGATGGATGACTCCAATTCTGCCCGAATATACGCATCCCTCGCCGGAGAAAAAATGGTCTGGCTGTGATTCAGGAAGTGACCCCACGTATGGATGCCGCTATCCCACAGCCTTTTCTCAGTTTTTAAACCGATCTTCTGGATATGTACAAAGGTCTCTTCTAACATTTGGCTCATTCTTGTGATAGGCTTGGAACTTACAGTCCGCTTCTGGAAATCAGCCCCCTCACATCCCCGAGGCATCTCTCTATCTCATAAGGCTTCAGTTCAAGACTGATAGAGCGGTCATAATCCATTTCCCTGAGTTTTCCAAAGATCTTTTCAAAATCGATAATCCCTTCTCCTGGGGGCAGGTGCAAATCATCCTGGGCTGAATGGCCGCCCCGGTTATCATGCAAATGAACATGCCTAATCCTTTCCGGGTATCTTTTTATGATCTCATGGCTCCTGTTGACCTCTGTTAGAAGTTGGGCGTGTCCCAAATCAAGAGTGAGATAGAGTAACGGCAAAACATCGAAGGCAGCAGACAAATGAGATACGGTTTCACTCAGATTTTCCAGACAGATAAAGACCCCCCTTTCAGTCGCCTCACGAATAATCCTCCCGAGCAAATCGACCTTAAAGGCGATGGATTCCTCTTTGACAAACCGGGTATCCAGCCAGAGGTGCAGGGTCAAATGGGGCGCGTCCAATTCGGTTATCAGAGGCAGAATTCCGAGCACTTTGGGCAAATACGCCTTCTCCAGCTGCCGCAAATCATTGGGGTCCCCTTCTCTGGGTCCATGACAGACGTAAGAGATCCCTAACCTCTCCTTCAGCTTCTTATAATCAGGGACGATATTTGAAAACGTTGACGGGTTGGTAATGGTGATCTCGGCAAATTGTAGCCCCATCCTATGAAGTAACTCTACCTGTTCAAGATTCCTGGCCGTTCCGCCCAAGCGAATTTTACGTTTATCATCGGTCATTG
>JAFGFY010000075.1 GCA_016930795.1 Deltaproteobacteria bacterium
GAGGTCCTGGAGCCTCACGGCGAGCTCGCGTTTCCCGAAAGAGAGGGATTATCCGCGCCGCGCCTCAAGAATTTGAATGAGAAGAAAATCGCCATCATGGCGATGGGGGCGGATTCCATGGCCTTTTTCGACACCATAAAGTCCATGCTTAAAGATAAGTACCCCGGGGTCGAGTTTGTTCATTTCAGTTATGGAGGCCCGAACTCGCCTGACATTTCCGGCGAAATCGCGGATGCGTGCGACGGGTGGATTGACGGGGTCAAGGCGGCGGAGACCGGCTCCAGACATGATACCGGCACCAGGCTGGAAAAACGGGGCTGCCCCGGGGTGGCCATTGTATCCGACGCCGTCATAAAGGCGAAAAAACTGCTGATCGATATGAACGGTATGCCGACATGCCGGGTTCTCGCGGTACCCGCGGTGGATTACCTTGTAGCCAAGACGGATCCCGAACTCATGAAAACGGTCGCGGAAGCGGCTTTTAACGATATACATGACGCGCTTATCAGGCCGCTGACAGAGGAAGAAAGGGAAGTCGAAGATTTCAGCTATGACTATTCCCCCAAAAAATTCACTGGGTCCGATTATTCCGAGGCAAACGAAAAATTTCAGCAGTACTGCGCTGAGAATTTCATGACTGACGGAATGCCCGTCGTACCTCCCACGAGAGAGGCCGTGGACAGAATGCTCGTGGGAACGGCCTATCCGGCTGACAAGGAAATAGGCCTCATGTTTCCGAAGCAGGGGAGGGCGACTGTAGAGAAAATTGCCATAAACGCGGTGATGGCGGGAGCAAAGCCCGAGTATCTTCCTGTCATTATAGCCATGATAGAGGCGATTACCGCCAAAGACTTTAACCAGTATCATATTGTGAATGAGATACTGCCCATCACCTTTATCAGCGGACCGATTGTCGAAGAAATCGGACTGAATAACGAAGTCGGCTACCTGGCCCCTGGTCACAGGGCCAACGCCACGATAGGCCGGGCCATGCTCATGTGCATGATCAACATAGGCTGGCGCCGCATGGATGTCTATTCGTCGCCTGGGGGTCTTGGTCAGCCCGCGGCTTACGCGAATTACATCATACCGGAAAATCAGAAGGCCAGCCCATGGGAACCCTATGCCGTTTCAAACGGGTTCGAGCCCGAAGAAAGCACAGTCACCATATGCGAAGGGATTTTTATCTCCCGCGGGCCGTCCGAGACCCTGAGCATGGCCGGTTTCGAAGAGAAACTCGAGCAGATGAGGAGTATGTTCTCCCCTTCCGCGGGGGTATTCGGCTTTTTCGGCATGCCCCAAAACGCTGGGGATATGCGTCATATGATCGCGATTCATCCGACATTCGCGCGGCAACTGGCAAATGCCGGTTTTACGAGAGAGTCTTTTATTGAATGGCTGTATGAGAAAAATAGGATTGACTGGGATAGGATGAGTGAGGATGAACGCAAAGAATTCGAAGAGATGGCGGCTGAGGGTAAAGTTGTCGGAATAAGGCCTGAAGACTGCAAACCGGGTCTTTACAGGGAGCCTTTCGCCGATCCGAAGGATGTGGCTGTTATTGTTGCCGGGACAGGGGCAGGCGGTGTGATTGTCTTTCAAACTCCCTGCGGCTCAACCGCCAATGTTGAGGATGTTGAAAGGACAAGGCCGTACATGCATAGGGTCATACGCGGGGCTACATTGACTCAATACGGACGATAATGAAGAGATGCTTTGAACTCACCATAAAAATCATAAAAGGAGATATGGAAAGATGGCTGAATCTAAATACGGAAAATACATTGTTAGAGGAATAGCCGGCAAAGAATCCATGCCGGGAGTGATGCCTTCCGCTTTCGGCGGGCCCAAGGACTGGGCGGGAATAAAGCATCGCATGAAATGGGACTATGTATCAAAACCGGTCCAAATGGAAGAGGCACACTCCCATGACTTCGAGGAATTTTTGTGCTTCATGGGAACAAATCCAAATGACAAGGAAGACTTTAGCGCCGAGATAGAGGTAACCATGGGTAAAGAGGGAGAAAAACAGGTTATCGATACTCCTACTGTCGTTGTCATCCCCAGGGGCATGGCGCACAGCCCGATCAACTTTAAAAAGGTCGATAAACCGATCATCTATTGCAGCATTTACACGGCTCAAGAATATGTGAAAAAGCCCGCATAATGGCAGTTCTTACCCATAATCAAAAAATGAAGGAGAATACATAAAATGGCTGAATCGAAATACGAGAAATACGTGCTCCGGGGAGCGGAAACGACCATCCCGATCTTCCCACCCAGAGTAGTGATGAGCATCGGCTTTGATGAGAAATATATGGAAAAGCTGGGCAAGATGGATATGAATTTTAACTTCGTTGGTGTAATCCGGCCACACGTATTGGCCGACCCGCCTCACGTCCACAACTGTGATGAGTACCTCTTTTTTATGCCATCAGACCATGAGAACTGGCCGGATCTTGGGGGAGAGGCTGAGATAGCTATGGGCGAGGAGTGGGAAAAGCATACCATTACCACAGCCGCTATTATCTGCCTGCCTGCCGGTGTGCAGCATGCCCCCATTTTTATAAAAAAAGTAGACAAACCTTTCTTTTTCGGTCACTGTCTTTTGGCCGACAGTTACGGGTCCAGCCAGTTCGATGCGCTTTAAAACCCTGAACACCAAAGGGGTCGGGTCCAGGTTAAGCAAACTCAAAAAATGTATAACTGGATAAATCTTCATTCTTGACAGTTATGGATATTCTATAGTGAAGACCTGAGCCTTTATTTCTATTCTGTTGACAATTTCCGGGATTTTTTTTACAGTCTTTGTCGTTGGAAAGGACGTCATCTCATCAAAGAATGTCACATCATTCAGTTTCTTAAGCAGGAGCGAATATGAAAAGAGCATTGTGTGGCATCATCACCATTTTGATTGTGCAGTTCACACTATCCATCGCCTATGCAGAGGATTTCAAGGTTTATCCAGGAGCAAAACTGGAAGAGCAATTGACTAAAGAAGCCATCCAGCAGGCAGCTCAGGCCAATATCGACTCCAAGCCGAGCATATACGTGACGGACGATTCTTTTGACGAGGTCTTTAGTTTTTATCAGGGAATAGGCCAGGAATACCAGATGCCCTATGCGAAACCGGACAAAGTTCAAAGGCTTCCCTCAGGTAAAGAACTCAAGTCCGCTTTTTTTATCTTCGACGGGGCCAGCGATCTGGCCGGTTCAAAAAAGTGGATTAAAATCCAGCGACCTTATATAGGCCCCGGTATGAAAGAAGGCCCGGACAAGACGTATATCAACCTGGTGGAGAAGCCATGACGTGCAGATAAATAATAATGGGGTCGTCCTCTTTTTACATGTTTACAATGCTTCTATATGGAGTGGGTCCAAATCAACCTATTGAAATCTATTGGAAAATGCCTCAAAAATCATCTGGAATAAACTTTATTGAAAAGGAGAGAGACCATGCGTTTTAAAATGATAGTATTGACAGTAGCAACTTTTTGTCTTTTAGCAGTGCCCTCATTTGCTGCCGATATTGATGGAACCTGGGTAGCCGAGATGCCGGCTTTCGGTGGTGGACCCGGTGGAGGAGGTCCCCCCGGCGGTGGACAGCAGGGCCCAAGGGAAATAACCTTCAATCTCAAGGCAGATGGCGCCAACCTTACCGGAACGGTAGCGAGTGCCAGGGGAGAAAATGAAATCGTCGATGGAAAAATCGATGGTGAAAAGGTTTCCTTTGCGGTAAAAAGACCGGGCTTTCAGGGAAATGAAATAACTATAAAATACGAAGGCTCAGTCTCCGGGGACGAACTTACCCTTAAAATGTCTTTCGAAGGCATGGGCGGCGGCCCCGGCGGTGGTGGTATGGAGATACCTCCATTATTAGCAAAACGGCAGAAATAGTTTTCAAATAAAAGGGGCGAACGAAAATTCGCCCCTTTGCTTTTTCCAATTACCTCCATTTTTCATGCCGGTTTTTTCCCGTGATTTCCGCCTTTGTTCATTAGGTGAATGTAGCTAAAACCTAAAACACAAGGAGGGGAAATATGAACATCACTAAAGAATTCAGGTGGTTTAAGTTAGGGTGTGTTGGTTTGATCGCGGCCTTGCTGTGCGTTAGCGGCTTGGCTACGGCTCAAGGACCGTTTGACGCTTTCCCGGATTTCATTCCCTTTACCGGGGATCTTGCCGTAGACAAAATCGGGGACGTGGCTTTCGACAAGACAGGCAACGTCTATGTCAATGTCACCGCAGGCGGACGCGTTGAGATCTGGGAATTTTCTCCTGACGGCGAAGAATTATTTTCTACCTATATCTGCGAAGGATCGGGGTACGGTCTCGCCTTGGACGCCAATGGAGATATCTACGCAGCTGTTGCTGGGACAGAAAGAGGAATATACAGGTTGGATCGCCACGGCAATGTCGTTCTACTCCCGGGAACAGGCCAGATCGTTCTTGCGAATGCATTGGCTTTTGACCAGCAGGGAAACCTTTATGTTACCGAATCATTTTCCGTCACTCCGGAGGGATACGGCCAAGGCGGCATATGGCGAATACCTAAAGGAGGAGCGGCTGAATTAATGCTGCGGGACGATCTCCTCACAGGAAATGGATCTGGGAATCTAGGGTACCCGATGGGAGCCAATGGAGTAGCATTTTATCATGGCGACCTGTATGTTGCGAATTGTGAGGAGAGTTTGATTTTGCGAATTCCCATCGAAAATAATGGGGACCTTGGTCAACCGGATATATGGAGGGAATTGGATGAAGTAGACGGGGCGTTGCCGTTTTTATACCAATTATTCCCAATAGCAGCTCCTGACGGAATCGCTCTTGATGTGTTTGGGAATGTATATATCGCCGTGGTCAGCCGGTCTGCGGTTGTGAGAATCAATGCGGAGGATTTATCTCAGGAGACGGTTGCTATATTCCCTTCTGACCCTGAAAATCCACTCTATACTCTTCTCAATACCCCTAACAGTATCGCATTCGGCACAGGCAAGGGTTTGCGGAAAAATCTTCTAGTTACCAACCTGGGCTTATTCCCCGTGCCCCAACCCGGTTGCGGGCTCGTGAAAATCGAAGCAGAAGCACCTGGACTTCCCTTGCCATAAAGTATTTAGGGGTATCTGCCGGCGATGACCCCGGGCAACGGATTTCCTGCGAAATATTCCCATTTTTTCATCCTTCTTAAAGAGGGCGGTCCCTCTTTAAGAAGGATTTCCTGGCAAGGCCAGAATGCCGGCAAACCGATCAGAATGGACCATTCCCTATTTATCGAGATTCATTTTCGTGAGCAATGCCTGAAACCTAGGCTCCGAACGCAGGTTGTCAATACTGGGCCAAACCTTAATCCAGGCCATAAACGATTCTTTGCCTTCGTAAGCCTTTTCCAGATTCTCCAAAGCTTTATCTTTCTCGCCGAGCGCTGTCCACACATATGCCCTGAAAAATGGCCCGACATAGTGATCTTTCGATAGTTCGTCCAACCGCTCGAGGATTCTTAAAGCTTCATCCTTCATTCCTGCCAAACCATAGGCTACACCTAAGAAGGAAAGCGATATGACGGATCCTGCGGAGAGTTCGACGAATTTTTGGCTTGCATCGATTGCTTCGCTCCACATCTTTTTGGCCATGAAATTCCCCGATAGTACCATATAAGGGAGCGAAAACTCCGGATCCGAGGCCATAACCTCGCGGAGTTCTTCGATCGATTCGTCGAAACGCCGCGCAAAATACAGGGCCCAGCCCACATGCGTGGGCGGAGCGGGCTCGAGCGGCTCCAACTCCTTGCCCTTTCTCATTTCTTGGATAGAGTCGTCGGCGCGCCCCATGCACGCCAATAAATTACCATACCATAAATGGGCTTCAGGATAGTCCGGCTTCATCCGTATGGCCTTTTTGAAATGGGTTTCCGCAGCCGGCCAGTCCCGGTCATACCACATGGAGATCCAGCCCAGAGAGGCGTAGACCTCGGCCAGCTCGGGGTCGATCTCCAAAGCCTTATTCGCCGCCGCCCTCGCCCGCGTATAGGCCGGGTCGGGGGGCATGAAGGCATAGACTCCGAGTATCCCGAATGCGTTGGCGATCCCTACGTGGGGCAGAGTATAGCCCGGGTCTTTTTCCGCGGCCAGCTGGAAATATTGGAGACTCTTTTGCAGGCCCCTCTCATAGCGTCGTCTCCAGAAATGGAGTCCCTTCAGATATAACTCGTAGGCTTCTGGATCTTCCGTATGTCGCTTGAGTATCTTTTCCTTCTCGCCTTTCAGGAGGTTGAGTTTCAATTGATCTACAATGCTCAGGGATATCTCTTCCTGGATGTCGAAGATATCCTTCATTTCCCTGTCGAATTGACCCGACCAGATATGGTAGCCGTCCTCGACATTGATCAACTGTGCCGTGATACGCAGCCGCTGTCCGGATTTGCGCACACTCCCCTCCAGAACCGTGCCTACATTCAGTTTTTCTCCGACTGCCCGGATATCGACCTCTTTTCCTTTGAAGGCAAAAGCCGAGGTCCTGGCTACAACTTTCAACTCCCGGACATTGCACAAGGCATTGATAATCTCTTCGCTCAGACCATCGCAGAAATATTCGTTCTCCTTGTCCGCACTCATGTTTGTAAACGCCAGGACCGCTAGGGATGGAAGATGAGGGTGCGCCTTGACACCGGAAAACTCGGCAGCGAAGTCGCTGCTGAGTTCCTGCTTCAGATACTTCAGGTCGGCCAGCAGATCCTTGGCCGACTGGTATCGGATCTCGCGGTCCTTTTCGAGCATCCTGCAAATGATCCGCTCCAACGACCTGGATACATTAGGATTGAGGCGCGACGGTGACGTCGGTGTCTTATGCAGGAGGCTGTCAGACTGCGCTGCCGGTGTGTCCCCTTGGAAGGGCAGCCTGCCTGTTGCCATTTCGTAAAGCACAATCCCCAACGAAAACAGATCCGTCCGAGCATCCAGTTCACTTCCCAGTGCCTGTTCGGGCGACATGTACGCCGCTGTCCCGACAACCATCCCGGCACGGGTCAAATGGTCCCCAGCTGTTTCTGTAGACAATTCTAGGGCTCGCTTTTCCTCCTGTTCGGATGGAAGTTCCGAAAGAAGCTTAGCCAATCCGAAGTCCAGGATCTTGGCATGACCGGTCGCTGTGATGACGATATTCGTCGGTTTGATGTCCCGGTGAATCATCCCTTTGGCATGCGCCGCTTCCAGCCCGTCATTCACCTCCAGCACCAATGACAGGATCTCGTCCATTTTCATCCGCCGCTGCAGCATGTGTTGCTTCAGGGTCCGGCCTTCGATCAGCTCCATGACGATGAAGTGATGTCCCATATACTCATCGATATCGTATATCGTGCAGATATGCGGGTGGTTCAGCGAAGCCAGCAGTTTCGCCTCCCGTTGGAAGCGTGCAAGGCGATCCCTGTTATCAGCAAAATCCTGCGGCAATACTTTGATCGCCACCTCCCGGCCAAGTTTCAGATCTCTGGCTCGATAGACCTCCCCCATTCCACCCTTGCCCAGAAGATCCGCGACTCGATAATGGCCTAAGGTCCGACCGGTCATCAGGACAAGATCTTCATTTGCCATCATTTTGGCAGCGACCTCCAATGCCGGTGATTCCAGTAATTGCTCTCCCATCCGGTCATGCGCGAGAAGCGATTCCACTTCTAGGCGCACATCTTCGTTGGGTGCCTGTTCCTTCAGAAAGGTAGCTCGCTTATGCTCAGGAAGCTTCAGGGCTTCATGATATAGACCGGAAATCTGTTCCCATTCATCTGTCATGAGGGCGATTCAAACCCCGACGCCGGGGAAATTCGAAATCCGAAGCACGAAATCCGAAACAAATTCAAAATTCAACTGTTCAAATTACCAAAACAAAGTACTTTTTTCGATGTTTATTTTTTCTTTTCTGTTTTGAATTTGTGTCATTAAGATATTTAATATTGTTTCGAATTTTAATATCTTGCTGTTTTGGTTTTGTTTCTGATTTATCATTTCACGTCCAATATCACCCAAAATTTGCACTTCTTCGTGTATGTTTCTGGCAAAGGGTCTATTCTTAGATTCTCAGCTTGCTTTTTTCATCTCCCGGGCCAGCCACGCCCTGGCCACCTTCCAGTCACGCATGACCGTGTCGGGCGATACTCCCAGGACTTCCGCCGTCTCCTCGGCCGTCAAGCCTCCGAAAAACCGAAGCTCCACGACCTGGCATTTACGAGGATCGACCAGAACAAGAGACTGGAGTGCCTCGTCTATTTCAATCAGGTCCGGATCGGGTCCCGGAGAAGCGATCTGAAATTCTTCCAGCGAAATCCGCTTCGCTGCCCTGCCACGTTTTAAAGACCGTTGCGAGCGCGCGTAGTCGACGAGGATACGCCGCATTAGCTGAGCGGAGATGGCCAGGAAATGGGCACGGTTCTGCCAGTTCACTCTGCTGCAGTCCAGGAGCCGGAGATAGGCTTCGTTGACTAATGCTGTTGTCTGCAATGTATGGCCTTTTCGCTCACCCCGCATATAACTGTGCGCCAGACGCCGGAGTTCTTCGTAGACAACAGGGATCAATTTATCAAAGGCCTCTTTTTCGCCCTGACGCCAAGCCAGAAGTAAATGAGTTACTTCCTGTGACGACAATTCAGACATAGGTTCCTCTAATTGAATCAATCACTTACACAAAAAAGAGGAACTTGCTCTTTTGAGAGTAAGTGTATAAAAATATACTCTTTTTGAGGTGAGAAATTTATGGAGTTCCGTGTTGTACGTCAATGTTAATTCACTCCATCATATGATGAAGCCGGTTAGGATGTTTTAGGGACGTTTGTTGCTTTGATCACTTAGCATCATGTAGGGCGTTATAGGAATGAGAAATCGGTTTTGAAGGTGGAAGAACAGTGATAAGAGAACTCAAGTTAACAAAGTAAAGATCATTCCTTATAATCATGGCTTGATATTATGAAATACATTCCCGCTATAATAAGCCCAAAAAACATTATTTTCCACAACATTTCTTGTATTTTTTGCCGCTTCCGCATGGACAAGGATCATTTCGCCCGATTTTTTTATCCACAGTCACGGTCTTGGGTGTATTCAACAATATCTCTAAATCCGTAATATCCTCCGGTTCGTTTTTATCCAGTTCAATGATATGTTCCCAGCCATGTTCCTCAAATATAGAGGCGACCTGTTTCATTCGTCTCTTTGTTTTTACGGAAACAACAGCCGGGTTCTTTTTAGTCCCTAACTTTAAGTCCTTTATACCGTCATATACTTTTTCCATGTTTTCCCTTCCTCTCGCCCACTCCCTCCGGTCGCTAGAGTACTCAGAGTTCCGCAGAGATTCTGATATACCGGATCATTCTTGTCCAAATTCGATATATTCTTGGACAGCAATGATCCCCAATGTTTTCCTCTGTGGTTCTCTGCGAGAGACAAATTACCTCTCAAGTCTCTTCACCGGCTCATACCAGCCTGACCACAAGAATTCACCTAAACCATTCCATTCTTCTTCGTATTGCTTCTTGGCTATTTCGGCCGCATCGCTCGTGAGAAATGTTTCCAGATCCTCCTTGGAATCAAACTCGTAAATCACCACGTATTGGGGACAGGAATCAGGATTTTGCATCGGCCGGAAGCATTTATTTCTGACCACTTTCTTAAGTCCCGGGAACTTGAAAAACGTCTCCACATGCTGGTCATACCACCTGTTGTATTCTTCTTCTCTTTTCGGGTCCGGTTTCGAGGTGACCAACCACAAATATCTGTCATTATCCATATTGATTTTCCTCCTAAGCATAAACCCCGAATTCCTTTGTCGTATCCACCCAGACCTTGACGAGTTCCGGTTTGGAGCCTTCCATCTCGCCCACACCTGTCGTCATGATGAATCCACCCCCTTTGCCGACCTCTTTACACAGCCGAATGGTCCATTCACGGACTTCTTCGGGAGTGCCGGCCTTTAACAACGAATTCGGCATCCCGCCAGCGATACACATAGTATCGCCGGCAAACTCCTTTGTCTTGAAAATATCGCTGGCCTGAAACCAGCCCACGGTTTTCCCTTTGGGAAGCTGTGCCAGATATTCCAGGCGCTGATTCCAGATCCCCTCATAGAAGACAAAGGGCAAAATCCCCGCTTCGACTAGTTGTTCTATCAATGCCTTGGGCTGGGACCAGGGTTGTTGTAGACGCCGGCAATGCAATCCGGCTGGAAATGGAGCGCCGCCTTTTCAAGAATCTCCAGTTCTTTTTCAGCGTTTTCGTGCTGTTCCTGGCGGGTCACGCCATACATCTCGGCCAGCATATAACTCATAACCAGTTGGATAGGAATCCGGTCGGGCTGCTTCAACCGCATGGCATCCCGCAATCGCCTGGAACGCTCAGAAAACCTTTGTTCGGCTGTTTTGCCGGCATCAGGGTCCGTGAAAGGTTGTTTTGCCATTGGATACTCCTTACAGAATCCCCCTTCAATCATTTGGTTTCTTTCATCCATTTGGTTTCTTTCATCACACCATCACGATTAACGAGTTTTGGATGATTCTTTTTCTTATACAAAGGAGTATCAGTACCTTCTTCCCTGGTTATCAGGCTTCTGAAACGGCGTAGTTCTTTATATTTTTCCATGGGTTCAGCGATTCTGGCAAAGAGGGATGTCATTTGCTCCATGATATGATCCGCGAGATCCCAATTGACTTCCATGGCCCCTGTGGGACAGAGCTGCTCACAAAACCACACAAGGCAGGGCCCACAGGTCTCATATGAAATTGGAGGTGATTTGGACAGATCAATGCTATGAGTGGGGCAGTGGTCCACGCATATCTTGCACCTGGGATAGAGGCATTTTTCTGCATGATATACGGGTTTCAATTTCATCATTTCAGCCGTGAGGTCTACTGTGGCAAGATCTATGGGTATTCCGTAAAGCCTATCATATGCTTCCTTATCCGGTAACTCGGGTATAAGCTCAGTCTCACCCTTGGCTATCCTCTGGCTGCGCCGCACGATTTCCCTCCCGAATTCCTCTGCTTCTTTCAGGTCAACGACATCGGGATGACCATCCGTATAATAGGGTTTCGGCATCAAAGGGATAAAACCACTGCCATACCAGTCATTCCAACCGGTCACTGTCAGACCCTTTCCCCTTAAGCCTGTGACCATATTGGATATGTAGCGACCGGCACACGTACCATGAGTGCAGAAAATGAAACCATACCTGCCCGCTAAATCAGGCATGGCATGGATGAAATCCGTTACAACAGGAGGTTCTTGAAAACTTTGCACAAAGGAGCCCAGACCAATCAAATCATAGTCCCCGAGTCTTTCGGCATCCACTTCCTCCAAGCGGATAATTTCACAGTCATTGAATGTCTCTCTCATCCCCGCGTGTATGGCCTCGGCGATTTGCTTGGTATTTCCCGTCCATGAATAGTAGATGACTATGCTTTTCATTGATTTTTTCTCCCGCTTATCGTGATGAAATGGTTACTGCCCGTTGTCAAGGATTGCCCCAAGAGACCAGGATCTTGCGTCATCACTCATTTTACACAACCGCCTATACTGAGTCTTCCAACGTTTCCCCTATCTTTTCCAGAAAGGCTTGACGGCGACCCTTTTCCCAACGGGCGCAAAAGGCGGGTTTCCCGCTACTCGTTCGTTTCATACAAAATGAGCAATTGGGATCGCACTGGATGATCGACTCACTCACCTCGCCCTTGGCTTTTTTGGGCCAAAGCGGATCAGCCAGAAGAACGCGTGCCAGGCCGATGAGATCCGCCGTACCCTCACGAAGGATCCTTTCGGCGGTTTCAGGGGTTTTTATCCTTCCGGCCGTGATAATAGGGGTCTTCGTAGCCGCCCTTTTGATTTCGCCGGCGTAATGGGCCATGTGGGCCTCCTTCTTTTCCTTTTCTCTATACTCCATCAGGTTATAGGCATCATAGGATCCCGCCATGACCGAAAGGTAAGCGACCCCCCGTTTTTCGAGTTCTTGCGCGAGGAAGACGGTCTCTTCAGGGTGGAGTCCGTCCGGGACCTCTTCATCCGCCGAAAAGCGATATCCCACGGGGAAATCATCGCCCACGGTCGCCTTCACCGCGTCAAAGACGGCCAGGGGAAATCTCATCCGGTTCTTAAGACTCCCACCATAAAGATCGGTTCGAAGGTTGGTTCGCGGGGAAAGAAATTGAACGATCAAATAGGCCATCCCCCCGTGGATCTCCACGCCATCGAAGCCGGCTTCCCTGACCCGCTTCGCCGCCGCCGCGTAAGACTGAACAGCCCAATCGATCTGTTCTCTTGTCATCTCCTTCGTCATCGTTTCACCCACTCTGATCGGGGAGGGGGTCCATTTTTCCGGCGCGAAGAATGCGTACCGGCCGCAATGATTGATCTGAAGGAAGGTGATGGCCCCCTTGTCATGGATGACACGGGCCAGCTCGGAAAGGCCCGGGATGTATCGGTCGTCATCGACTCGCAGGGAGTTCGGAGTCGCTATCCCGGACGGATGCATCATGGTGTGTTCGACGACTACAAGGGCCGCCCCGGAACCGGCCATTTCAGTGTAATGATCGAGTGTGAGTGGGCTGACTCCGCCATCGTTATGGGCATACCCCAGATACAAAGGCGCCATAGTGATCCGATTCTTCAAAGTCAGCCCTTGGATAGGAAATGGACTAAAGATAAGGGACTCAGCGACCATGGTATCCTCCCTTCTTTCACGGAAAAGAAATGGCATCCACTCTATTGACCGACGATAAAGCGCGCAAAGAAGAGTATCTTCGATAAATCCCTGATTTCAATCAACTTGAAATCTGATTCGGAAATCTCATCGATAACCGTTTGGCTATCCGTTTAGTCTTTTTTGCGGATCATCTTTTTATGTTTATTCAGTTTCTTAATCAGTTCCTTATAATTTGGAAGAGACTCTATTTTATAGGTGATATTTTTAAACCCATAATCCAGATCATCGACTATTTTCTTTTGATCTTCGGGTGTCAGGGACTGGATTTCTTTTAAAACCGTGTCCGGATCACAGGCGTAAAGCTCGGCAAAGACATAGGTGGGATATTCATCTGTTATGCCGGTTAATGTTTTTATGAACTCTCTCAATAAATCCGGTTGATGATCAGCACAATATTCCCCGGGCAAAGATCTCAGGATTTTGGTGAAGTTTTCCTTGTGAGTTTCAACCAATTCCCCCTTTTCCTTCAGTGAAGCAGTATCACCGGATAAGAACGCGGTTCTCAACGCATCGCTCGATTTTCGATACTCCTGAAATGCGGATATAGCTATGTCACTAAAATCGCTTGCAAAAGTTATAATCGGAAAAATGTAAAAGATCATCGTAAAACAAAATATTGTGTATATCGTTTTTTTCATATGGTCCCTCCTTTCGCTTAAGTGATGGGCTTCGTGTTTCCACTCGAACCATTTAATCCTTAACCCTATATCTATTTAATCACTCTGGGTTCAATTCCCCGCCGCTTGCGGCGTTGCTGTCATTCCAGCGCCCGTCCGCCGCAATAGCTTCGCTATGGAGGGTGGAAAAGCGGGAATCTAGATTCCAGGTAAGCCCTTTGGGCTTTCCGGAACGACGACTTGATACCCAGATGCTCTGCGGCGGGGAGGTTCATTCTGTATCTGACTTTTTGGCTTCCGCCAGTCCGATATTGTGCTGAATAAGTTCAGTCACCGCTTCCGATGCCTCCACTTGACTTAATGCCTTCCGGTAATCCGTCAAAGCCAGATCGATCTGACCGGAGACATAATACGCACTGCCGCGGTTGTTTAAAGCCTGCCAATGTGTAGGATAGAGCGCGATGGCCTGGCTGCAGGTGTCAATGGCTTCATTCAGCTCCCCCGTACTGGTTAAAGCCGCGCAAAGCGCACTGAGCGCGTCATAATGACGTTGCTTGGCTTCAGCCCCACGCACGTTTTCAAGACTCGCGACATAGTCACGCGCTTTTTCAACCGCGCGCTCCTTTTCGCCCTCTTGCAGCAACAAACGTATGGCGACGATCTCATGGGGTTGTGTTAACCATACGACTGCTTCCGGATAAGTGCGGGCTCCTTCCTTGATACGTGTGCCTGTTTCTTGAGCGACGACTTTATAATGACCAGCCGATACAAACAAAAGAGATAGAAAGGCGATTAAAAGTTTCCTGTTCATGATTACACCTCCCATTTCCGAGGATTAAGTCTATGGATGATGCCCTTGTCTGTCAAGAATGTTTAGGCACATGGTGTCCTATTTGAGATAACTATTGGAAACAACGTCCTCTTTCGCTTCTTAAAACTGATGGACTGTTACATGACAATTTGTGCCGACCGGCCTAATACATCAGCGTCTTTTCCCATAATCGTCCGAATATCACGAACCATACGAATGCGAGGGACGCAAACCCGATCAATGTCTCCCATATCTTGCTCCACCACCACCGGCTCTGAAACCATACGGCAATCAAGTTGATTACGGCTATAATCGTCAATACCATGGTGATAGAGGTGAGAATCTGGGCGAAACGAAACCATGGATCCATGGATGCTGATTCAGTGATATCACGTATTAGCCGGATGAGAGGAATGGCCCAGGCGATATAGGAGGCAAGAATAAATACACACACGATCCTGGTACCAAGACGCAGAATGCGAGGAAAGCCGACCAAACCCAGGGAGTTTCCATAATGCTTTCGCACACGACCCGCAATGATCCAGAAGATCAATGTCAGTAGCGTTACAATAACGGACGTAAAAAGAATCACCATCAGAAACTTCTGACTCCCATACCATGGCACGGATATATACCCAATAATGGGAGCGGGATTAAGTGTCATCTCACCATCCGGTTCCTGAGTAAACGCGAGCCGCATTTGCCCGTCAACCTCGCGGTAGATGAGAGGCTCGATTTCCTCAAACCGTTTAGGCTGCCCATTGAGGGCCTTGATAGCCTTGCTTTGTATTGTGCCGTCTGGATTTGCAGAAAATGTCAACTCACTAAAGTAGGAACCGATGCGTAGAAAATTCGTTTCACTGCGGCGGCTGGTCAAGTATGAACGGCTGACTATCTTCGCGTTTGTCATTTTTTCATCAGCGGGATTTGCCGGAGGTAATTCGTAAGGGAAATACCGATCCATGAAATGACGCCAGAGAGAATCGCGCAGCTGCGAATCGCGGCCTGCGCTGTTCACTGATATGAAAAAGCCAAGGTTCTTATTCAGAACGAGATGCAGGTCGCTGTGGAACCATAACGTGTCGCCGCCATGTCCAATGATGCGTTCCCCGTTTCGCGATTCTTCATAGAAGCCAAGGCACATACCGTTCATCCCGGACGAAGATTCAGAATGGCGCGAGTGCATAAGGCGGGTTGTCGCCGGTGTCAGAATACGATTCCCATTGTACTCGCCTTCCTGCAAGTGGGCGATCATGAACCGCGCGATGTCGGCTCCTGTTATGGAAAGCGCTCCTGCCGGCGAGGCCGGTATGATTTCGAATTTCTGAGGCTTGCCCGATCCGAGCCGATAGCCTTCAGACATAAAGGGTTTCATGTTTTCCGGAAGCGGCTGGATGAAAGTGGAATGAGCCATACCAAGAGGTTGGAAGATGTGCGCTGATATGTAATCCTCAAATTTTTCTCCGGACACCCTCTGCACGATATAGCCCGCCAGAGCAGTGGCGTAGTTGGAATACGCCGGTGTCGTACCTGGCGGAAAGATGCGTGAAGGCATGTGCGTCAATAGATATTGGTCCAATGGCATCAAGTCCTCCGGGCTGGCCACGAACAGTTCTTTTATGGCTTCTTCGAACCCTGGGGTGTGGGTCATGATATTACGCAGGGTGATCGGTTCTGAAAAGTCGGAAGGGATTTTGAAATCGAGATATTCATTCACATCACGGTCCAGATTGAGTTTCCCCTGCTCCACCAGCTGCATGACTGCTGTCCACGTGAACAGCTTCGATATCGAGCCGGGTCGAAACAAGGTCTCTTCCACCGATACAGGCCTTTTCTTCTCCCGGTCGGCATAGCCGTAACCTTTCTCAAATAATGTTTTCCCGTCCTTGACAAAAACAATGACCAGGCCGGCGATGTCGTCGCGCTCCATTTGCAGCGGCACCAGGCCGTCGAGAAAGGCCGCGAGATCATCAGCTGTCAGCTTCGCCGCAGCCAAGGGAATTGGGGAAAGGCCAGCTTCCGGTTCTCGTTGTGAACTTTGCTGGTTTTCCTGGGCCCAGGAGATCACGCACAGGGTGGTCATGGTGAATAATATAAATGGGATGACTGTAAAGAGATGAAAGAAACGGCGATAAGAGCTGTTCATTGCGGCACCTCCTGGTTTATGTTTTATGCAAAACAACTTATTTTTTCTTTCTTGTTCTCATTTAATTTAAAACCTTAACTGTTACCACCTCCGCATCAGATACTGTGCGAAACCAGTCAAGGACCGCGTCAATTTTTTTTTAATGTTTACCTGTTCGGGAGATCCATCGTCCATCGTTCGAGCGTTACCGGATAGTTCGCGAAAAATTTTAGCGCGATTCATAGCCTCCTGGGTCAAACGGGCTTCCACCTGCTTATCGGTTTGAACATCGGTCAAAATCAAAGCCATTTCACCGCGGTCTTCCAGGGTAAGGGCCCTATTTCCAATGGTGGCCCCGGTGGCGACCTGAATCCCATCTACTGAACAAGCAAGCATCAAAGTCTTCGCTGTTATTCTGCCCTGCGCGTTTAAAGCCTCCTTGGCTGCCAGACCAAGCCGGAGGCCCATGAGTGATCCAGGACAGGTATGACCATGAAAACGTTCCAGAAAAGAGCACATTTCAGCATCCGGAGGGGCGGAATGGGCTGTAGATATACCTGTTAAAAGGATAATGGAAACGATTAACGCGCGCACACTGATCCTTTTTGAAGCATTTCTATGAATATCTTTCATATTATTGATTCCTTCATTTTATTGAAATCTCGATATTGTCAACCGATTTTTATGGGTTGACTATGTCCACTGTCACTTGTCGCATCCGCCTTATATCAATGTCCCGGCCAAGCCGGCGTATCGTTCCCATCAATGCCGACTTCTCGATACAGGCGTTTATAGAAATACGGGAACGACAGCGAGCGCGCAGGAAGCGACAGGATAGAGAGGTGTCTCAAGGAGTCCGTTACCGATAAAACTCAAGACATGAGGCATGTGCCTCGACTGCCCCATATCGGAGTATATCATAATCAGATCCGGCTCAAATTTAGCTGTTTTCATAGGAGCGGATAATACACCGATATGGGAATGAATGGCCCCAGGGGATTTGGGGGCATGTGCCCCCAATGCAGTCCGGCATTTTTTTAGAAGAAGTCCCGACCTTTGGTCAAGATTCTTCACTGTTTCGGCATGTCTTTCGGCATCTCACCCCGGAAGTCTGACATCAAGAGGTGAGTCAGTGTATGCACATAGCGCAACTTGCCGTTTTCCACCCGGAAAAGGTGGGTATCAGCGGAGCCACTTTGACCATCCGGAGTATCTATCCCAAACGTGCAAAATACCACGACCGCATTGATCACATCGTCCACGATAAAACGGCGGTTGGTGATATTCAATCCGCTCGGGACCCCAACCTCGCAGCTGTCATCGGGTGAACCCGTACCGGTGTACGCGCCGCCTTCAATACGGACACAGGGAAATCCCCACGGCACCAGATCAATTTTTCCTTCAAGGAATGCGTCGAGATAGGCGTTTGCCGCGGCGACCAGTGTTCCGCGTGTTTCACGATTCTCCTGGGGAATGGGGTCCCAGTTTTCCGATGATGAATACTTGAGATAGGCATCGGCGTCAAAAAGCCAGTAGCCTGTTGTGGTCCACAGGATCTCGATCTCGGCGATCTTGTCATGATTGACACGCATGCGTGTACCGATGACATACGGTTTTTCCTTGTTTGTCACGATGACCTCGGTAAACGTCTGGCCCGAATAAGTATCATACAGGCTGCGATGAAAGTCTATCTGCATCGGCTGATTGATAAGCCCCTTGTTGATATCAACAGGCACCATGTTCTCCTTATAACTCAACATTGTCCCTAGCGGCAGGCCTGAAATATCGCCTTTGGTCTGGGCTTCGATGTATAAGTCGACCGCGTGTCGCAGTCCTCCGCGTGTAGCGGAAACCTTATCCGCTGCGGAAGTGGACACGGCTGTAAGGAACACGCTTAAAAGCACAATACACATCAAAGTAGTACGTCTCATGGGTCTCCTCCTTATTTTTGTTGTTATCCTGATTGCCTTGTACAACTTGTTATGGATCAAACATGAATGATTCAGTGAATGGCGCTATCCCAGTTTTTCTTTTCTTTCGAGGGTGTCGGCAACCTTCTTTAATCCCACGCTTTCAAGAGTCCTTCTTGTCGGCCAGCCATTGGCCGTGTTCCAACCCTCGAAATCGTAGAACATGGTTTTCCATTCCTCGAATTTGTCACGCTGAAGCTTTCGACCCGCGTTTGGCGTGTAGGCCCATTTTCCGTTATGATATGTCGGCATCACATGTTCGTTGGAAGGCGTGTCATAAATATAATCCGGAAATACTTCCTGATCCCGATGCCTCCCCTGAAAGGTCCAAATAGCCCTTTCCAACGTCCATATCTTCCTCCCGATCTCCATGCCGTCGGCAAAGGAAATATTCTTGCCGGTCACCGCGTTGAAGAATTTAGGCTCGGCTTCGGGAGTCGCGCCCAGCTTATCGGGGGTGTTGTTGGTAAAGAACATCGGCCATCTCCATCCGCAAAAGCCGGTGCAATCGATCCAAAATCTCTCGTAATGCCGGTGCCAGGCGACCTGCTTGACTTTGTGAATGGAATAGATGCCGGTCGGACCTTCGCTGTAGTCGAGCATGAAAGTGTCACCGGCGTATGGAATCATGGTTGAAGCGACGATCTCCACCGCTTTCTCGGCCGAAAGATACGGTTCCACACCAGCGCGCATCATGGCCATGGGCATCCAGTGAAGGGGGTAGTTAAACGTGTGCATCATAATGTCCCGCTCTCCTAAAAGAGATCCGTAACCCCATTCTACTTCAACTCTGGGGTCGTAGTGTTCGGGAGAACCCCAGTACGGCAGATTCAGGAGGCCGCTGGATAGGTCCTCTTCGTATCTGCCCCATTTGACCGCGGCCCTGGCAACGCCTTCACTCAGATCGTCGCCGATTCCTTCGCGCATGGCGATTCTGCGCATCAGTGCTTCAACGAATTCCAGCGTGTCGAAACGCTCCATCGGAAGATCGCATTCGATCTTTTTTCCGCGCCCCAGAATCCCCAACCGGTAAAGACCCATGATGTAATTTTTGGGCGCCGCGATATGCCAATGATTGATACCGTACGCGTGCAGCAGGTCGGTTGCTCTCATTTTGTCGATACGTGGACCCCGCATTCCCATGTATTCGACAGTGCTGGCGCAGATCGATTCGTTGCTTTTTCCCCCCGCCAATCGCATGCGGCATCCCCTGGGACAGGATGCGCAGGCCGCGGCACGGGCGGGTTCGAGCGGAAGATTCATGTTATGCGTATTTCCTCCACTGGGCGCGCCGTTGAACAGCATGAACGCTCTCGATTCCATTTTGGGATCGAGCGGCTTATCCACATTCCATTGGAATTGGTTGAACCATAGTCTGGCCTTCATCAGCGCCTTGGGATCCGCGATCGGAACGCTTCCCGTTCCGATGACACTAATGGCTTTGAGTTTCTTCGCTCCCCACACTCCTCCGAATCCGCCCTGAGCGCCGCTGGCACCCGCACCGTGCACAATAGATGCGATCCTGCTCTTGTTTTCTCCCGCCAGGCCAATGCAGGCTATCGCCGGAACTTGAGATGTAAAGCCGTCGTCTACTTCAACCCATTCGCCGAATCTCGCGTCCGGCATGACGCGACGTGTGATCTCCTCCTGAGTATCAATAATTTCCATCCCCCAGAGACCCTGGGCCTTTTCAATCCTCACCTTATCGTTGATGATGTTTATCCAAACCGGTTCATCGGAACCTCCTTCGATCACAATCCCGTCCCAGCCCGCGTATTTCAATTGGGCCGCGAAGCGCCCTCCCCAGTTGGTTCGGCTGAACCATTCAATAGGGTAGTACATCGGAGCCAAACCCTGGAGTTCGCACCGACCGGAACTCGGAACGTGAGTGCCGGAAAAAGGCGCCGTCATGATGGTTATCACGTTTCTGGGATCGAAAGCGTCAAACGGCAATTGATCGCCAACCAGATCAAAGAAAATAGCCGCGCCGATGCCGTGCGCGCCGCCAAATTCCTCATACTTCTCCGTGTCGATTGTGTCGATCGATTTTCCGGTCAGATTGACTCTTAGAATTTTACCGATATATCCACCCTTCATTGGAACATCCTCCAATCTCTTGAAGCTGTAAATAGGTCCCTTTTACATGAGCGAAAAACAATCTTACGTATACAATCCGGCGTGTCCCACGGTGTAGTGGAAAATAGGTTTTTGAACATTCCTTACCGTCAAAGGCCCATGTTCCACTTGTTCGGGGATGATAGCCATAAAGCTCTTGTTTATTTGATACGGCTTTCCCTCTACCCATAATTCGACTTCACCCTGCAGGTTATGGATATCATCAAAATCAGTCCCGAAAAAGGCGATTATTTCCGGGAAAGGATGGGTGTGCTTGTCTACGAATGTGACGGCCTCTCCTTTGAGTCCGGATCGTTCCTCAGGCCAAATCCATGCCGTTTCCGCGTGAAAGCTGGACTCTGTAACAACATCGCTGTCAAGATGCGCGACACGGTGAATAAAACCATCCGGGATTTTTGTCCTGAACACGGGCGTCTTCCGGCCGGCCTTGTCGCCAAAAACAAAGTATTTGAGCATATCCTTTTCACCGGCGTATTTTCCCGGCTTGTCGCCAAGAACGGTATGCTCATATGAGGACGTGAAGCCCATGCTGAAATGGAATAACGGTCTCTCCATTCGCTTCATATTAAAAGGAGAGTGTTTCATGCCGGCAGGAATATAAACGATGCAGCTTTTAGAAAAAGTCACAGGCTGGTCTTCCAGCCAAAACTCCATTTCACCGCCCAGGTCTGAAGGATCGTCAAAATTACTGCCGAAAAAGGTAAAAAGTTCGTCAAATGGGTGTATGTGCGGCTGTGGACCGATTTTGGCGCCGGGTTTGATCTTTTTCATCATTTCGGCCGCCTTTTTCGCGGCTTGGGGGCTCACCATATTGGGTGGAAATAACCAAAGAGACTCGGAATATAATGTCCCGGGTCCGACCTCGCCGTCTATATACAACACATGCTCCATCGAGCGATTTTCGCCGGGGATATACTCCTCAAGGGGAGTGTCCGGAGCCCCCCAGGCCAGCACCACATTTTTTTTCATTTCCGTGATGATATAGTCTGATTTGAATTCTGCCATTTTTTTGCTTCCAACAGGCGGGCCTCCCGGCTGCCTGCAAGCTGTCAGGCTGAATGGAGAAAGGACAAATCCGGCCGCAGGTATGGCCAATCCCGATTTCAGAAACGTTCTGCGTGATATTTTATTCTTCATAAAAACCTCCTTTCGTTAACGCTCCTCTGTAACTAATGTCCAGCCTTTGGCATCATGGATATGAATATCAGAGGACCTTGTCGCTATCGAATAATCAAGATCAAAAAATTCGCCGATATATTCTGACAAATTGTCTTGGGAAGGTTTGAAGTTGAATTCTCTTTAGCTCTTTTGGCGGACATAATCTCTCTCCTCACTTCAATAGTACGTCATTGATCGGAAGGAAAGACGGTCGGCCTCCGCTACACCGTTATTTAACCTTATAGGAAACTTCATTTCAAGTTAATAGACTCAGGAAGTGTCCATTTACCGTCTTTTTTTGGAGATCATGAGTCAAATAGACACGTTCGAAGATCCTGGACTTTGAGCGGGGACCCCTTTACGTCCCCCTTATCTCAATGTTCCGGCCAAGTCGGCGTATCGTTCCCATCAAGGCCGACTTCTCGATACAGGCGTTTATAGAAATCCGGTCTTGGGAAGTCGGATCGGGTTTCCAGGAACGCGTGATCGCGGTAACCCATTTTTCTTTCATCAAATGCCTTTATCTGAGAAACCAGATTCGCCATGTTTTTGGTGGGTAAAGAGAAAATGATCTCATCTTCCCCAACGTTAGCCCTGCCGATCTCGCCTGGATCCGGCAGGGTAACACACGGTTGACCGGATAGTGCGGGAACGACAGCGAACGCGCAGGAAGCGACAGGATAGAGCGGCGTTTCAATGAGTCCTTCACCGATAAAACTCAAGACATGAAGCATGTGTCTCAATTGCCCCGTATTGGAGTATATCATGATCAGATCCGGTTCAAATTTCGCTGTTTTCAAAGGAGCGGATAATATACCGATATATTTTCCATATTCCAGCATAGGGATGTGTTTCAGATCATTTTGAAGCTCCTGATAATTATCCGCGACTTCTTGTCTTATTAATCCATAGGCGAACAACGGACCCCAACACCAGTTATCCTCTTTTAACATGGCGACAGTCTTTCCCTGATACCTTGACAAACCAAAAGCCTGACACTGTGCCAAATGATCATTTCTATCCCTTTTTGGCCTTAGGGCGTATTCCGGGATATCGTTTTCAGTCCTCAGCATTTTTACGGCTATGGGTGATGTTTTGAGCGCCAAGGTTTGTTCAAGTGTATTCCCATACGCGTTTAATTCATCAATTCTAGTCATAATCATATCTCCATGATAAGGATGGTTTACGGATGAAAACTGATGTTTCTTGATGCCCGTCCCCCTTGTCACAACAATATTCCGCGCGTGATCATACCACGCCGAAATATACCTCACAAGTCATTCCTATGTGGTCCTTTGAAGGCGCGCACTCATGCCCATAACCATAGTCAGAAAATCAAAGCACGCTCGGCACGAAACTTCCATTCAATCGGATTAAGTCCTGAGATTCTATGGACACGCATCGGTCACTCATGTCAAAAGTCGAGGGCTGACTCCAGTATTTCGTTCAACTAGTTTCCCCAATATGTGAATGCGAGGAACGTCCGTTATCATCAAAAAAGCCTTTATTAGGCAAATTGTTTCTTTAAGACCGATATAAAGTCGGGCTCTATTTGATCAATCTTCTCTATGATGGCATTGGGATTATCAAGATAGTTTTTTTCATGAAGGAATTGGTAGAAGAGTTTCAGGGCGGGCGGCCAATAGACATATTCGATCGGCTCAACCATCATCTTTCTTATCAGAAAATCTTCAAAAAACTCAATAAAATAGATCTCGGGGACTGATTTTAAAACAACGGTGTCATCGTGCATATATCCGTAAATGAAATCAAGATAAGTGGATAAACAAAAAGAATAATCGCCTGGATTATCTTTCAGTCCTTTGTTTATAAGCCATAACTCAAAGCGTTCCTCACATTCCTCCTTTATTGAATGGAAGAGCTTTTCGTAGGTATCCCACTCCTTCCTATCCTGAATATCCTTGTCCAATTGTCTTATCTTGTCTATTAGGATTCTGTCTTTCTGATCCAGAGGAATGGTCTCTTCAGAGACTCTCAATTTGTTGTAATCGAAAGGCCGGATCAGGTATCGAACCTCCTTTCTTATAAACATGAAGGGCGTTCCCTTTGGCTGAATTTCCTCGGGGAAAAGATAACGATATCTTGACACCATCTTTGTGATTAGGGCAGAGGCCTTCTCATTATCCAATCTGAAGGACTTGCTCAGGATGTTCAATAATTTACTCTTCAGCCCCTTATCTTCTTCTTGCTTTTCCAGGGAAAGGGAATAATTCCAGAGCAGCATACCGGCTTGAACAGCATCATTCATCCCTTTTTCATCATCTTTTACAAATTCCATGATCGGTTTTGAATATTCCATTATGGCCTGGGACATTGAAATGGATCTATATCCTTCAGGCGCTCCCATATGAGGAAGACCTGGCCTGAATATATTCTGGACCTTTTGATGGGCTTTGTCCTTGGCAATCTTTAGAGATCGCTTCTTTTTCTTCTTTTCGCGTGACCTGGCTTTCCGTTTCTCAATATCCGTTCTTTTTTTTGACATTTGTTGTAACCTTATTCACAATAAGTGAAGGAGTCGGGCTTCCGGTTGACTATTGAATGAACCTCCCTGCCGCAGGGCAGCGGGGTATCAAGTCGTCATTCCGGAAAGCCCAAAGGGCTTATCCGGAATCTAGATTCCCGCTTTTCCACCCTCCATAGCGAAGCTATTGCGGCGGACGGGCGCGGGAATGACAGCAACGCAGCAAGCGGAACTATGATTCTTTTTCCACATATGCAAATGTGAAGAACACCCCTTGTACGAGGAGAAAAGACGTCAAAGGAATAGGATGACCAACCGGAATTGTCAAAGCTTTATATTTTATGGTCCCCCTATTTATTAAGGCTCCCATTTTGAGACTGCCCGCAGGAACGCGAAGGTTTCATTCTCTGCCTCTTGCTCGCCGGGTGGAAAGTAACTCACTTTAACAACAACAGTATCCGTGGTCGGATCAATATAGATATACTGTCCCTGCAAGCCGATTGCAATGAAGGCATCAGAGTCCGTGAGTGTCCACCACTGATACTGGTATCCCAGAGAAGAACCCGGAGCGATCGGTTCGCTGGATTTATCAGGAACAGTCGATTCATTGATCCATGCTCCCGATAAAAGTTGCTGATCGTTTGCCTTGCCCCCATACAGCATCATAAGTCCAATACGCCCATAGTCACGGAGCACCGCGTTAAAGCCCATACCGTTTACAACCCTGCCTGTGCCGGGCTTGCCATCCGCGATCCAGAAAGCATATGATTGCATACCGGCCCTTTGCCACCACCGTTCAGCCATATATTCTTCAAAAGGTTTGCCCACCGCCCGTTCAATGACCCAGCCAAGAACACCCGTTTCAACCGTTGAATAGTTAAAGTGTTTTCCAGGTGGATGAATGCTCTTCAAGGACAATGCCGGGGATGTGAAACGAAACCTGTTTTCGACAATAGCGCCATTATGGAGATCAGACATCGGAGTGGCTTTCTCAAAGTCATATCTCTCATCCCAATTGCAGCCGGACCTCATCATCAGTGCCTGACGAATTGTAACATCTTTGTAGCCACTCTCTTTAAGTTCAGGAATGTGCTTCACAATGGGATCATTCACCGATTCAATAGCGCCATCGTTAACCGCCATTCCCACTAAAATGGAAGTAATTGATTTAGCGACCGACATTGAAAGAAAGTGAGTATCTTCACTGGTTTGATTCAAATAACGCTCAAAGACTATTTTATTGTCTTTGATAATAAGTATCGCGTTGGTATAGGTGCGTTCGGCAAAATCCGCAGCCGGAAGGGTCCTACCATTATATTCATAGGAAAAGTCAAGGGGTGTAGGCTTTAGCTTCAGGTCCCAGACAGGACCCTTTGTGGGTACCATTCTTGTTTCAAAGATTTCATCTATGTTGTGAAAGGTAAGGGTGTTAATTTCCGCGTCCAGAAAACGCTGACGAACTTTAAGTATCGCGTCCGAAGGCTGTGAAAACGCGATGCCGGCAAGGCATGTCAAGGCGGTAATAACAAAAATGAGGAAGAAAAATGATAATTTCCGGTTCATACGTCTATCCTCCGTCTTTTGTGGGACGTTCTTTACTTTGTTGAGTTATTTGGCTGATTTTTTGATTCCCCACTTTAGAGACAGGGCCTATAACGGGTAAAATGCCAATTCAACGTTTCGGATAGGATGCCAGCAGCCCCTCGGGCATACCGCCCTCAGTGAGGACGACACGGTTGCTGAGCAACCAGCGCCCATCCTGCTTGACCAGTTCACTCCGTTCACGCCCGTACTCGATCACTTTAGGCGCTGATGTCACCAGGTCCGAACTGATGCTGTGCCAGAGTAGTGTCGCGACGGCTTTGTCACCCTGCAAATCAATCTTCAGGTTCGTGACCACCATCTCGGATACGCCTTCAGGTACAGCGCCTTCAGCTTTCTTCTCCTCTTCCTCTCCACCGACACCGATCTGGCCATATATGGCCGTGATCTCGTCCAGGCCATTAAAGACCATGCCGTTGACCTCGAGCCTTCCGTCAGCAGTGAAAAAGGACTTAAAATCATGAGGACTGTCCGGCCTGAACTGCGCGTAGTAATCGTAGAAAAAGTCTTCGATGGCGACGCGCTCCATTAGATCAGTCAGTTCAGAAGGTGTTGTCGGAGCCTCGGAACAGGCGGCCATAAGCCCCAGAGCGACCAGAATAACAAGTAGTCTGATTTTTTTCATTTTTTAATCTCCTTTCATTTACAATGATCAATGATCAATCAAAAATGATCAATATACGATTAGTAATTATCAATTATTTCTTGATACGGGTTGTTTTGAGAATCGAGAAAAGGATCCTTGGCCGTTCGTCAGCCACACCGAACAGAGTTTCATATCTTTCTTCACTGATATACCCAGTGCCCTTGAGAAGGTCCAACCAGTATTTTGTTTCCAGACACTCCTTGTATGCAATTGAGACCTTTGAGGGAAAATCAGCTTTCGAGATTGCGCCATTGGCTTCAGAGATATTCGCGCCTATGGAAGTGCCGCTTCTTAGCCACTGTTTTCAGAGCACAAATTCTTTCTTATCAGCTGCGATATCCTAATAGCATTTGACTATCAATTTCGCGAAGGTATAGGCTTTGTTATACGCTATGCTTTCCTCATTTTCCATAATTGATCATTGGTTATTGATAATTGTTCACTGAATTAAGATTTGTCACAGCTTTTCCTCGGCTTCCTTGAATTTCTTAAGCTGGTCTTTATAGTACGCAATATTTCTCGGATTAAGGGATATGGCTTCGTTAATCGTCTCAATAGCCTTTTGAATTGATCCGTTCACATAATAGGCCTCAGCGAGGGTATCCAGATAACTCGGTGACCTTTCCATGGCCACAGCCTTTTCAGCCAGTTCGATGGCCCTTTTTGGGTTCCTAAATTCCTTATCTGGCATGGTGACCAGGAACCATGCATAGTGATTTAGTGTCGTGGCATCAGGCTCCTTAAGAAAAAACGCCCTTTCATACATGTCGATAGCTTCGGCATACTTATTCAGTCTCTTGTAGGTCCTTGCCAGCCTCAGCATTGCTAATGGATTTTCGGGATGTTCCGCGAACTGATTTTTGAGTGTATCATCAATCAATCCGGGATGAAGTTTTTCCATATCATTGTTTAATTTGTCGAAGTTCGCATCAGTCAGAATATCATCTGGGAGAATACATATATTTGTATATAAGAGCCCTAAAGCACCACGTTTGGCTATGTCATGTTTTCTATATTCTACATCCGGACAATTTAATCCATCCTCACCAAATCTGTATGACCGAATCTTAATGTTCTTCCCTTCGATGTAATGATTAACCTTATTATCAAGTTCTGAGAAAGTCATTTTGAATGCATTTTTAAAGGATTCATCAATTGAAGATCCTTTTTTGAGCAAAGATAGATAGTGATTCAGATCTTCATTGCGTTTTGTATCCGAAAGCATGTAATGAACAACTAAAGTAGCGCGCGCGTAAAACCTAGACACAAAGATTTCGTTTGATCGCCTGGTGTCCAAATAATCCAGATCTTTTCTCGACATCTTAAACAATGATTCAGTATCAACGCTTATAAATCCTCCAACACCCGCTAACATAGTAACAAATTGGTCTCTCAGTACACTCATGTCACCAATGATGACTTTACCCTTCTTTTCCATATACGTGCTGAAATATCGAGACATTCCTATATCATACCATAGCGGGAGAGCTAATTCACTGGATGCATTATGCAGGAACAAGTGAACGAGTTCATTAAGTATGAATGAGCGACCTAAACTGCCCATTCCTTTTGAGGAAGAGCTAAATCTCTCACAGTTGGCGAAAATAATGTAACCATCTCTCTCGAGAAAAAGACCCGCAAGATTATCCGGCATTCCCAAAGATTTAAAAGAGCCTCTATTTTTTGCAGCCACAACATGCACTTCTTCAGGCAAGGCCTTTTGTTCATACCCAAGGAAAAAGCTCAAAAAGCACATAAAATTCTCTAATTCACGCGCCAAATCAAATGCTATTTCTTCTTTCGCATCAGTCAAAACACGAAATCTCGCGGTTTCGAAATAGATCCAGTTTGCCGTATTAAGCTTTTTTACATTGACCTCCCCGGCAATACTGATGGTTGGCAGCAACGCTATCAGGCCAATAGCGATCATGATTTTTCTGAGCATCTTGCCTCCTTTGAACAGTGAACAACCTTTTTCATTTTTACTTCACTGAAAAAGCTCCCTTGGATCAAGCCTGAAGAATTCATCAAAAGACATGTTCTGGGAGCCAATGATCAACGGCCTTGCTTGGGGATAGAGCCGGCAATATGCTGAAATGCCTTTTGGACTCTTTGCGTTTCCTGATTTTACTTCCAATGCCCATAAATCATTTGGTGTCTTGACCACAAAATCTACTTCATTATTCCTGTTCCTCCAATAGTAGACGGAATAGGGGAGCCCTACCAGGTGATTGAGCAGGTGCGCTCCCACGGCGTTTTCAACAATTCGCCCCCACCACGAATAATCCTGGCGGGTGTTTTCAAATGAACGGCCTGCGATGGCATTAGACAGGGCGTTATTCCATAATATAAGCTTTGGGCTTGAAGCGCGTTTCGCTGATCTGCCCTGTCGGAAGAGTTCAAGACCTGAAATAAGAAACGCTGTTTCCAGCAGCTTCAGGTAATGAGCAAGTGTTGTTGTATTGCCGGCATCCTGAAGCTGGCCAAGCATTTTGTTATACGATAGGATCTGTGCCGGATGCATGATCGACAGCATAAAAAGCTGTCTAAGCAGGGCTGGTTTTGCCACTGTCTGAAGCTGTAGAACATCTTTGGCCAGTACAGTCTCAATGAGTGAGTCCGTCACATACTGAGACCAGATTTCTTCATGAGCTACAAAGGGCGCAGCGCCCGGATATCCCCCATAAAAGAGCCACTGGTCCATACCCCAGGAAAATGCCTTTTCCATTTCGGCTAGTCCCCAATGAGTGCACCTGTGCAGAAAGAACCGGCCGGAAAGACTTTCAGAAAGACCTTTTTGAATAAGGAGAGAGGAAGATCCCAGGATAATAACGTTGATTCCCTTCTTTTCCCGGCATTCCAGATCCCATAGCTCTTTTACAACTTCACTCCATCCTTGAACCTTCTGAACCTCGTCAAGAATAAGAAGTATGTTTTGTTGTCTTTTATCATTCGACTTTGCCTTACTTATGGCAAGGTTCCACTGTGCCCTGACCCATTCAGGTCCGGGAGGCAACGGCAAATCCGCTGTCGCGTTTATCACAGGCCCGTCCCACTTTTTAGATATCTGAATCGCGGCCGTGGTTTTACCCACCTGTCTTGGGCCTGTCAGGATTTGAAGTAGTCTTTTTTCTGATTCAAAGACTTTGAGTATCTTCTTAACAACGGGACGTTCATATTGATATTCCGGCACTTGATCGTTTTATCCTTTTTATAACCAATTGATTTATAGTGAATTTATGGACACTGTGTTAATTTACTCAATGATTGAGTAATATTACTCGATGCGCTAGATAGTTGCAAGGTGTTTTTCTCTAAAATGCAAAAAAGGACACCTTTTCAATGAACAATGAACAATGAAAAGATGATTCCATATTCAAGATTCAAAATTGAAGTTCCCCGCGGCAAGCCGCGGGGAATCTTCCAAATGTAAGGATCTTTCTATTATTGTAATTCGCTCGCTAACCCCGAAACCCCGCAAGCGGGATTTCCGCTGCGCTCCAACAAGCGTGTGGGGAATGCGCTCGCTGTGCATTTTCAAGATTTACATTAATTCGGTTTCAAACAGCTATTTCCTTCGCGTCTGGGCCCTATTGCCTGTCGTACACAGATAGGCGCTCAAAAGGATTACCTTGGGCATCTGTGCTTGTGTAAGTCTGCCGCATTCTTTTGCCGTCTTGACTAAAAGTCTTATGAATGACTCCTACTTGCTTGCCATTTTGAAGGACCGTTACATACCAGTCTCCCGGTTCAATCAGTGTTTCAATATAAGATGTTTCCTCATTCCCTCCCTGCAGAATATCCACGGTCCCTCCCTGTTGGGGCCAAGTGGCTTTAAATGAAATGGGCGAACCGTTCGCCTCAGTACCTGTCGCTTCAAACTCGATCAGATCGACGTCTAGCTCTCGATAAATTTCCGTGCGTTCCTTTGGCATCACTTCTGTCGCCGGAAACTTCGATTCCGCTAAATTGAGCTTCCATGTGCCGATAATCGGATCCACCGCCCATACCGGATTGGTCACGCCTATGACAGCCAGGAATAATATGACTTTGTTCATGTGAAATACCCTCCTTTTTAATGACCTTTTTTTGTTTATCGACCCGCCCATGTTTTCGTTGCTCCCCAGATTAATTTCGTTTGATCGGATGTCGGTGCGTACAGCCCTTCCCTCCAAAAAGTCATGCCAAAAGAATAACCGGGAATCCCCCCGGCCACTACAATACGAATATCTTCAACCCTGTCCATGATCGGCAGCCTTCCCCCGGGATTAAGGGCGTCTTTGAAAACGGAAATACGATCTTCAGGAATCTCTCCTGAAACGATCCTGGGTTGAATGTTCGCAATTTCAGCGGGAGTCAGCTCTTCATAAGGGATGGTTGCCCGTTCATATAGGTTCTTCTGTAAAGTCGCCCGTGTATGACCATGTTTTGCCAGTTCCATAGCCAGCACAGGTTCGAAAAACAGAATATATTTCATCGGGCCAGGATTTGAGCTTCCCCGTTTCCAGGTTGCCATTCCCCAGCGTGATTCCATCATCATAAGGACGGCGTTCTTCATAATATCTTCCGGTGTCCATGTCGCAACGGCGCCCCCGCCCAGCAGATGGCTGGAGGCACCCATAACCGAGGAGACCGTCACGCAGCTGTCTTCCACTTTAAATCCCTGGGTGACGTGGAAGGGGGGCCACGGACTCAATTCTTGGTTCTCGGCAAAAACATAGAATTGCTGTGATGGGCGGCCGACGAGGGCCATATCGTTTACACCGGGCCATAACCGACCGATGTTGATCATAGCGAGCCTTAAAGCGCGTCCGATCGTGCTGTTTGCCTGCCAACCATAGCCCAGGAATCCTATTCCAGAATTGATATTGAGTTCTTTTGCAATAGGCCCAGTCACCATTATGGCGAAGTTGAAAGAACCGGTTGAGGTCAGGACGTGAAGATCGTCGTAATCGGGATCCGTAATGCATTCCATTGCCGCAATGATCACCGGCAGGTATTCCGGCTTTGCTCCGGCCATCACCGCGTTGATGGCTATCTTTTCAATGGTCGCGATACCGTTTTTGGGAGCTACCGAACCGATGATTTCATCCGGGGAACGACTCGTTCCCTTAAGCATGGACTGGACCGCCTCCTTTGTCGGAGGCAAGAGTGTCAAGCCATCTCCCCACTGTCTGCCCAGGTAGATATCATTGAATTTTTCAATGGCCAGCGCGTAGGTATCCCCTGAAACAGTGACAGGTCCAAGGTCTTCCTTTTCGGCTTCGGTGCTTGCTTCATTTTCCGTCAAAGGGCTTTTCAGTCCATCGATGAGTTCATCAATTACCGCTTTCGCGACAGGCATGATTTCCGCATCGGTCCCCCTGAGCCTGTAATAGTCCTCGGCCTTTACCGTCACGACGCGTGCTTTCGGCATCCCTACGTCTTCTGCCGCGGATTCAGCGTCATGAATAAAGTTGTCGGTGCATACATACACTCCGGGGTTACCAAGTTTTTCCACCCTGTAGTAGCCGGACACGCCGGCCCATGTGCAGGATCCTCAGTCTCCTACGCCATATAGGAATGCATCCGTTTCTCTTGCCATCTTTGCCGCCAATTGATCACCAAGGTCAAAGGCGCCAGAGTAGCGCAGGATAGTCGTTTCCGGCAGCTTTTCTTTCAACAGCTGCTCGATACCGTTCCAGAAGTGATTCCCACCAGGCTTTTCATTCCAATAAAGACCGATCTTTTTCCCTTTCAGATCGGGAATCCTCTTGCTGGGTGGGGATAAAGGCGGGAGGGTAATTTCACCGCGCGGATTAAGAACACGCAGTGTAACACCCGATGCGTCCAAATCGGAATGAATAGGCTGGCATGAAAAAATAAGAAATACAAGAATCAATCCTATTGAAATCCATATGCCGGTTATATTCATGGGATGCTCCTCTTCAATGAACAGTTATCAATAAACAATGGACAAAGTCATATCCATTTCTTATAAACTTTCAATATCTGTTTTCGCTCTAACCAAAAAAAGTAGCGTTATGCTGTGGATCCTCTGCCTGGTTAAGGTTCCGGCGGGTATCCCACGGATTGTGCCAGTGTGATCTTTTGATCCTCACGGAGCTTCATTATTTTTGCAAGCGACGCTTTATCAATGTTTCCCCATACCACTGTGGAAAGGCCTTCCGACACACAGAACAAATAAACATTTTGAGACAGGAAAGCGCTGTGGGTACCCTTGAAAAACTCAACCGCCATAGGATCAGGCACATTTAATCTGGCAAGATCCGAAACATAGATCAAATTCAGGGCTGCCTTTGCTACAATATTCCTGATTTCCGGTTGCAGCTCGAATGTCTTCATTCAATATCTTTTTCAGCTCATGATCTTGTGCTTCATATAGATAGAGACCATCACTCATGGCCACGTAGACATCCATATTCTGAATGTCTCTGACAGAAGGAGCGGTCCGGCGGCCATCGCGGGGCGATTGATGCCCCACGCAGCCCACAGCAGGCTGGAAAGGGTTTCCGGTGAAAGTTGCCGTGAACTGAATTCACGACGCGATTCCGAACAGGAGGGGGATTAAACAAAATACTTGTTTTTTTTGGTGTAGGCACGGCCACCTCAGCCATCAATTATCAATGAACAGTCAAAAAAATTAAGGGATTCCTGCTCAAATTCCGGAATCTTCGACAGATCGATGTTTGACTTTTATCCGTTATCTCAAAAGCACAAAACCCCGCTCTCAATTTGAGAAACAGGGTTTTGATATTCCTTTACCCATTCACAGATCTTTCCCCCGCGGGTTAACGGATAGTGAAATTTACTTCATAGTGCATTAAAATGAATTAAAATATATTATTTTTACTGATATTTTATTAACTAAAAGGGGGCATGAAGTCAAGCGAATTCATGGGCGATGGTCCGGGGGGAGGCTGAAGCCAGGCATCTTCAAAAATATTTCTGTTATGATTGTAGTTTGTTATATATGATATACAGTGTATTCACATCGTGACGACAGGACCTATTAAAAGGAGATATATACCATGCCTGATCTAGATGGAGTCAATGGACAAAGAGAAAAATTCAGGGTCGTTGGGAAAGCGAACCTACCAGGCAGGCTATCATGGGCCATGGCAGCCGGTGTAGCAAAATTCGGAGCGGATTATATCGTTCCTGACATGCTCCATGCCAAATTCCTAAGAAGTCCGTACGCAAACGCCAGAATCAAGAGCATCGATACAAGCAAGGCAAAAAAAATACCCGGTGTTGTTGATATTTTGACCTGGGAAGATGAAGATATCAAAAATCTGCTGGAAAGCGGTGAAATGATGATGGGGCCGCTCAAACCCATTTTTGGCAATACAGCGGATCAGGAAGGCGGAGAAGTCGGGGCAATTGTTGTCGCCGAGAATGAAGACTTATGTGATGAAGCATTGAGAAATCTTGATATAGAGTGGGAAATTCTGCCCCATGTTGTGGATATCCTTGAAGGAAGAGAGCCTGGTGCCCCTATTATTCGTCCCACGGCTTCAACGTCCAAGGGTGGTTTTGGGGGATTCGGAATGGGGGGTGGAAATAATCCACCCAAAAAAGGTAATGTTTCCTATTCCAACGTAAGCGAAGGTGATGTGGAAGCCGGGTTCAGGGAGGCCGACCACATTATCGAATATGATGTCAACATCCCATCCTTTTCCGGGCATATTCCAAATCCCATGGGTTCGGTGGCCTGGTGGTTCCAGAATACCTATCATGGTGAAGGGGAGAACCTGCATATTGAAGGTGTCGGCACTCCGAATGATCCCGGCACAATAGCGACTATGTATCACATGCCTCCTGAAAAAGTCTTTCAGGAGTGCATGTTAATAGGGGGCAAATACTGCGACTGGGGCCTTCGTAAATCACAGCTGATTACCCCTCTGCTCGCGAAGAGAACAGGAAGACCGGTCCGCTGTGTCAACAGTCGCTATGACCAGTATGACTTTAACCTGAACCAGCGCTTCATGCGTATGAAAGTCGGCTTTAAGAAAAGCGGTCTGATTACCGCTATTGACGATTTTTCCATCGCGGATTCCGGTGTGGAAGGCAGCTCTATTTTCGGTACGACAATGGATCAGAACTATGGCCCCTATTTCACGACAAGATGCCGGAATGTTAAACAAAACATGGATGTTGTGGACAGCAATCGGGGAAAGATGTACTTGAGCGGTCAGCATAATCCTATGAACTGGGATTCCATAACCCTGGGAATACATCTGATCGCCGAAAAACTAGGGAAAGATCCCATGGACATAGCCAGGTTGAACCTTCACGGACCTGATTCTCAGACGGATCCCAATCCTGTGCCCAGCTTTGAAGCTTGTGTCAAAGCGGCCAAAAAGATGATGAACTGGAAATGGCATGATACGGGTAAAAAGAAGCTTGAAGACGGCCGAATGCATGGAGCAAGCTTCAGGTACCAGCAGTGTCCGCGACACTCGGGTATGATCTTTAACTGCAAACTGGAGCTGAGAGACGGAGCGGTGCATCTGGATTCCAAGGGGCCTGTTATCGGTAATTATATCATGGAAGCCAACATGATGGTCGTGGCCGAAGAGCTTGGACTTAATTACGAGGATATAAAGGGCAAATTTGATTATCATGAAACCTATAAACCCTGGGGCGGCGGCAGTGATGGAACAACCGCTTCCGGTTGGGCCTTGAAAGAATGCGCGAACATATTAAAAAAGCGGATCCTGGAGAGGGCGGTTGAGGAGGCGGATAATTCTCCCCTGCAAGGTGGAGTCGGCAGGCCCGGGCCAAAGCCCGCTCCCAGTCCCTTTAAGGGCATGAAGCCGGAAGACCTGGACCTTCAGGATGGAAAAGTGATTGTCAAAAACAATCCCAATATAGGTCTTCCGCTCAAGCAGGCTGTTAAGTCGAACCTTTTCGCGACATATTCCGGCAGACCTCCTCTGGCTGTCTGGAACCAGCGCGGCAAAAAGCTGGATACCATGAATGTCGCCATGTGCGAGGTAGCCGTAGATACAGAAACCGGAGAAGTGGAAATACTCCGGTTTGGAGTGGTTGCCGATCCGGGCAAGATTATGCGCCGCACATCACTGGAAGGGCAGATTCATCAGGTCATGTTTTTCAGTGAAGGCTGCCAATTGTATGAAGATTATTTCTATGACAACAAGACCGGTGTAAAACTCAACACCAATATGTTCGAGTATAAAAAACCCACCATCCTGGATAACGCGCCGGTCGCTATGGAGTTTCTGGAAACGCGGGCCGGAAACGCGGCTTACGGAGCCAACGGTATCAGCCATTCCCTGGCGAACACCCACCTGGTGATTGCCGCAATCTATAACGCTATCGGCAAATGGGTCGATCCGCCGGCCACACCGGATAAGGTGTTAAGGGCCTTAGGTCAGGGATAGGACCCCGTTAGATTGAGAAAACGCTTGTCGGTCCATTGTAAAATCGACTCTCCTTTTCGCTCCTTAATACATTAGTGGTTCAGTGTTCGTTATCTCTACCGGGGTCAAAACAATTCTTTACTCATTTTATCTATTTCAGCGCTCACAGCATCATACACTCCGGGGTATGTGCTGCCCGGACCACCTGCCGCTAAACACGGAATAAAGTACCATTTACCGTTGTTTTCACACGCTCTCCTGACCTCCCTTGCGACCAGTTCAGGTGTCCAATCCGCACAGTCCACCACACCATTGTCGATATCTCCCATGAATGAAATCTTTCCGCCATATTTTTTGACCAGCTCGGGGACATTGTTTGTCGTCACGCATCCCTGGAACACGTCTATTCCCATCTCAATCATGTGGGGGACAAGGTTGGCCGCATATGAATCGCTGTGGTGCACAATGACCTCTACGCCATTCGCTTTATAGAATCCGTATATTTTTTTGTATGCGGGAACAATAAACTCATCAAACATTTGGGGTGACAGGAATGAAGAACGATGGCTGCCCCAGTCGTCATGATGTAAAAGCGCGTCAGGATGATAATTGTCACAAAGCAGTTTCGCGTAATGAAGTTCATATTCTGTTATGTAATCAATGAGTTCTTTCATTGATTCGGGTTCTACATAGAAATTGATCAAGCAGTCTTCCATACCCATCAGGTAATGACATTGTTCAAATACACCCGGCGCGACAATGCCGGTCGCGAACACTTCATTCCTGTCGATGGCTTCTACCGTGGGTTTAAACTGATCCCATGCCTCCTGAGGATAATCCAGATTAGGCGCTTTGACGGTTTCTTTCCATTTTTTGATATCCTTTAACACCCTGTGTTCATCATCATGGACTGGAAATGGTCCCGGTGTGTTTTCCTGAAATCTTATCGTCACTCCCCACCCGTTTTTGACGGCCGGACCGCCCGGTTCAGGAAAAGGAAAAGCCGTTGAAACCGGGTTTCCCCAAATAAACGCGAATGGCTCATATTGTTTTACAAATCTATCAGGATTTCCTCCTTTGATCGTTTCTAGCAAGTTCTGTCTCTTTGTTAACATATGAATACCTCTTTTTTTCAATGATCAATGATCAATGATCAATAAACGATGAACGATGAACGATGAACGATGAATAAGATCTATTTAATTAAATTCAGGAGTTTTTAACGCCATTTGGACAAAATGTCAAGGAAAAGGAGATTTCCCACTCTTCAAAAATAGGCTCAGACTCCCGAACAAGGATAGAATGCCAAGGGAGTGATCATAACCCTATCGTATAGTCGATTGGCGGGGAGCAGTCCATAGGGGAATCCTCGATTTTTTCGAAGATAACCCTTGGGTTTGAAAGAGAAATTGAGAGTATTCCCCATATACGTGACGTCGAGAGGTGTTCCGGATAAGATTATAACGATTTGAAAACCCTCAGAATAGAGTCCCAGTCCTTGTGCTCCTCCTGCTTATACATCATGAGATTCCCATTGGTGACTGTGTCCGGAGACCTATTCAATTCTAACGGGGCATTGTACTGGTAGACTGATATTTCACCCTCATTCACCGTGACTTTGCATCCGGTTTCAGCACCAATCATATATGACATTTGATGCATCTGTTGACCCACGCTCAATCCGGACTTTTCCAGGGCATCCATGAAATCGTCAAGCTCCAGTCTCTTGCTTCGTCTTTCATGTCTGGATGGGCTGCTGGACAGATTCTCAGAAATATGACCGGTCTTGTGGGGGATGATCTTTTCTTTTGGAAGCTCTATTGGTGGGGTTTCATCTCTCGGAAGCCGATATAGCAATGTCATGATACTTTGCCTGAGGACTGAGAGTTGTTTAACCAAGCTGTCAATCATCTTGATAAAGTCTAACAACTGACGTTCAAGGTTTCGTTGCATAGATATCATTGTAACATCTCATCGGAGATTCCGTCAATTCTGTGAACAGTGAACAAGGGAGAATGAACAGATTAATTCAAAATCAAAGATTCAAGATTCAAAATTTGGGAATACTTCAATAATTTTCACAAGATTTTTTCACGATGAGATAAGCAGCTGTCTTCTGTTCTTTGTTTATAGGTATTACTTGTTGTCAATCGCTTTATTGATGTGGTATTCCTCGTAACAACAAGGAGGATGCCCTATGTCCCGCCAATCCCGTGAAAAGGTTATTCCCTATGGCAAAACATTTCTGGTCCCGGCCGTTTTCGTATTGACCATAGCCGGCATTATAGCCTGCCACTCTGGCGATTCCGGTAAAAGGTCGGAATCTCGCTTAGACCCTCTTCGGGCCCATGTTGCGGAGTTGAAACCCATGGTCGAACGGGCCGAAGCTATAGGGGCTGTCAAACGCCTGCAATGCGCATACGGCCATTACGCGGAATTCGGGCTCTGGCACGATCTGGCTGATCTTTTTGCCGAGGAGGGTATCGGGCATTATCCGGCCGGGGATCTCAAGAAAGAAGAGATCCGCAGGCTTTTCCTAAGGGATATCGGGGGAGGGAAGCTGGGATTGCCCGAAGGCCTGTTGTATCCCCATATGATGCTTCAGCCGGTTATCACCCTTGCGCCGGATGGAAAAACGGCCAAAGGGCGATGGCGTGTCTTTACCATGCTGGGATTTCATGGACAAAACGCGAATTGGGCCGGCGGGGTCTACGAAAATGAGTATGTCCTGGAAGGGGGAGTCTGGAAGATCAAGGACTTGCGCTTCTACCTTCAATACAGCGGTCCATACGAACAGACGGGCTGGACCATAGACAAGGGGGATATCCCCATACACTATACTCCGGACCTTGTGGGCACTCCGGTTACGGAAGAGATTGAGCCTGCCGTGCCCGCGATCCCGCGGGACGAAGAAGCCCTGACACATCAATTGAAAGACCTTCTTAGGCGCGCGCAGCGGCTCAATGACCAACAGGAGGTGGAAAACCTTCAAAACATTTACGGTTACTATTGGGACCGAAAGATGTGGGACGATGTGGCCGACCTTTTCTCGGACCAGGGGACCATAGAACCAGGCCTTCGGGGGGTCTATGTGGGCAGGAAAAGCATCCGGCGCGCCCTGGAGCAGTTTGGACCTCAAGGACTGCGCGAAGGAGAGCTCAATGACCATCTCCAGCTCCAGACACTGGTCAGTATCTCTCCCGACGGCCTGACCGCTAGGGCGCGAGGGAGTGAATTAATGATGTCCGGCCAATATGGCGAGGCCGGTGAATGGGGACTTGGCGTATTCGAGAACGAATATGTGAAACAGGACGGGATCTGGCACATTCGATCCATGCATATCTACCCGATCATGCGCGCGGACTATGACAAGGGCTGGACCAAAGGGACTAAACCGGCTATGGGGATAAACAAAGAATATCCTCCGGACAGGCCGCCCACCGCGACCTACGAAATTTTTCCAAAATACTATATCCCAAAGTTCCATTACGATAATCCGGTGACAGGGCTTCCCGCACAATATCCCGAAGGGACCACCCTCGCCGGCGGTTTTTCCAGTTCAAACGCCGCCGCGTCTTTTAAAGACGGTCCGAATACAGATGGAGAGACCATGACGGACACGGAAAAAATTCCTGAAGAGATTAAGCGGCTGATCAGGAGGTCGATCGGCTATGACGCGTGCGAAAACCTTGCCAGCGCTTACGGGTATTATATCGACGATTTCTTGTGGGATGATTTCTCGGACCTCTTTGCCCTGGACGGATGGAGAGAAGCGCCCTTTGTGGGGGTTTACGTTGGACGGGAACGCATCCGGAAATCGCTCAAGATCCAGTATCCTTTTACCGGCGGCAGGGCCACGGGCTTTTTTACCTGTCATCAGTTCATTCAGCCCGTCATTCATGTCTCAGAAGACGGGCGAAGCGCCGACATTCGAGTGCGTCTGCTCCAGCTCTCAGGCGCAGACGGAACAGATGGTCTATGGATGGCAGGAATTATGGAGTTAAAAGCAGCGATCGAAGAGGGAATCTGGAAGCTTACGGCAATGGATTTCGATTATACCTGGACGGCCAACTATAAGAGTGGCTGGGCAAAGGGGCCGATGTCTTTAAAGCTTTCAGCGGGCGATATCATGGAGACCTTTCCTCCTGACAGGCCCATGCGGGGTCCCGAGGCAGCGCCGTTTCCAAAGATAGCTGAAATGCCGTTTCACTACGTCAATCCCGTGAGTGGACGCCAGCCGGGCTTGCTGCTTAACAATGATCAGTGAGCAATGATCAATGGTCCATTATCAAACTACAGATATTGGATGCTGGCTGAAAGCGGAAACTCAAGATTGAAGATTCAAAATTCAAGATTCATCCCGTTAGAGACCCTGTCTCTAACGGGATGAATCCCATCTCAGGCTAGTTCTCTATGGGGCTTATTCCTTTCCTTCCGAAAAGAAGGAACGCTTGGCGACAATATCCTTTAGACGGCAATAGTGCCACTCAGGGTCTGCCGGGGTCCACGTCCCATCCTTATACCCGGCACAGCTTTCGGGTTTCTCGATCGGATATTCTTCCAGAGGATCTTTAACCAGATTGTAGAACTCGCAATTGTCCGGACTGCCGGTACAGACGACCTTATAGGTTGCGTTTCGGGCTCCGACCATTTTGGTTCCGCCGGTCATCAGATTTTCCGCTTCCGTAAAGACGTAGCCTTCATTGGGATCGCGCACGGAAGAAGCCTTTTCGAAAAGAATCGGGGCCAGGGACACGGCATCGAGCGGCACCGTACCAATACCGTCGCTGTCGGGGACCTGCTCCGGGGGAGTGAGTCCCGCCAGTTCCAAAATGGTAGAGAAAAGGTCCGCCGCGTGGACGAATTCATGACTCTGAGTATTCGCTACAATCTTGGGCCCTCTGACGACCATGGGGACAAGAGCGCCGCTTTCATAGGCCGTTCCCTTTCCGCGGCCCTTCCGCGTGATATACATGTTATCGATGAAGTCGAGGTTGGGCCTGCCGTACATAGGGGTGCCGTTGTCACCGATGAGAATGACATAGGTGTTGGGATCGAGGGCATCCACCGCCTCCAGCAGCTTCCCGACGACCGTATCCAGGGAGGTGGTCATGGCCCGCATCAGCGCCTCGCCGCTGCAGGAGCCCACGTTGTCGGATCCGAATGAGCCTCCGCATTCCTTTATCTCTTTGTAGCTTTCTGCATCCAGCGTATCAGCATTCGGTACAGCCATGGCGCTGGGCTGCTGCCTGATTGTGGCGTGTGACAGGTTGAAAGCCAGCCAGGCGAACCACGGCTTTTCAGGATCCGCGGCTTCCCGGGCCGTGATCCATTCGATGGTATCGGCCACCTTGACCACCGGAGCAAAAGTCGTTGGAGCAATGCCGGGAAGGGATTTCTTTGGTGGGGCCTCGGTCCGCCAGGTATCCGCGGGAGTTTCCTCGTCCTGTATCTGGTAGTCGTATTCCCAGTACGTCAAAATGGCGGCATGGAGATTGCCCTTGAAGAGTTCGAAGCCCGCTTCCTTCGGCTTCATCCCGGGATAATCCACGGGCTTTCCGGGGAGTCCGGCCATGTGCCATTTGCCGAAAATGGCGGTGCTGTAACCGGCTTCGTCCTTCAGTTTCCGGACGAAAGTCTCATGTTTCTGGGACAGCGCATCCGCGTAGGTGGTGACCTTGGTCTTGGCGGCATAGAGTCCGGTAATGAGCGCTGCGCGTGTGGGCGAGCAGAACGGATGCGCCCAGACATTGGAAAATATCATACCCTGTTTGGCTAGCTCATCAAGAACGGGCGTAGAGGCCGGTTTGCCTGTAATCTTGCGGAAATCGGGATGGTTATGCCCGGAAGGCCCGTATTTTTCGATGAGATCGTCGATTATCCCCGGATACATGTCGGTGGTCACATCCATCCCGACATCATCGGCAATGACGAGCAAGATATTGGGGGGGCGCGATGTTCTGCATGAAAGAACACCGATTAAGACGACTGCTAGGATTGAAAACGCTTTCAACATAGATTTCATTCGACCATTCCCCCTTTCTCACAAGAAGATCCTCGCTGAAAGACTATGATGAGAACAGATACTTGTCAATCATTTGCTCAGTTTTAGAGAAATTTGAAGACATACGCGCCATGACCGTGTATCTTAAAGGCAAGGTCAAAGGAAAATCCCGAGATGAAGAAGATCCAATCGCATATCATTCTTGTCGTGCTTGTGTTGCTCGTCGCGGCAGCGCTGGCTTATTATCTGTTCAATCCGAATGACCTCTCATTCCGACCTACAGGAGAAGAGGGTTCGGGGTCCTCCGTCTATTCCGGTACGCAGTCCTGCCGGGAGTGCCATGAAAAATTCTATCAGCTCTGGGCTTCTTCTCATCACGGCCTGGCCATGCAGCCTTTCACGGCAAATCTATTTCAGGAGAACCTAGCGGTCCAGGACAGGAGCCTGTCGATCGGGAAATACGATTATCGGGTGGAATTTGATGGAAAGCATGGATGGATAAGGGAGAGCGGGTCTGAAGGAGACCGGAGGTACCCGATCGTTCACGCGATGGGAGGGAAGAACGTCTATTATTTCCTTACTTCCATGGATCGCGGCCGCTTGCAGGTTCTTCCACTGGCCTACGATGTGAAGAGAAAATCATGGTTTGATATGGCTGCAAGCGGTATCCGCCACTTTCACGATATCGAGGAAGAGACGGTTGGCTGGAAAGACCAGGAATACACCTTCAATACCTCCTGCTATGGCTGCCATGTCAGCCAATTCGCGCGCAACTATGACCTCAAGACCGATACGTACCATTCCGTCTGGCGCGAACCGGGCATCAACTGCGAAGCCTGCCACGGTTCCGCGGTGGAGCATGTTCGCGTCTGCCGCGAGGCTCCTGAAGGCAAGCCTCCCGAGAATCTCAAAATCGATGTGATCTGGCCGCCGGAATACAGCAGAAAGATGACGAGTGACGCCTGTTCCGTATGTCACGCCAAAGGCGCCCCCTTGACCGTTTCCTATCGCCCCGGAGACGATTTCTTTGATCATTTCGACCTGGGCGTTCTCGATCACCCGGATTATTACCCCGATGGTCGGGACCTGGGTGAAAATTACACCTATACCCAGTGGCTCATGAGTCCCTGCGCAGGGTCGGGGCAGGTGGACTGCCTGCATTGTCACACGTCAAGCGGGAGGTATCGATTCACAGGCGATTCTAAGAACAACGCCTGTATGCCCTGTCATGCAGCAAAAGTGGAAAACGCGTCCAGTCATTCGCACCATTCAGACGAAAACGGGGGCAGTCTGTGCATTTCTTGTCATATGCCCATGACGGAATTCGCCCGGATGCGCCGGAGCGATCATTCCATGCTGCCGCCTGCTCCAGTGGCGACGATCGCCTATGGATCCCCAAACGCCTGCAATATCTGTCATATGGAGAAGGACGCCACCTGGGCCGATGGATGGGTACGTCAGTGGCGGGAAAGGGATTACCAGGCGCCGGTTCTTCACAGGGCTTCCCTGATTGAAGCGGCGCGGAAACGCAACTGGCAAAAGCTTCCAGCCATGCTCGAATACCTGGAGAACGAGGACCACGATGCCGTTTTCGCGGCTTCGCTGATCCGTTTGCTCCGGTCCTGCAACGACGACCGAAAATGGCCGTCTCTTATCCGGGCCATGGGAGATCCTTCCCCGCTTGTGCGCGCCAGTGCCGCAGAATCTCTGGGCGACCGGATCGACCATGCGGCCCTGGAAGCCTTGATCGCTGCACTTGCAGATGAATTCCGGCTGGTGCGCGTCCGTGCGGCCTCCGCCATGGCCGCTATTCCACGCGGTGCGCTGGATGCCGGGACCGCGGCGGCCTTTGATAAAGCCGTAGGGGAGTTCAAGGCAACCCTCGATGCCCGTCCGGATCACTGGGCTTCCCACTACAATTTGGGAAGCTTTTATCTCTCGCAGCGCGACTTCCGTCAGGCCGCGACATTCTTTGAAACGGCGATTCGCCTGCAGCCAAAGGCCCTTCAGCCTTATGTCAATATCGCCTTCGCCTACAGCGCGCTTGGTTTAAACGATAGGGCCGAACAAAGCCTACGTAGGGCCCGCGCCATGGAGCCGGAGAGCCTGGAGGCGAATCTGAATCTCGGCCTTCTGCTTGGAGAGATGGGCCGCCTGGAAGAGGCGGGAATGGTTCTGAAGAAAGCCCTGGGACTGGATCCCGAATCCGCCGTAGCCGCCTATAACCTGGGAGTGATACACGCCCGGCTGGGACGAATGGATTCCGCGGTCGATTCCTTGCGTTATGCTTACAAACTACAGGCGGAAAATCCCCAATACGGCTATTCTCTGGCTTTTTACCTTGATCAGATGGGAAACACTGCCGATTCGGTCGATATTCTCCAGCGGATCGTGTGGCAGGAAACACCCTATGTCGACGCCATACTCCTGCTGGGAGAGATTTATATCAAACAGGGAAAGACTAAGGAGGCCCGTACCCTGTATCGACGCGTTCTAGAGAGGGGCCGGCTTTCACCCGAAGAGCGCGGACTCCTGGAGAGCCGGATAGTGGCGCTTTCGGAATAACGGTTCTTCTTGACAGACTCATGTAATGAATGCAACAGTATAAGAGCATTGAAAATAATCACGAAGCGGGGGAATAAAACAGTGATCCATAGAGCCGTCATCATAGCATTGAGTGGATTGGCCTTATTAGCCGGGCTGATGGTCGGGTGCGACAGAAAGTCTCCACGTCCCAATATCCTGCTGATCATCAGTGACGATATCGGCTTTGATGTCACAACCAACATGTATCCGGGCATCATCGACGACCTTGTCAAGCAATACGGACCTTCGGGACGCAATCATCCCGAATATAAAATGATCGACGGTCGCCCCGCCTCAACCCCTACACTGAACGCCCTTGCCAAGGGGGGCATGAGGTTTACCCAGGCCTGGGTGAATACGTTCTGCTCTCCCACACGCACCTCGATACTCACCGGGCTCTATTCCGTCAAGACAGGAGTACTGGACTACATGGGTTACCTATCCCAAAACCATCACTCCTTTGTCCGGGACCTGAAGGAAAAGGCAGGATATAGCACCGCGGCATTCGGCAAATGGCATATCGCGGGCCTGGGCGTATATCCCGGCATGAAGCCCAAGGAAGCCGGGTTTGATCTCTTCCTGGGCAATCTCCATGGTGGTGTCCAGACATACCATGAATGGGATTATCATATCCAGGACAGCACTGATCCTCCCGACCAGTACCGCACCGAAAAAGC
>JAFGFY010000076.1 GCA_016930795.1 Deltaproteobacteria bacterium
CATGTGTATACAACCACCAAAATGCGACCGAAGGCGTCCATCCCAATAGTGAAATAGCGCTGTTCGTTTTTCCGAAAATCCTCAAGGGTAACGGCATTTGGATCATCAAAAACCGCAAATATGTCTGCGAACGAGATCCCGTGCTTGGGTTTATTGTCGTTAGCCTTTGATTCATCCCATTCAAACATGGCAACCTATAATATGCACAATTGTATGCACATATCAAGTTTTTAATTGCGAACCACATTTAGACTGCCGTAAGCCGTCTTATGATACGACATTACGGCATGATAAATGGGATATGCTCCGGATCTGGCAGTCCAGCACCGGATGTCCATGTGTTATTCTCCACATTCGCAGTATATCAAGTACCCCTATTATCAGAAATACACTGCAAGATATTGCAGAAGTGTCAAAACATGGGGGGCAGGTCTTTATTCTTCACACATTTTGCCGTGAAACGCAAATGCAAATAGAAATGCCAAATGGGGTCGCGGGAACTGATTGAAGGGAGAGGTGTTATAGAAGACGGGGAAGGCCATCAGCTCCGGGAGGCACCCGGCTGCTATAAGGCTATTTTCGGGGTCGAAAAAGACAATATAGACTTTGAAAATTGCTGTTTTTGGAACGTCCCCTTTCGTGAATGGATGTCGTACTTACTATTCATTGACCGGACGCCGTTCTCGGCAAGATTGTTGTTGGCCGGTTCCGCTCAACGTTCTTTTTTGCCCCAGAACAACATCTCAATACCGAATTTAATCTTCCACTCATGATTCCAGTTATTTTCATTCCTCCAATTAATTTCGGGCTCGACCAATAAATACATCCATTTTTTTCGCAACGGCCGCCGATAAAAGATTCCCGCCCTGTATTCGTCAACAAGATGGAACCCTCCGAATGCAGCAAGCCGAATTCCCCAGCCGTGTGCCACGTCCTCACCGGAGGCTACACGGCCAAGTTGTATTTCGTCTATCAATTCCTTTGCATGGCCAAATATAAACACTTCCGACCAGCGAAACCCCTCATCTTTACGTTCGGTCTGGTGATCATTATCTCTATCCTGCTCGCTCCACTTAATCGATGTGGAAAATCGCGTGTTCCAGCGGTTTGTCCAGTGGTCAAAAACCAGAGTTGATATCTCGCCAAGACCAATCTCATTTTCCCAATAAATTTTCTGTTGAGGGTACACCAGCCAGTTTTCTGTTTTCCAGGTAGGCGACCAGACAGCATTGACAAATAACTCCGGCTTCCAGCGTGCCCGCACGCCGATGGCTACGGATAGGTCGCGCATCCATTGGTCTGCAACAGCGGCGGCACGCAGGGACTTGTCCCGCTGTTCAATGACATCCTTTCCAGGCAGCGTGGTAGGGTCATTGGTCGTAAGGATGATCTTCATTCGCCGCTTCATATTCGGCAATTCAATATCCGTGTCAAAATCCAACACCTGCTTTACATCAAGCCCCTCATCATCTTTAATTTCTACTTCGCCGAACACACCGACCCGAAAGCGCGATAGCTCAACAATGCGTTGCTCACCCTGCGGAGGTTTAAACCAATAGTCGAACCTCTCCACCTGGTCCTGTACGGTTTTATAAAGATTCTCATGTATCCAATCGATTTTCTCGCCGAAGCCTTTGGTATTTTCCCATGATACAGTAACAGTAACGGGTTCAACTGTTTCGCGTATTAACTCGGGTTCAGGCTGGGTGGGAGATTCTACAGATGGTAATCCCTCAATAGGTTTGGTCTGCGGATGATCGCTCTTCTCATCATGCACTCTGCCTTGCTCTTTTTCGGCTATTTGCGCGAAAATATATGCGTCTTTTGATCCGATACATTGTAACACAAAAAAAATAACCGTAGCGCCTATTATTCTCCGCGCAGTGGTTACAGATAAAATGCTATTGGTATTGAATACGGTCATGCGTACCATGTATTCCTTACCCCGGGACTTCATCCTTTTTATCCGCGTGTGGCGGTGAGACGCCTTTAAATTTCTATTTTTTCTGCTATTAGTTACCTTTATCATCCATACTTGAAGTATAATAGATCCGTTCCTTTTTTACACTAATATTTGAAAACTTAGGAGAAAGGGGGGCAGATTTTTAAACTTGACAAATGATATGATCTCGATATAATCGATTCCATGTCCAGACCATTAAGAATCCTATATCCTGGAGCCTATTATCACGTTACCTGTTGAGGGAATGAACGGAAAGAGATTTTTTCAAATGATGAAGATCGAAAGCTCTTTCTTGATAAGCTTCTATTATCCTCCAACATATTTAATGTCCATATTCTATCCTATGTTCTAATGAAGAACCATTTCCACCTTCTCTTGACCACACCGGAAGCGAACCTTCCGGATTTTATGACCCATTTCAATCAGGATAGATGGGGACATCCGTAAAAACAAAAATAACTTTTGCAAGTAAGAAATAACAAGGCACTTGAAGTTATATCTTCTTTAGAGCGCCACGTTTTTTCATCCTTACATATCACTGGTGTAACAAAATCCCGTACCTCAGAAAGCAGTATGCCGATAGGCAATAATTGGTCGGGCGTGCCTCCGAAAAAGATCGATTCAGCCCTAATCTTATTAGAGGCCTGTTGAAGATATCTGCTGTAGATCGCAGGTTCCGCTGATTCTGTGATATGAGAATAGCATAATGACACCCGGTAAGGGAGCCATTGCAAATACGCCACTAATTAACTGAATCTTTGATTTGAAAATTGATAATACTTGCCACATTTTGGCGTGATCATAGCGTACATTTTGCACCTGAAAAGGACCTATTGTTGGAGAGGCGCGGTGGGCTGCTCAGTCTGCTCTCGGGAAAGGTCGACGACCCCTTTTTCCATTAACTGGGACTCGCTGAAGTCCAATACAACGGATTCCGCGCCAAAACTCTTCGCCAGCATCTCCATGGTTTGACTCGCGGATTTTTCAATCTCTGAACTTAATCTCTTGATCAGTTGATTTGCCATGGAAGAAGCCTGCGTCTTTGCCTCATCTTTCAACTTGTTTTTGTCCCCTTCAGTAAAATCTCTTGAGAAGACCCTGCTGATCAGAGGAGGCAGTAGCCAGTCCAGCAGTTTGGCGCTCTGCTCATCATAAAAGCTGATATCTTTTATATTGATGTTATACAAGCATTTTGGCATGGTTATCACCAACCTGCCATGATCCGTATCCGTCACTCTAAAATCAGGGCTTCGCAAATCATACCAGAAATTTATCTCAAACTGAAAAACCATGGCCATCTTCATGTTTGACATCAGCCAAGTCAGATATTTCTTTCCCACTTTGCCAAGCCAGTTCTCAGCCGTTGTGACGATCTCTTTTGTAAACGCCTTAAACACCACCAACTCACCCACAGATTTCATATTTTCCACAAAGGCATAGATCTGGTGTTGTTTTGCGCCCTCGGCGGAGGATTTTTTGCCGAATGCTTTTTTTACTATCATTGATCCTGCAACCCCCAAAACAATGCCTATCACTATCGCGATGAGTGCTATGTCCATTTTTCATCTCCTATTATTTCATATTCTTTTCGACTGGTTCGTCTGGGCGACTTCCTGCTCCACGAAAGGTTTGAAAAGGACCATTAAACAGCCGGACTGGTCTATGGCATTCTATAGATCCGGTGTTTCACGCAGGCGTGCTAATCATCACTTTTTTGTTTGATCAACCCATATGTCACGTAAAGAGACAACACCACTTTCTCGACTCTGGTCTTGTCTACTTCTGCCCCCAGACAGCGAGACCCATGATATGTCGACTCTCGGGGTTCGGATGATTGGGGGTGACGCGAATGTTCAATCCGAAATGGCCTGCTTCTTCAAATTCAACATCACACTGGTAACGATATAAATGATCTTCATCAGTATTTGAAAGGCTCATGATTTGGACGAATCGGTCCGTGTATTGATCTGAGGGATCCAGCCGACCACAGTAGGCCTCAACCACCACATCTTCGGCTGATAGATCTCCCAAAAAAAGATCCGCTTCCACATGATAAACCTCTCCCAATTCGACACTCTCCACCTGTTCCATCTCGATATTCTTGATGACGACATTCGTCCAGTTGAACATAATCTTTTCCCGCCAAGCGGACAGGTTTTTCACACCCTGCCAGGCCCCTTCTCTTAGCTGAGTGCCGTGCTCCGCGGCAGGGATATAGAATCGGTCCCAATATTCCTCCACCATCCGATGGGTATTGAACATCGGGCATAACTGGTGAAGAGATGCTTTCATCATTGCCAACCAACGTCGGGGAAGACCGTCAGTCCCCCGTTCGTAGAATAGAGGGATGATCTCTTTCTCAAGAATATTGTATAGCGAGCGGCTCTCAATATCATCCTGAAATGAATTATCCTCGTACACCTCGCCTGTGCCTATAGCCCAACCAATTTGCCTATCGAATCCTTCGTCCCACCATCCATCCAGCACACTCAAATGAAGAACACCATTGGCCACGGCCTTCATGCCACTGGTCCCACAGGCCTCAAAAGGACGGCGGGGTGTGTTAAGCCAGACATCTACTCCTTGGACCATGTGACGGGCAATCTCCATGTTATAGTCTTCCAGAAAGACCATGTGACGCCTGAAGGTGTCTCTATTTGTCGTCTGAACCAGTCTTTTGATTAATTCCTTGCCCACATTGTCCTGCGGATGGGCCTTACCTGCAAAGATGATCTGAACAGGATGTTTCTTATTGGTGAGTATTTTTTCAAGCCTCTCAATGTCCCTGAGGAGGAGATCGGCGCGTTTATATTGCGCGAATCTCCTTGCAAATCCGATGGTCAGAGTCCCAGGATTCAGGATTTCATCTGCAATCGCCACATCCCGATCCACATGCCCTCGCTTTATGAGTTGTTTTCTGAGCCGTCCGCGTGTAAAGGTCACAAGCCTTTCCCTTGCCCTTTCTTTGGTTCTCCATAATTCAGTGTCAGGAATCTTATCCACCCGTTCCCACACTTTCATATTATCCGGATCCTCTATCCATCGCGGGCCAAGGTAACGATTATAGTTTACAGCCATTTCTTCGGAAATCCAGGAAGGTGTGTGAATCCCATTGGTCACGTGGGTAATCGGGAGATCAAACTTTGATGTGTTGGGCCATATATTTCGCCACATTCTTTGACTTACCTGGCCATGGAGGCGACTGACGCCATTGCTCCAATTGGAGACTCTCAGGGCGAGGACGGCCATGGAGAATTCTTCTTCCTTATTCCAAGGATTCTGCCTTCCAAAACCCTGGAGCACCTCAAAGCTGATCCCCATGGCCTTCGCAAAATCACTCAAGTAAACGCGCATCAAATCGGTCTTGAAGGTATCGATCCCTTCCGAGACCGGCGTATGGGTCGTAAAGACATTCGTGAACCTGACAAACTCCAGTGCTTCGTTAAAGCTAAGCCCCTCTTCTTCCCTAAGTGCTCGAATACGCTCAAAGGCCGTAAAAGCAGAATGCCCTTCATTCATATGGTAGACCGCGGGATCGAGGCCTAAGGCTTTTAACATCCTCACCCCACCGATTCCCAGGACCATTTCCTGGCATATTCTCATCTCACGGTCACCTCCATAGAGTTCGGCTGTAATGTTTTTAGCCCAATCAGCGTTCTCCGGCACATTGGTGTCCAGGAGGAACAGCTTTGTCCTTCCCACATGAACCTGCCAGACCTGGATGATTACTTTTTCACTTTTGAGTATAACAGCGATCTTGATTGGATTCCCATTGCTGTCCCGGATGAGGGCCATAGGCATCGTAGCGAACTGGTTAATCGGATAGGTTTCCATCTGCCATCCGTCCTGCGTGAGATACTGCCTGAAATATCCTTTCTGATAGGCTAAAGAGATGCCGATAATCGGAAGGGTTAAGTCACTTGCAGATTTAAGATGATCCCCTGAGAGGATTCCAAGCCCCCCGGAGTAAATGGGCAAGCAATCTCCGAGGCCACATTCCGCAGTGAAATAGGCCACCAGGAACGGCCGGCCATTCTTCCCATAAACTGAGAGATCGGTTTCTTCGGACATATAACGGTCGAAATCTTGACGAACCCTTGTCATGTGGGCAAGGAATCCCTCGTCTTCGGTCAGACCTTCGAGTTTGTCCTGGCTAAGACGACAGAGGAGTTCGACCGGATTTCTTCGGGTCTCATTCCAAATATCCGGATCCATCCTCCTAAACAGTTCACGGGCTTCGTAATTCCATACAAACCAGAGGTTTTCAGATAATCCTTTAATACTCTGAAGGGCTTCCGGGATTTTCGGCTTTACATCTAAGATCTTAATGGGTACAGTCATCACTTATATCCTCACCAGTATGAAGATCGGATCCCGATTCTCTTTCCTGCATCGACCAGATGTCCTTAACAATATTTTACCGGACATTACGCTCTGGAACGCCTTTTAGATCCATCTCTACGCACAACAGGACTGACGTCTGATCCGACAGAACTCACCTCACTTGACAATTTCCGATTATAATCAATTAATATGAATTTATCAAAACAAAGACGCTGTTGAAGTCAGTAAGAAATTTTACCGGAATTCAACAACACGTTCCGGAAAACTTGACATCGATTCTCCGTTATTCTTTAATTCAAAATAGACTCAAGGTAATCTCAAAAGATCTGACTTGAACTGATTACACAGGTGTAGGAAGGGCAAGAGAAAGACATGAAAGACACCCTCGCTTTTGTGATGGCTGGAGGGAGGGGTGAGAGGCTCATGCCCCTGACCCGAGACCGCACCAAACCCGCGGTCCCCTTCGGCGGCATTTATCGTCTTATAGATTTCACCCTAAGCAACTGCGTGAACTCGCAGATCTACAAAATTATCGTGCTCCCCCAATACAAATCCCAATCCCTGACCGATCACCTTGAAGAGGGATGGAATATTTTTAGCCACAAGATGGGGCACTTCCTGAAAATCGTTCCCCCTCAACAACGTGTGGGAATGGATTGGTACAAAGGTACTGCCGATTCCATCCGTCAGAATCTGTATTTGATTAAACAGTATAAGCCCAGTCATGTTTTGATCCTTTCAGGAGACCACATATACAAGATGGACTATAGCCTTTTTGCCCGTTACCACCATGAGAAAGACGCGGATATCACTATTTCTGTCCTGGAGACGGGTGTGGAAAGCGCCTACCAATATGGGATAGCGGTGGTTGATGAGCAGTATCGCATCAAAGGATTTCAAGAGAAGCCGAGGGAATCATTGAGCACGATCCCAGGCGATCCTGAACACGTTTTGGCCTCTATGGGAGTCTATCTGTTTCGAACAGAAGCCCTCGTTAATCTACTCGATTCGAGCAAAGAGGATGATTTCGGCTCCGGTATTATCCCGAACGTGCTGGATACCTATCGGATTTTCGCCTATCCCTATGGCCGAGAGAATAGGATCAAGGAGTTTGTCTATGAGTCCTCTGAAGACGGGCAACGGCAACTTCAGTTAGACCCTCACCCGAGGGATTCCAGATACTGGCGGGATGTGGGGACTTTGGATGCGTATTGGAACGCGAACATGGATCTTACCGGAGTGGACCCTTCATTCAATCTTTATGGGCTAAAGTGGCCCATACATACCCATCAGATTTCAGCTCCTCCGGCCAAGTTTATCTTTGCCACGGAACGGAAAAAGGGCTTCAGAGTGGGTAAGGCCCTGGATTCCCTGGTGGCTTCAGGTTGTATTGTCAGTGGTATCGTCCGCAACTCTGTGCTTTCTCACAATGTAATGGTCGGAAGCTGGACCACAGTGGATGAGTCGGTCATTTTGGACAGGGTGATAATAGGGCGTCACAGCAAGATCAAGAAGGCGATTATCGATAAGGACAATAACATTCCGCCTCATACAGAGATAGGCTGCGATCCCAAAAAAGACAGCGAACGCTTTACCGTAAGCGACCGAGGGATCGTGGCGGTCCCTAAGGGGTATTTTAGGAGAGAGAACCTATAAGAGCGGGTATTCATCTTAAGTGATTAGAAGGGCGTTGACTATTCAGGTAGTTACACCCGGCCGTAGATATGGGTCATTTCAGAGAGTCTTTCTGCTAGAGAAGAAGTCAACTCCTTTTCTAAAAGGCGCCATTGCCAATTTCCGGCCTTCTTCCCAGGCCGATTCATCCGCGCATTCCCGTCCAGACCTAAGACATCCTGCATGGGGATGATCACCGTTCGCGCAACAGACATCATCGCCAGCCGGATCAACTCCCAATGGATTTCTTCCCCTGTAAATTCTCTTCCGATATAGGACAGAAGCCTTCTTCTTTCTTCAGGAGAGGCCTCCTCTTCAAACCATCCCTTTGCGGTATTATTATCATGGGTTCCGGTGTATACCACGCAGTTTTCAATGTGGTTATGCGGCGCGTAAGGATTCGTAGGCAGGTCTTGCCCAAACGCAAACAGGAGCACCTTCATGCCGGGGAATCCGAAACGGTTCATCACCTCATGGACGTCAGGTGTAATCAGACCTAGATCCTCGGCGATGATAGGGGCATCGGGGAAATGGGATAATATGACATCAAAGAAATCTTCCCCCGGGCCTTTAACCCATTCGCCGTTTATAGCGTTTTTCTCCGAGGCATGTACTTGCCAATACCCCACAAATCCTCGAAAATGATCGATCCTCAGGAAATCAAAGAGCTTTAGATTATGTCCTATTCGCTGAACCCACCAATGATACCCTTCTTTTCTTAAGATATCCCACCTGTAGACCGGCGGTCCCCAAAGTTGACCGGTCTCGCTGAAATAATCCGGGGGGACGCCTGCCACCTTCAGCGCTCTTTTTCCCCCATCCAGTTCGAATAATTCCGGATAGACCCATACGGCGGCGCTATCATGAACCACGTAAATGGGCACGTCTCCAATGATTTGAATCTGTTTTCCATTACAATAGTCTTTCAGGTGTCCCCATTGTCTGAAACAGAGAAACTGAAGGAACGCTTCCTTTTCTATCTCCTTACGTAAGATCTTCCTCATGGACTGCAGGGCATCAGGGTGTCTATCCCGCAGTTCATCCGGCCATTCGGTCCAAGCCTGTCCATGAAAATGAGATTTCAGTGCCGAAAAAAGGACAAAATCATCCAGCCAAAAGGCGTTCGCCGAACAAAACTGGTCATATTCCTCGACTCTGTTTCTGCTTTTAAATCGCTCAAAGGCCCGGTCAAAGAGTCGATTCCTATATGCAGTAACTGATTTGTAGTCGATCTTCCTAGGAGGAAATTCCTCTAGAGTCTCTACGTCTTCCTGCAAGAGCCATCCTTCTTGGATCAACGCCTCAGGGCTTATTAAAAGGGGGTTGAAGGCAAAGGCGGAAGAGCTGTGATAAGGAGAGTTACCGTGCAGAGAATCCGTGGGATTGAGGGGAAGGATCTGCCAATAAGTCTGTCCACTCTCGGCAAGAAAATCCACAAACCTATAGGCCGATGGGCCCATGTCTCCTATGCCGAAAGCAGAAGGCAAAGACGTAAGATGAAGAAGAATGCCGCTTCTCCGTCTCTTCATTTAGTCCTCTGTGTGTTTTGAAAAGGCTGATCTTCCGTATCAGTTTTTAAGGCTCTATAGGACAATCCGTTTCCTCGCAAAAACCGGCTTCTCATTATGCTAACACAAAACCTAAAGACACGTTCAGGTAATTATGGCTTACTAACAGGTTAACCGCTTTATCCAACTGCAAGAGAGAGCTTTTCCCCCAAGGCGTCAAAACACCGTATCCAATCCCTGGCGGTTTCATCTCCTTGTTTCGCCTTCAAGCGCATATCCGGATAAGTCGATTGTAGAATCTCATAACAGGTATTCTGGACGGTCCACAGGTTTACTTGAAAGGGTAGGGATTCAACCGTTACCATAGCCGTGTCGAGCCTTCTGAGTTGAGATATTTGACCGGGATCCTCGGACAAAACAAAAGCCATCCGCTCCAAATTCTTGCGTAGCGCATATTCATGGGTAATGGTGTCCAGATCAACACCTCCTTCGCGTGCTACTTCAAGAAGTGATAGAATATATTCAGGGTCGATCTCTTCCTTTCTAAAGGCATCGTTGAGACTCGTATTGATCACATATTCGGCAGCCATAAGGATTTTTTTTGGCGGAGGCAGGGCCGATTCCTTGAAAAATCGCATCAAAGGGGCATAGTCTTCATACAATTGACGATAGATGTTTTCAGCATCCAAAAAGATCGAGTCAAGGATCAGGCTCAGGATTCTAATTTCCTCATCCCGGAAAAGGGATCTCAGCGAAAAAGTGGCACCCGAAAAATACTCTTCGAGATGCTTAACGGCCTTTGGAAAATCAGCGCTGATGAAGGGACCGGAGACTGATTCAACGGCTTTTCTGTAGGACGCGTCACTCTCGAATTTCCTCACGCCACAACGCAGGTTGTGCCCTCCCAAGTGGAGCGCTCCAAAACTAAGGACCTCTGATTCCGATGTAATTTCAGATAAGAAGCGCGCCTTCCCAAGCAGAAGCCTTGCTTTTCCTTCCTCCCAAGCCTCCATATTTTCTTGGTCGACGTTGTAGCAATAGAAGGAAGACTCCTTTTCATATTCCTTGAACAGGGAACACATGGCGTAGTGGGCTCCCACTTTCTTGATGTCGGCCATGGCAGAGGTGACTGACTCCTCATAAATCTTGCGCCCATCCCTGTGTTCCAGAAGGTTACTCTTGGCTATTTCCAGGTGTTCAAGAAATGGAGCTTCCAGGTCTTCTCCACAGACCTCCTGAGCCAATTGGAGGGCCCTCCCCGCGTACTGCAGAATCTGTCGGGTCTCGATACCGGAAAGCTCGTCAAAAAACCATCCGCAACTGGTGAACATGAGCATCGCATGTCTTTCCAACTCGAGAAGCTTGATTGCCGATACCTTTTCTATTTCATTGAGTGAATGGGCGGCGTATTTTTCCAGAAACCGGCCTGTATTATCTGATGATCGATCAAGAACAACCCGGATGTATTCGTTTCTCGCCTCCCAGGGATCTTTAAAAAAACGGATCGATTCCTTTTCAAAACAAGTATCCAGATGATCTCGGAGCCAATTCAGCGCATCCCTTAGAGGAGCACGCCAATCCTGATGCCATTCCGGATTCTTCCCTGAATGACATCCGCAGTTGTTCCGCCATCTTTCTACCCCATGAGCACAACTCCATGACGTGCATTCATGAATTTCCACTTCATACACAGGGGGGTATTTGGCTAGGTACTCACCATAGTTTGTCAGACGGGCCAAGTGGTTGTTTTCAATATAGTGCAGGGCGAACGCCAGGGCCATATCCCCAAATTGGTGATGGTGCCCATAGCTCTCTCCGTCTGTGGCGAAATGGACCAATTGGGGTTGGTCGGGATTCTTTGAAAAACCTTCCACGATCCTTTGGGCAAAAACTTCGCCATTACTCAGGAGTTTTTCGAAGGCGACAGCACGGGAGATCGCGCCGTCATAAAAGAAGAGAGAAATATAGCGGCCTGATGGGAGCTTGAGCAAATAGGGTAGGGTTGTATCCAGGACGCCCTCGTGGACATTTTCCCATCTTCCACGATCTTGCCTTCGAATTCGTCTGGCCTGATGAGGGGCAAGAATGCTAAATGCTATTCCCTGCTCGGAAAGGATGTCCAGAGTTTCCAAATCAACCGCCGTCTCCGGTAGCCACATCCCCTCCGGTTTACGACCGAAGCGATGTTCAAAATCATGGATACCCCAGAGGATTTGCGTATATCGGTCCCGAGTACTAGACAAGGGAAGGATCGTGTGATTGTAGGCCTGAGCAAGGGCCGAACCATGTCCTGAATAGCGTTCTTGGCTTTGTCGGTCGGCCCCTAAAATAGATTGATAGACAAATGACGCATTTTTTTCCATCCAGGCAAGCAGAGTCGGACCAAAATTGAAACTGATCTTGGCATAGTTGTTGACCATCCGGATGATCCGCCCCTTGTCGTCCAGAATCCTGGTTTTCGCATTGGGGGCGTAGCATTCCGCTGTAACTCGTTTGTTCCAGTCATGGTACGGATAGGCCGAATCCTGTAATTCAACGGCCTCGAGCCACGGATTCGCCCTGGGTGGTTGATAGAAATGCCCATGAATACAGATATATTTATTCACCTTCCTGAAATACTCCTGCTTTGATTCTTGATTAATGATTGAAGATGTCTGATTGCGCCCGAGATCTTCAGACCGATTACGATCCTTCCCACTTGAAAAACAGAGCCGCAAGGGGAGGCAGGGTGAGGTTGAGGGAAAAGGGGCGACCATGGGATGGCACGGTCCCGGCGTCGACCCCCCCCTGATTTCCCAAACCGCTACCTCCGTATATCTTGGAATCACTATTGAGGACTTCTCTCCAGAGTCCGCCTTTTGGGACTCCTACCCGGTAGTGATAACGGGGAACCGGTGTGAAATTACATGGGACGATATAAAGGTCTTTTTCGAGGCGTCCTTTCCGGAGCAGACAAATCGTGCTGTTTTGAGAGTCGTCACAGTCGATCCACTCGAAGCCGGCGGGATCAAAGTCGAGCTCAAATAGGGCGGGCTCTTCCTTGTAAACCCGGTTCAAATCAGCCACCCAACGCTGAACACCCTCATGAAGGGGGTATTGGGTCAGATGCCAATCCAGACTACCTTCATGGTACCATTCATTCCACTGGCCCAGTTCTCCACCCATGAAAAGCAATTTCTTGGCCGCCTGAGCATACATATAACCGAAGAGAAGACGAAGATTGGCAAACTTCTGCCAGTCGTCTCCCGGCATCTTTCTCAAGAGGGATCCCTTTCCGTAGACTACCTCATCATGAGAAAGGGGTAGGATAAAATTTTCATGAAAGGCATAGAGCATACGAAATGTCAATTTATTATGATGATATTTTCTATGGACGGGATCCTTTGACATATATTGAAGGGTATCGTGCATCCAACCCATATCCCACTTCATTCCAAAGCCCAAGCCACCGACGTAGGTGGGGCGTGAGACCGTGGGCCATGACGTGGACTCCTCGGCAATCATCTGGACACCTGGGAAGCGATTGTAGACCGCTTCGTTGAGACGGCGCAAGAAACTGATCGCCTCCAGGTTTTCATTTCCTCCGTGTTTGTTTGGGATCCATTCTCCCTCATTCCTGGCGTAGTTCAAGTAGAGCATGGAAGCGACCGCATCCACCCTAATGCCGTCCACATGATACGCATCCAGCCAAAGGTTCGCGCTGCTGATCAGAAAGCTCTGTATTTCCTTTCGTCCATAGTTGAAGATGTGACTCTTCCATTCCGGGTGAAACCCCTTCCGGGGATCGGCGTGTTCGTAAAGATGTGTGCCGTCGAAAAACCCCAGTCCATACTCGTCATTAGGAAAATGTGACGGCACCCAGTCCAGAATCACACCGATGCCATTCTGATGAAGGCAGTCTATGAGATACATCAAGTCCTCGGGCTCTCCGTATCGACTGGTCGGGGCAAAGTATCCTATGGTCTGATAGCCCCAAGAACCATAGAAGGGATGCTCCATGATCGGAAGAAATTCAACGTGGGTGAAGCCCAGGCGGTTGGCATACTCGGGAAGCTTGGCTGCCAACTCCCGATAATTAAGTGACCTGTTCCCTTCTTCAGACACCCTCATCCATGAGCCCAGATGCACTTCATATATGCTCATAGGAGCGTCATGACGGTTATGCTCAGCTCGTTCGATCATCCAATTTTCGTCTGACCACGAATAGTCCAACTCCCAGACGATCGAAGCCGTTTTCGGTGGCACTTCACTGAATTGTGCAAAAGGATCGGCTTTATCCACTTTGTAGCCGTTAAACCTGGAATGGATGTGATATTTGTATTTGGCCCCCTTGACGACTCCCGGGACAAATCCCTCCCAGATTCCGGAAACCCCTTTGGGACGAAGGGGATGGGAAATCTTGTCCCACCCATTAAAATCTCCCATGACAAACATGTTCTCGGCATCCGGGGCCCATACGGCGAAATAGGTCCCATCCACATTTTCCCTGGTCATGGGGTGGGCACCGAGCTTTTCATAAAGACGGAAGTGACTCCCCTCATTGAACAGGTATACGTCATCATCTGCAAGTCTTGTTATATCGTATAAGACTGGTTCTCGAACACTCATTCAGCGCCTCGCTTTGATACGGATTGGTAGAGTTTCATATACTCCCGGGCCGGATGCTTCCAAGAAAAGTCCGCTCTCATGCCCTCACGCATGAGTCTCTTCCAAGTCTTCTCGGTCTCAAATAGATGAACAGCATATAGGATGCGATCAAGAAAGGACTTCGGTGTGTAGGGTTCAAACTTGAATCCATTGCCCTCTCCAGTTTTGGGATCAAACTGCTGAATCGTGTCATCCAATCCACCGACTGCCCGTACCACGGGTATAGTGCCGTACTTTAGGGCATACATCTGGGTAAGGCCGCAGGGTTCGTACCGGGAAGGCATAAGAAGCATATCCGCTCCTGCTATAAGGCGGTGGGCAAATGGATCATTGAATCCGATTAAGAGTCCGACCCGAGAGGGATGACGCTTTGCCGCCTTCTGAATAGCCCGCTCAATACCCTGATCCCCGGAGCCCAAAACCACGAGACCGACGTCCAGGGCCAGGATTCTGCTCAGAACTTTCACAAGGAGGTCCAGCCCTTTCTGAGCATCAAGGCGCGAGACCATCCCCATTAAGGGTCGAGTTTCCAGGGATGGATCAAGGCCCATCTCCTGAATGAGTTCTTTTTTACATTGCCTCTTCCCTTGCATGTTCTTAGCAGAATAGTTAGCCGGCAAATGTGGATCTTTTGAAGGATCCCAATGATGATAATCCACTCCGTTTAAGATGCCATGGATATCCGTTTTTCTCTGTTTTAGAACTCCCTCCATACCCATCCCGAACTCAGCGGTCTGGATTTCCCGGGCATATCTGGGACTCACTGTAGTCACAGCGTCCGCGTAGACGACTCCCGCTTTAAGAAGACTGATGTTTCCCCAGAACTCCAGGCCTTCCGGATGAAAGAAATCCTTCCGTGAGAGGCCTGTCAGAGAAAACTTTTCTTCTGCGAATATTCCCTGATAACCGATATTGTGGATCGTGAAGATTGATGGTGTGTTCGAAAGAGGGGAGGTCTTGTTGTCGGTCTCCTTGAGAAGAGGGGGAACAAGCCCGGTCTGCCAGTCATGACAGTGGATCACATCAGGCTTGAAAGAGATCGCCTCAGAGAGATTCAAGGCCGCATGGCAGAAGAAACTAAAGCGCTCCAGATTGTCGTAGTAATCCCCAAAGTGGTTTCCGTAAAGGTTTGAACGGTCATACATGTCATCGCGTTCGATCAAATAGGTCATCACCCCTGTTTCTGTTCGGGATTCGAGAACATTTGCCTTAAGGGTTTCTGAGCCAAGGGGAACCCTTAATTCCTTTCGAAGTCGGCGTTTCTTGAGATTCGCATCCCGAGCAGTACGATAACATGGGAGCACCAAGCGTACGTCCACACCCAATCGCTTCAGAGCGGAGGGAAGCGCCCCTGCCACGTCGGCCAGCCCGCCGGTCTTGGCAAAAGGGACGACTTCCGGAGAAAGGAA
>JAFGFY010000077.1 GCA_016930795.1 Deltaproteobacteria bacterium
AATCCGCCTGAGGCGAATAGACGCAGCCCTTCGACTTACTCCATTCGGCCCGAGCTCATGGTCGAGGGCAGGGCTATGAGCCTGTCGAATGGCAGATGATGCCTTGATGGTGAATCAGGGGCTGATATGGCCATTGACAAAGGTGCTGAGTTTTGAATAATTGGGGTTGTCTGTGTCCATCCGACACTTGTGGTTACAGATCCTCGTTATAAGCAGTTCAGGGTGTCATTTAAGGAAGATAAGGCCATCAAATAGATCCGTTCCTTCACTTTGGGGGGTTCCCATTATCTATAGAGATCGCCAGACTTATTGCCTTAGATTACATGAAGGAGAGAAATCATGCAGAAAAAACCGGATAACTGGAATTCGCTCAGTGCGGATGAAAAGCGTAAAATTCGATTAGAACTATGGGTGCGTGGTGACGGGATCCAGTTCGAAAGTCCCGAAGCTAAGGACAAGTATCAGTACCGGACGACACTTTTTAAGGACGCCCTGGAATTGAAGAAGACCCCCGATCGAGTACCCATAGCCGGTCTTGGAGGCGCCTTTATGTATCGTCGAGCCGGAGTTCCCCAAAAATCCACGATGTATGATCGATGGAGTGAAGCCGCTGAGGCCGCCATTCAATTCCATCGGGATTTCGAACCCGACAGTTGCGCCATGCTCTTTCTCATGTCCGGACCATCCATGGAACTCTTAGGACAAAACAATTTGAAATGGGCGGGATATGGTCTTCCGGACGATGTCCAGTACCAATTCGTCGAACAGGAATATATGAAAAAGGATGAATATTCACATTTCCTTACGGATCCGTCCGACTTTATCATGCGGCGCTTCATACCACGTATGTGCACTGGATTGACCGGTCTACAAAAGCTTCCTCAGTTTGGCAGTGACGGGATCCAGATTGGCACCCCGTTTCTCTTCCCCTTCCTGGACCCGGATGTTCAGGAGGCCTTTGACAAGATGAAGAAAGCAGCGGAAATGGCCCTGATCCCGGGGAAATTCATGATGGAAGGGATGAATCGTATATTAGCCATGGGATACCCGAGTTTATCGTCCGGGTTTGGAGCCGCCCCTTTCGATGTGCTTGGAGATAACCTCAGGGGCACGCGCGGTGTAATGATGGATCTGCACCGCTCCCCTGAAAAGGTCATTGCCGCCTGCGAAAAGATCCTGGAACTCATTCCAGTCCCAGATGTCCCCCTGGGTGAATCCCCTCTCGTTATGATGCCGCTGCACAAAGGCGACGACACTCATATATCCAAGAAACAGTTTGAGAAGTTCTACTGGCCGACCTTTAAGGAAACGATGTTGAATATGATCGAGGATGGTCTGATACCAGCGCCATTTGCTGAAGGAACCTTTGATCATAGACTTGAGTATCTCACGGAGCTTCCCGAAGCTTCCGTCCTGTGGTTCTTTGACCGGACTGACATGCATAAAGCCAAAGATGTGCTGAACGGCCACAGTTGCATCATGGGTAACGTACCGATCACCCTGATCGCGACCGGAACGGCCGAACAGGTTAAAGCCAGCTGTAAAGATCTGATTGATTACTGCGGCATGGGAGGGGGATATATCCTCTGTTCAGGCACCCAGCTCGATAATGCCCGCGAAGAGACCGTCCGGGCCATGATCGATTTCTCTAAGGAGTATGGTGTTTATAAATAGAAAACCGTCATGGCTTGATAGGGGACTTGAAAAAATCAAAAGTCGTTTTCAAAAATTGTGAAATTATTTTTATCAAGGTTGTCCGCTTTGTTCTGAACACAATGATTATGGGCGGTCTTTGAAACGACTCATGACCCGATGGTACGTAGATCGCGGTGTCAGTATAATCAAATTGCCCATCAGAACCAGGGTGACTCCTGCCAAAGCATTGATGGACCACCGATACCCTTCAAAAAGGGTGGAGAGGACCAAGGCGATAATCGGCATTAATAAGGTAACATAAGCGGCATAATCGGCGCCAATGCGGCCGATTAGCGACATGTAGCAGCCGAAAGCCACAATCGAGCCAAATAGGGTCAGGTAAAGCATCGGGCCTAGATAACCGATGGACCAGTCCATAGTCATGGTGCCGCCCATCGCGAAATGAATGAACAGGGTCAATAGCCCTCCATAACCCATCCCGAAGGCATTGGCTTGGGTCACGGGTACCCCTTTTCTAGCGTTGCGGGCGCCGACGACATTCCCAACGGAGGCCAGATAAGCGCCGGCAAGGGCAATCAGTAGACCGATCAGCCCACGTGTGGCAGTCAAAGCTGCGAGATCCTGCCAGAAAACAATGCAGATGCCGGAGAGCCCCAGGAAACCTCCCCAAAAGGCCCGCCAGGCAACCGGCTGCCCTATGAAGATACGCAAATTCAAAATATTCCACATCAAAATGGTCGAAAAGACGACCGCCACCAATCCGCTTGTCATGTATGTAGTGGCAAGATAGCTTCCACAGTAGCTGAGTCCGAACAAGGAGAAACCTTGCAAAGCCATAAACCGGTGATCTCTCAGGGAGAAATTCAGCGGTTTTCGGGTAAGGCTGCAATAGGCAAGAAGAATGAGTGCCGCCAGGCAAAAGCGGTAGGCAACGGATAAGATGGGCGGTACCTGGGTCAGTTGAAGTTTGATCGCCAGCCAGGTGGATCCCCAGATCAGGGATGCGGTAGCATATAGAAGAAAATTAAGTATCATTTTATTCCTATTGTTCAGAATGATCAGATCATCAATTCCCTCTCTTTATGAACTGAACGTATCCCTTTGGCAAGAGAATATAACCCAACGTACTATAAACAACATGGCGAAGTAGTGCTAATGGTCTGTTATTATGTTCGAATACCCTCCAACCCCTTACTCCAATCCAAGGTTATTCGACGTCAAGAACCAGGGTTTTCCTGATAGACAAAATCTGAGCAATGAGTTACAAAAACCAGCCATGGTATTTAGGCACCATAATCAACATCCTCTCATAGCCAGCCCCCTACTCCCTGTGCAAGGGACATTCTTGCTGGTCAAGATATTGGTTGAAAAAAGTCTTAATTATAGATAAATCTTGCTCAGCTTCGAGATATGAGTGGTGAACCCTTAAATAGAGAGGGTGATATGGACTGACTATCAAGACTCCATTTCTCATGACAGAGAGGTGGGGTTTTATAATTATTAGGATTCTTGACACCTTTGCTATAATGGAGGTTACAGAATCAGGTCCCAACAAAGCCTCTTTCTGGGAATTGATTCTAGTGATAGGCGCTAAATGGAGAAATAGCTATTTTTCCTAATTATCCGGCTTCCCGAATAACAACCCTAATGAGGGGTCTAATCCAGTCATATAAAGAAATCTGCATATATTGATATGATGACTATCATGTTGATATCATGGCAAATATCATCCTTGAGTTTTTTGGTATTTTCTTATAAGCTAAGAAAACAGTCGATTTCGGGATGTAATCCGGCAACCCTTATAATAAATATGTTGGATTTCTGATTTATAGATAATCAAATATCTTTTTTAGGCTTTGCTTTACATGCATTTGGTCTGATTTTGAAAGGTGGCCGATCTTTTTAATGATGAATCTATTGTCGAGCGTAAACAATTTCATCCTTACAACTGAGGGGGCAGTTAATCCAGATTGGTTTTTATTTTTAATAGGTACATCCAATGGCCATGGTTCGTTTTTTTGGCTTGTTATCATTGATAGCACTGAATGTTCTATTACAGCACTAAAATGATTTTTTTGAGACAGTACAAGTGCTGGTCGGCGTTTCGTTCTGGAAGAATCTGTAAATGGAAAAGGTACAACTACAACGTCAAATGGTTCATAAGTCATTGTATGCTTCCTCATCATTTTGAGAGTTCCACTCGCTCAGGGTGGGAACAAGCGCAGAGCTAAACTCGATGTCGATAGATTGGGCTTTACGTATTTTTATTATTTCATTTTCGATTTCGAAAGCAATTACATCACCTGCTTTAAGGTTTAGTTTGCTTCTTACTGCTTCAGGAACAGTTGCCTGATATTTCTTTGTAAGTTTACTAATAGCTGTTTTCATTGTATTCTCCTTTTATGAAAATCTAATGTAATACGGTAATACTAGCACGACTTGTAATATAATGCAATAAAATCTATTAAAAAATCCAACATGCAATTCAACGCGGACTGTCCTACCGCTCACTTCGCTCGCTATCGTCCATCCGGTTAATTGCGACGTTCGCTAGCCAAGATATACCGCCGCCCGGTAATAGAAGATGAAGAGATAGATGATATGAATGACAAGACGATAGATTTACGGAGCGACACCGTTACAAAGCCAACCCTGGCCATGCGTCAAGCGATGGCCGAGGCGGAAGTAGGTGACGATGTCCTGGGGGACGATCCGACTGTAAAGGCCTTGGAGCGACGTACCGCGGAACTTCTGGGTAAGGATGCAGCGGTCTTTGTCCCTTCAGGAACTATGGCGAATCAGTTGGCGATCCGCTGCAACACAGAGCCCGGTGATGAAATGCTGTTGGATGCAAATGCTCACATCTACTGGTATGAAGCGGGGGCTTCGGCAGCCCTGTCAGGAGTGATTTGTCGAACTTTGTTAGGAGTGCGAGGCATATTCTCATCAGCTGACGTCCGGGCCGCGCTTCGTCCAATAGACGTACATTTTCCGCCGACACGGCTGCTCTCTATAGAGAATACGCATAATCGAGGCGGCGGATCTATCTGGCCGCTGGAAGAGATTCAAGACGTATGCAGCGTTGCTCGCGAATCGGGCATCCGTACCCACCTGGATGGGGCTCGATTGTGGAACGCATCAGTGGCCACAGGAATCCCGGAATCGGAGTACGCCAAGGACTTTGACAGTGTGAGTGTCTGCTTTTCCAAAGGTCTTGGGGCCCCAGTGGGATCGGCCCTCGTAGGGAACACGGAATTTGTGGAGAGTGCGCGTCGTTTCCGAAAGCAGTTTGGCGGCGGGATGCGGCAGGCCGGAATCATCGCGTCCGGTGCGCTCTATGCGTTAGTACATCACCGCGAGCGGCTGGCCGATGACCACGAGAACGCCAAGCGGCTTGCGTCAGGATTGCGCGAGATCCCCGGGATCCATGTTAGCTCCGACACGATTGATACAAATATGGTTTATTTCGATGTCGAGCGCCGATCCGCAATGCAATTAACCAAGCTGTTGAAGGAGATGAACGTTTTGGTTCTGTCCACAGGTAAACACACGATCCGCGCGGTGACAAGCCTAGCTGTAGACGTCGATGACATCTTCAGGACCATCGATATTGTGCGAAACGTCAGCTGGTGAAATCAGATGAGGAAAACCCCTGTGAAAAAGGATAAAGACCTATTCAATCCCGCCTTTGAAGGTCTCAATCTTGAGATCAAAGAAACTAAAAAGGCGTTCAAGAAGGCCAAGGCCGAACCAGCCGAAACAGATGGAGCAGGCCAAGGCGACGGCGATGTCTTTCTGGAGGCCATGTCCGGGGTCATCCCTTTGCCGGGGACGCGAAAAAAGATAATCCGAATTCCGGGGGATCATATCAGACCTCCCCACCCGGCACCTGATGATAAACGGGAAGGCATGGCCCGCCTTCATGACCTTGTCAAAGGGGCCATCGAGTTAGACATTACTTTCACGGATGAATACATCGAGGGGTCCGTTAAGGGTATCAGCCGGAAGCTTATGAAGGCCCTGAAAAAAGGAGAATTCCCCGTACAGGATCACATAGACCTGCATGGGCTGACCAAAAAGGAAGCCGAGATCAGAGTGAGGGAGTTTCTCCTTCAGAGTTTCAGACGGGGACTTAGATGCGTACTCATCGTCCACGGGCGCGGTTTGAATTCTCAGGATAGTCTGGCCGTTTTGAAGGCAAACCTGCCCACATGGCTCACCAGCGGACCCGCGAAAAAAATCGTGTTGGCCTTTGCCACGGCAAGACCCTATGATGGAGGGGCGGGCGCGGTTTATGTGTTATTACGAAAGCGTTAATTAGTTTCCATCCAGAAATGGCTCTTTTCCGTAATCTCTTCGTCAAACTGCGTATAAAGGGGGACGTTCGCGCAGAGCATGCATAAAATAGTTTCTTTATTGTGTTCATTGTCGATATGCAATTTCTGCACGAACGTTTTCCTGGAGCCGTCAGTCATGGCCTTGCTGCCAAGCTTTGCTTGACGCAATCCCACTCCCGCGGCTCAGCTCCGCATTAGGTTTTTAATTTGAAAGGGACAAAGAAATGATAAGATACCTTGTCTGTATTGGACTTTTTGCAGTAGTGTGGATTGTTAATATAAAAGAAATGATCCATGCAGTTAAGAAACGTATGCCAAGTGAAATTTTTATTCATGCCGGTCTGGGGCTATTTTTTAGCATCATGATTATAGAGTGGACACTTGGTGCCTTTAATTATTGGGAGCGGCTAGATATTTTTTGGCTAGAGATAATAGGATTTATTCTATTTATCCCTTCCGCCTATTTAGAGTGGACATCCCATGAAATGTTAAAACGCAAAGGAAACCCAGAGAGTGGCAAACTAGATGCAACCACTGAATTTGTGGATTCAGGCATCTATGGTATCGTTCGTCAGCCGATGACATTGGGCATGGCAATCTGGTCCATCGCATTGATTTTAGTTTTCCAATCTCTTCTCTCACTCCTTTTAGGCTTAGTTTGTGTCTTCTGCTTTTGGCTTTCCGCCACAAAAGAGGGGGAACACAATATCTCTAAATTCGGGGAAGCCTACAAAGAATATATGCAGAGGGTCCCAAAGTGGAATGTATTAAGCGGCCTGTTAAAGAAGCACAGGTAAACAAAAATCGGAGAAGGATCTTGATATATCAACATAGGACTATACAGAGTTGTCCATTAAAGATTCATCACCTGACTTTTTGTGCACCGGATGCTCGTAACCTCGCGCCGGTGACCAAATCGTTGGCGGTTCCCACGCCCGCGGCTCAGATCCGCATTAAACTTCTATCTTATCTGCCAACATTAAAAAAGGTAATTAATATGTCCGAATGGAAATCATTTTTAAAAAACAACACCCTCGAATGGTCCTTATACCTTTTTTAGATATAATAATTTCAAATGTATCTTCTAAACCGTCTATACTTTTCCATGATCCATTAAAAAGTAGTTTTTCTTCCTTAGACCAGAAGTGATCATAGGTTGCATTTAATTTCCCTTCACGGTCACTTACTCCTATTTTGATAGGGTCCGACCCTCCCCTTATTGAATCTTTTCCCAATTGAAGACCTATATCATGAAAGTATAATTCTTTCTTTTTCTTGACACGGCGTTTTCCTCCTCTTCTCAAAGTTAACACAAGCTGAGGAAAACTCCAATTCCGTCTGAGGCAAGACAAAATAAGATTCATTATATTTCTGTCTCAGTTTTCATGTTTTTAATAATAGCAGCTAATGCGGAGTTGAGCCGCTGGTGACGAGCCGTCGGAGCTTTAGCTCCGTAAGGCAAGGAACCAGTCGATCTCGAATGACTGGTTGGAGCCGCCTGTGGCGAC
>JAFGFY010000078.1 GCA_016930795.1 Deltaproteobacteria bacterium
TTTGAAGATCAGTTCAATGTGGACGGCACGCTTCCCGAATGGATACTCCCCGCGGGCGGGTATCAAAAACTGCGTCATTCCCTTGGATTGGTTTCCACTTCAGCCGCAGCTTCTCTGATGGGCACCCAGGCCAAGAGCTGGAAATTTGTCGATGCCGTATGGAATGCCAAATTGGAGCCCTATGCTGATGGGTATTTTGATCCTTATTATGATGGCCTATTATACCTGTTCAGCCTGATGCATTTGAGTGGGAATTACAGGATTATCACTCCTGAGATGAATACTGAGCTATAATTCATCCGCCCGGCTGTACTATTCTGGCGCCTCGTATCATAATTTGTGTAACTCATATTCAGGGTTTTGTATGAATTCTCGATTTTTTCGACTCGTGATGAGGCATGGGCTATCCCCTCAGGACGATATCTATAGGGGCCGTCGACGGTGATCTGAACTTTGAGGGTTTAAGAGGCCGATTCTCCTATGCGAGCTATACATTCTGCGATAGATTTTTAGGCGTACCCCCCGGGGCATTTCCCCTCAAAGTTCAGATCACGATGAGATTCAGTGGAATTTTTTTCTGAGATATCGTCTAGAGGGGATAGCCCATAACTCATCTTTTACATGATCCACGAATATATGATACAAAGTGGCTCCAATTCTCTATTAAATCTGAGGAAGGAAATATGAAATGGCCGTCTTACTGGGAATTGATCTAGGGACTTCAGGTGTAAAAGTCCTGGCAATTGATGAAAAAGGTCACACTCTGGCAACTGCAATGGAGAGTTATCCTTTATTTCAGCCAAAGCCCGGGTGGTCGGAACAAAACCCGGTTGACTGGTGGGCGGGAGTCAAAAAGGCGATTCAGAAAATACTTTCTGATCCGGCTCTTGCCAATACGGACGTTGAAGCTCTGGCCCTCAGCGGACAAATGCATGGTTCGGTATTTCTTGATGATCAGAATCAAGTGATTCGTCAGCCGCTGCTCTGGAATGATACACGAACCTTTCCCCAATGCCGGTCAATTAACGAAAAGATCGGAGAAGATAATCTATTAAAATTTGCAGGCAATCCTGCCCTGGAAGGTTTCACCCTCCCTAAGCTTTTATGGTTACGTGACCAGGAACCTGCTCATTATGAGCGTTTGCGCACATTGTTTCTGCCCAAGGATTATATCGTATTCCGTCTGACAGGAAAACTCTGTACAGAAGTATCGGATGCTGCCGGCACTCTTCTGTTTGATGTAAAAAACCGCTGCTGGTCAAAAGAGATCTGTGAAGCCCTGGAAGTGGATACGGCTATTCTTCCTGAAGTGCTCGAGTCCATCGATGTGGTCGGCCATCTTAGTCATGAAGCTTCCCACGAGACAGGTCTTCCGACAAATGTTAGAGTCATCGCGGGAGGAGCTGATAATGCGTGCAGCGCCGTTGGAAACGGGATTGTAAGGGAAGGTATCGTCTTAGCAAGTATCGGTTCGTCCGGGGTTGTCTTGGCTCACGCGAATGAAATGCGCTATGATCCTCAAGGACGGATTCACAGCTTTAACCACTCCATGCCCCACAACTGGTACTTAATGGGTGTGATGCTCTCAGCCGGTCTTTCCATGAGCTGGCTGAAAAACGACCTTCTTGAAACGGATTATGAAACCATAAACCGGGAAGCTTCCGAGGCTCCGGCGGGATCGGAAGGAGTCCTGTTTCTGCCCTATCTTTCAGGAGAGCGAACACCGCACAGGGACCCGAAAGCACGCGGTGTTTTCTTCGGCCTGTCCGGTATGCACCGTCCCCGACACCTGATGCGGTCGGTTTTTGAAGGAGTGTCATTTGGATTAAAGGACTCACTGGAATTGATAAAGAGTCTGGGCGTGGAGACACATCAGATCAGGGTAACCGGTGGGGGAGCAAAAAGCGAGCTATGGCGGAAGATTCTGGCTGATATTTTCTCTGCCGACCTATATAGGGTACAATCCGATGAAGGACCGGCTTTTGGAGCCGCCCTTCTGGCCGGTGTCGGTGCGGGGATATACCGATCTGTGGAGGAAGCGACGGACATTACCGTGCATGTCGGAGATATGACGAGGTTTGACAAAGAGAACAGCGAAAGGTACGCATCCATTTATCCCCTGTTTCAATCTCTTTACCGTACCCTTAAACCTGAATATGAAAAAGCTTTTCAGTTGTATGATAACTTCTAAATGTGGGGGCATATTTCAGTAATAAAAAATGGAGCCAATATGAAAACAAAATACTTCCCGGAATTGAAAGACACCGTGAAATACGAGGGCAAGGATTCAAAAAATCCACTCTCATTCAAATATTACAACCCTTCCCGGATAATCGGAGAAAAAACAATGGCCGAGCATCTGCGTTTTTCCGTGGCTTATTGGCACACTTTTATGGGGACCGGCACGGATATGTTTGGAGGAACAGCCTTCTCCCGACCATGGACTCAAAGGAATGATCCGATGGATCGAGCGAAAGACACCATGGAAGCTGCATTCGAGTTTATCACCAAATTGGGCGTTCAATATTATTGTTTTCATGACAGGGACATTGCCCCGGAAGGAACAACTTTTTCCGAATCGACAAAGAACCTGCAGCAGATGGTGACCATGGCAAAGGAACTCCAGCAGGCGACCGGAATAAAGCTTTTATGGGGGACTGCCAACCTGTTTGGTAATTCTATATACACCCAGGGCGCAGCCACGAATCCGGATGCCCATGTTTTTGCCCATGCCGCGGCCCAGGTCAAAAACGCCATTGACGCAACCCATGAACTGGGAGGAGAAAATTACGTTTTCTGGGGGGGCAGAGAGGGTTACGAAACCCTTCTGAACACCAACCTGAACCAGGAACAGGAACAGCTTGCCCGTTTCCTGCATATGGCCGTAGATTATAAGAAATCCATAGGATTTAAAGGCCAATTCCTGATTGAGCCCAAACCATGTGAACCGATGAAGCACCAGTATGACAGCGACGCCGCGACAACCCTATCCTTTTTGCGGGCCTACGACCTGTTTGACGACTTCAAGCTGAATATTGAGGCCAATCACGCGACTTTGGCCGGTCATACTTTTGAGCATGAATTGGCCGTTGCTTCCGCGGCAGGGCGCTTGGGTAGCGTGGATGCCAACCGCGGCGACTTGCTTTTGGGTTGGGATACGGATCAGTTCCCCACGGACATTTACAGTGCAACTCTAGCCATGGTGATTATCCTGAAGCAAAACGGCCTAGGAAGTGGAGGCCTCAATTTTGATGCCAAACCGCGACGTGCCTCAATAGACACGGTTGATCTGTTTCATGCCCATATTGGTGGGATGGATACTTTTACCCGTGGATTGCTCATTGCGCAGAAAATCATCGACGACGGCCTTCTCGACCAATTCATATCGACACGTTATGAGAGTTTTTCAGATGGTTTCGGCAAACAGATCATGGCTGGCGGAGTGACCCTTGAGGATGCTGAAAAATGGATTATTGATAAAGGGAATCCAATCCCGAAAAGTGGTCGCCAGGAAATGTTGGAGAACATTTTGAATGATTATTTGGCAATGATCTGATTTCAATCGCGTTTTACTTGACATGCAAGTCATAACTCCCCTACACTCACTCCCAAAAAAGGATCACATACTGAATGTACCTCCTAACGTATGGACTATCCACTCGCTATAGGCCTATGATTATTTACTTTAATTATCTTAAAATAGTCTTCCCTTTCACATAATTATTACCCTGAGGGGAACTTCAAGTGCTGACCTTTTAAAAAGGAGGTTTCATATGACAACATGGCATGATTATTTGAAGGAAGAAGGACAACCCCCAAGCTGGCCTTATCCAGTACGCTATGGTGAGGAACAGGAAATTGAGGTTGACATTCTGGTGGTGGGCGGGGGAATCGCCGGATGCTGGGCAGCTATAAGCGCCGCCAGGCATGGCCTGAAGGTCGCCCTTGTTGAAAAGGGTGATACCATTAGAAGCGGCGCGGGTGGACCAGGCTGTGATCACTGGTGTTGTGTGCCGGCAAATCCTCACTCACGTGTAAACCCGGATGACTGGGCATTGCATATGGCTGACCGCCCCTACCCCAATGGAATCGGGATACAGATCCAGTGCCGTGAAGATTATGACACGCTACTTGAAATGGAACGAATGGGAGGGAAAATCCGTGATACGGATGATGATTATTTGGGCGCGGAAGGGAGGTATGATGATACAAAACTTATGATTTCTCCGCGGTATGGAACAATACACAGTTATCTCCCTGATCCGGATATGGGAAAGCCGGGTTTCAATCCACCTGAAGAACGAAACAATGTGGTTATACGCGTCTGGGGATCTACTTTTAAACCAGCACTCAAAAGAGAATGTAAAAGACTCGGTGTTCAGATTTTTGACAGGGTCATGGGAACAAGCCTTCTCACCGAAAAAGGCGTTCAGGGGGGTCGTGTTATCGGTGCAACAGGCCTGAACAACCGAACCGGTGAATTCATGATCTTTAAATCAAAGGCTACTATTCTTTCAACCGCCGGTGGTGGTTCTCTCTGGATGATGAACAGCGAGCTCTGTGGAATGTCAAGCATGATGTCCCGAACCTCGTCCGGTGACGGGCATATCATGGCATGGAAAGCGGGAGCCGAACTCGTAAATATGGAAGCGACCGGTATTATAGGCATTGCCACAGGGATGAAACATAAGTGGTATTCAGGGGGTGGGGATGCCAGTTATGAGAATGTCCCCCTTGTGGACGCCAACGGCAAGAGATTACCTTTGCCCATACAGGGATGGGAAGACGCCGGTGCAATGGTCCCCACTCCTGAAACACAGGCCAAAATTCGTGAAGGGATTCTGAAAGGTGAGTATGAACTCCCCTTTTATGGCAATTTTCCGGCCATGTCTGATGTGGAAAGAAGGGCGACCTGGAACCTGATGCTTGGTGAAGAATCTACAACAAAGATCATTATCGATACCTTTAACCAGGCAGGCTATGACGGGAGCAGAGACCTTCTGCAGAGTTATAAATTCCTTGAAGGTGAAAGCATGCCCCAATGGCGCCAACCGGGTATGGGAGGTCTGCTGGTGGACTGGAACCTGAAAAGTTCCCTTGACGGACTCTATGTTGCAGGTATGACCATGTTTTCCTCTGAGGATCACAGCTATTGTGCCGCCACGGGCAGATACGCCGGAAGAAAGGCCGCGGCATACGCCGGAGAAATTAATCACGGCAAGGTTTCACGGGATCAGATAGAGAAGGAAAAGGCAAGGATCTATGCCCCGGTTAAACGCAACCATGGTATAGAATGGAAGGAATTGCATGCCGGTATAGCAAGGGCAATGCAGTACTATGCCAGTGAATTCCGGACTGAACGACTCTTTAAGATGGGTCTCGGTGCCCTTGAAAAAATTGAAAAAGAGTCTGTCCCCATGCTCTATGCCCTTGATCCACACAAACTGATGCGAACCCTGGAAGATATCCACATGTTGGAACACGCGAAAATAATCCTTCAGGCATCTCTGGCACGCAAGGCCAGCAGCATGCCATTAGGCTTCCAGAGAATAGATTATCCAGAGATGGATCCTCCTGAATGGAGCAAATTTTCCACAATAAAACTGGAAAATAATGAGAGCAAGATAGGACACAAACCACAGGAGTTCTGGGGGAATATGAAGGAGGAGTATGAAAAGAATAATTCGGATTATGAGGGTGTGTACAAGGGAGAATAAGATTAACAGATAGGAACTCATAATGGATGAACAAATGAAGGATTCTAGGGGTCTAGGATTCCAGGGGTCTAGTGAAATGGTTAAAACTCGATTACAATCACTTGAACCCTCAACTCCTTGGATCCTTGAACCCTTTCTTACACAAAATGGTAAGGACAAACAAAACCTCAACTTATTTTTAGGAGGGTAACCAATATGTCTCAAAAAGAATTAATGGCCATTCCCAATGTCACCACACCTAATCAACCGGTGCTGTTTGATCCGGAAATATGCAACGGATGCAATCATTGCGTAGAAGTATGCCAGATTGATGTGTATATTCCCAACCCTGAAAAAGGAAAACCGCCCATTATTCTTCATCCCGATGAATGCTGGTACTGCGGTTGCTGTGTCAATGACTGTCCGCGACCTGGGGCAATCAAGTTCAATTGGCCTCTCCAGTCCCGTGGCTACTGGAAGAACAAGGAGACGGGTGAAATAGGGCAGGTCTAAGAAGAGGAATCAAAACGCCCATAAACTCACACATCAAGGAAGAGCTTCATATCAGACTTGACTGTGCGATACTCCGGGCAGGAACAGGAGAATGTGTCTGTCCGAGGTTCCAAAAAAGAATAACTTCAAGATTTACTTGGAAGGTTTTTTGACGAGTGACCCATAGCCGCCTTCAAAGCCCTTGAGTATCATGGCGATCGCGGCTGTGGGCAATTCCTTACTCCCACAAGCTTGGATCACTCAAAATATGGCTGTGCAGATTGTGTTGCCATTCTGTACACATCAGTCATTCAGTTTCGCCAATAATAGCCTGTTCCTAACCGACCGTTGGTATGACCAGCAGCCCTCTTTTGTAGAAAACCATAATGAATAATGGAGCCCCACGGGTAAACCCGTGGTTCCCATTAGCGGGGTTTCCTGCGAAGGCGGATGAAGGTAATAGTCTCATTTCCATTACAAGGAGGGTCTTGTTATGAAAGTAATAGCTTTTAACGGGAGTGCGAGGAAGAATGGCAATACGGCTGTGCTTATTCATTATGTCTTGGATGAACTCAATAATGAGGGCATTGAGACAGAACTGTATCAACTCGCAGGGAAGAAGATACAGGGCTGCACGGCCTGTATGCAGTGCTTTGAGAACAGAAACAAACGTTGTTCAATAGAGACTGATGGTTTAAACGAATGCCTTGAAAAAATGTTTGAGGCCGACGGCATCATACTCGGATCTCCCACATATTTCACAGATGTGACCGCTGAAATGAAAGGGCTGATCGACAGGGCCGGATTTGTATCCGGAGCAAACGGGGGTTTGCTTAGAAGAAAAGTAGGGGCCGCCGTCGTGGCTGTCCGAAGGGCGGGAAGCATACATGTGTTTGATACCATCAATCACCTTTTTTTTATCTCCGAGATGATCGTACCTGGGTCGAGTTACTGGAATGTTGGCATAGGTATGGATAAAGGTGATGTTGAAAAGGATGAAGAAGGGATTCGAACCATGAAAACCCTTGGAAAAAATATGGCGTGGCTCATGAAAAAGATGTATGCATAAAATGCGCAAACTCATGCCGGGACTGTAATAATCCCTGTTCCTGTTAAAATGGTGGGTGTCGGGTTGAATGATTTTTTCTTGACCGCTTAGAACAGGCAAATTAAAGTATCTAATATGCGAAAAAGCATATCGTTAAGGCGTATTGAAATTTTGCATAACTGATTGAAATCATTTTGTCATTCCCTCTGCCATAGGTTGAAATATGAATCGTAGTTCCGGAAGTCCATCAGGCAAAGATCTCATATTCATCCGAAATAGACTAGGGAAATGAAAGGCTTTGCATGAACAATATCCACAATTCGGTAAGTGTATTCCGGCATAGACGTAAGGGACTGAGGATTTTAATGGCTATTTTCTGGAGGGTGAATTCATGAAAACAAAGTCAGTGTTCATTCCGGTTGTTATCCTGGCTGCATGTTTCGTCACATCCCTGGGATGGGCGGGTGACGAAGGAAAGGTTGTCGTGATGAATCCGCAAGGCATCAAGCCTGAGATACGCAAGATTCCCATGGCAACACGTCCAACAACCTTGGACGGCAAGACGGTATATATCGTGGATACCAAGTATCCCAACACGAAGCCGTTCGTTAATGAGCTTTTGGCTGCACTTAAGGCCAAATATCCCAAAACGACATGGGTGTTGAGGGAGAAGTTCGCGGGTTATATGGATGATGACCCAAACCTGTGGAAGGAAATCAAAGAGAAAGGGGCAGGAGCCATTGTTCTTCCGGGTCATTGAAGCAGCTGCTCGCCGGCGGTCGTCGGCCACGCAATAACCCTGGAAAGAATGGGCATTCCCGCAGTACCGATGATCACACAGAGGTTCCAAGAACTCGTGACAACGACGGCCTTCAAAAAGGGAATCCCCCATATGAGGATTACCTATACACCCCATCCGATAACAGACAGGCCCGCGGACCTATGCAGAGAATATGTGGCAGGCAATGATCCCCTAACGGACCGGCCGATGCTGGAGGAAATCTATGCGGGTTTGACAAAAAAAGTCTCGGCGGAAGATGGCAAAGGGGGCTTCCTTAAAAGAGAGCCGAGACCAAGATTGCTGCCGCCGGATACGCCTGATCATCTCATGGAGTACTTCCACGAACAGGGCTTTACGGATGGAAACCCAATCATTCTTCCCACTGAAGAGAAGGTTGCAGAGATGTTGAAGGCCACGAGCCACGAACCGGATGAATGGGTGGGGCAAATGCGCCCATCTCCTCCGCATGAAGCCTGGTACTATACGGTTGAGATGGTGGCCGTAAACGCGGTAATGGCAGGTGCAGAGCCCGAGTACTTCCCGGTCATTCTCGCGATCGCATCCAAGGGAGTCACCTCGTTGTTCAGCTCCACCTCATCCTTTGCCAGAATGGTTGTGGTGAACGGGCCCGTCATCAAGGAAATAGGGATGAACACAGGGATCGGCGCTCTTAGCCCGGTGAATCGCGCCAATTCTTCAATCGGTAGATGCTGGACCCTGATTTCTAAAAACCTGGGCGGATCGGGGAAACCCGGGGAGACTTATTTGGCCAGCCAGGGGAATCAGCTTAGCTACAACAATCTCTGCTTTCCCGAAAATGAGGATGGATTGCCCGCTGGATGGGATCCTTTCCATGTACAGAAAGGATTCGATAGATCCGAGAGTGTCGTCAGTATATTTAGCGGCTGGAGTATCAATGATATCGCATGGTACTCTCCTCTGCCCATTCATGAGGTCATTAGGGGATGGCTAGAGCATTTCTTCTCCTTCGGCACTAGACAGGCCACACTTATTCTCGATCCGATCGTCGCGGCCGATGTGGCGTCAAATGGTCATCCAACAAAGGAGGCCTTTGCAAGGTTTCTTGCCGACAACACAGGAACCCCGGGCTGGCTGTACTGGTCGGAAAACCCAAACGCCTTAAAACAGGCTGAAGAAGGTGTGGAGCCCTACGCCGGCTGGTTGAAAAAAGGCAAGGGGGCGGTAGTCCCCGTTTCCCGTTACAAAGGTCGCAGAAGAAACAATGCGAACTTCATGGCATCACAAGACAATAATGAACCCACGACTTCAATCGAGATTGTCGTCACCGGAGGAGGAACGAATACGTTTTGGTCCGGTGGAGATTTCGGATATGTGGGCAGCGCATCTGTGGACTATTGGAGATAGGAGTAAACCTATGAGAAACAAACTCATTGTGATCGTTTTAGTATTGTTTGTATCGGCCTTTGCCATGTCGTTCGGGCCGGTGTTTGCACAGTATAATTCCTCAACAAATCCTGCATCTATCGGGGCTCCCGTGCGATCCATGATTGAGCTGGGGTCTGTCTATTCAAATATTTATGACATTACCATTACGGTTCTTGAAACGATTCGCGGCAAGGAAGCCATGGGCCGCCTGAAAATGGCCAGCCCTGAAAACAGTACCCCTGCCAAAGGGTTTGAATACATCCTGGCGAGGGTTAAATTTGAAATGAAAGGAAGGGCCGTCACAGATACCCTGACTTTTGATCTCGGCAACGCGCCGCTTCAATGGGTCTGTCTGGCATCTGATCTGACGGAGTATCCGAAGATTTCAGTCACAGTCCCTGAACCTCCTCTGATCGGGACAGTGAAGACGGGCGATTCACTGGAAGGCTGGGTCGCGTTCGCCGTGGATCGAAAGGACAGCAAACCTGTCATGGTCTTCGATCCGGATTCCGGAGGCGCCACCGGGCGCGGCAGAACGCTGTTTTTTAAGCTCTATCGATAGTCTACGATTGATACCCGCATGGTCGGCGGTTGGTGAAGGCTTCTTCACCAACCGCTGATAACTCCACAAAAAAACGAAAAAACTCTACCCTCTTCCTTCTAAACCAAACCCCGCACTCCAGCTAAATTTTGGATTAGCGTTTCTCTCCGACACCCAAGGCGAAATCGTCAATACTCCGGCCACGAAAGAAGGGGCTTATTATCAGATACTACCAACCTGATTCCATACCATAGGGGACTGTCGTTAAAACAGCCTCAATCTGCCGGATTTTCCCGTCCATGATCTTGAATACTTCAGCAATATAAAAGGAAAATGGTTGACGCATCATCTTGTCCACATCTGTCATCTCATCGTCAAGGGTAACGGACATCATTTCAACACTTCCATCATGGTCAAAATAGCCCCAGCCGAATGCCAGGCCTGTAACAGGGTCAGCAATAAATCTGCGCTCGCGAATGTCCGTTACGATTGTTGAAAAATGGGTATCGAACTGTGCTTTACAGCCCATCCATTGCATACTGCCTTCAGGGAAATCAGGATTGTTCGCTGTTGTGGTTCCGTTTTCACGTCTCTGACATGCCGGATCAAAGGGCACATTCGCGCCATCATTGTCCGTATCCAGCCCTGTGAAATAGCTATCACCTATCTTCATCAGTTTACACGGAGGCATACGTTTGTCTTCAGGGATGATTTGCATCATGAGCGGATGAGGGTCTTCAGGGGCATCGGGACCTCCCTCCGGAGGCGGAGCCATGGAAATATTTCGAGTAATCAGGGTCTCAATTTCCGAGATCATCTCACCCTTTTCCACTTTCAAACGCGCGGCAAACCAGTTGTTATTCCCGTTTTCGTCAATCCGTCCAAGAAGACCGACCTGACCGTTTATCTCGTCCATGACCTCCACGCGATAGGTGGGCATACCGGATGCGGTGTGCCAGAGACCGTCATTAAGGTTCAAGCGGACGCCATTTTCAGTGTATTTCACATTTTTTGTCACAGGCAGTCTTGATGAGTCATGCGCGATAAGGGCTTTAAGATAGGTGTTCATGAAACCAGCCAGGCACTCTCTGTCACATTCGACAGGAGAGGTTGCATTTGCGGTAAGACTGAAGCAGAGTATTACAGCCATAAGGGTAGTAAATATCAAGCGTCTCATAGCATCTCCTTTCCATATAAAGATTAATAGCCGTTAACAACAATACTCAATGATCGAATCCAAATATTCTTCTGACGATGTCTTCAACGGACGGGATTATCATCTTAATATATTCTTCTTTATAGCTGGTGATGAAGATCGATAAGATAGTGTCAAGCCACGGTTCCTGATCCGGTCCCCTGGCAGCACATACTATTTTAGCCTCTATTCTTTGTCAAGCTCAGGTGATCAATGTACATCTTTAAAGAGAACGGCTGGTTAAGCCATGTGTCGCTTTTCGATGAACGCAGGACCTAAGCAATATTCCGTTAGTCCTGTGACCGGCTGTGGTACAGTGATCATTTTTTTCTATTGACTTTCTATCACTCGTTCGGATATTTATGCAGAACTCTTTATAATCGCGCAATCTTATCCAACATCAACAAAATAGGAGGAGGATGACCCATGAAAAACAGGGCATTTGTCTTTGTTTTTATCTTTGCATTGACCTTAATCAATATCAGCTGTGCACCAGAAAGGGCGATTCATGAAGATGTGATTGATAAAGGTCCTTCTGTCACGGTTAGGCCCCTTCCCATGGCTGACCGAATCACAGTGGCCATCGCTAGGTTTTCCAATGAAACACACTATGGAAGTGGTCTTTTCCGTGATGAGTATGGTGACCGTATTGGAAAGCAGGCTTCAGATAGTTTGGCCCGGCAGCTGCTGGCAACCCAGCGATTTATTGTTGTTGAGCGGCAGGATATAGATCGCCTTCAGGCCGAGGCTGAACTGATGGGGGAGGAAATAGATCAATTTCGTAGCCAATTAAAGGGTGTGGATGCCCTCATTTTGGGATCTGTAGTAGAACTGGGGAGAGAGACTACCGGCAAGTCCTGGATGGTAGGCGCGTCGAAAACTCAAAGAGCTCGTGCTCGTGTTGTCTTGCGAATGGTTGATCCGCACTCGGGAGAAGTCTTCTATGCCACCGACGGATCTGGAGATGCAACGTTGACATCAAAGAATACTTTAGGCTTTGGAGGTCAGGCCGGCTTTGATTCTACACTTGAAGGGAAAGCCATAGAAGCAGCGATTGTGAACATGATGAACAACGTAACAGCGACCCTGGAAACTCACGGACGTGCTTCTCAAACGAGGTGAATTATGAGTCAGATATCCTTATTACATTCTCCATATTCTAGCTTGCATTCATATAAATTTCACTGGGTCATGATAACCCTGTGTTGTATCATCTACTTAGGGGGCTGTGCCCCTAAAACGCTCTATTACTGGGGTGGTTACGAAGACTGTCTTTATGAAATTAATATGAATTCCAATACAGAGGGGGCTTTCAGTATGCTATCAGAAGCAGTGACCCAAGCTGAAAA
>JAFGFY010000079.1 GCA_016930795.1 Deltaproteobacteria bacterium
GCAAATTGCTTTTACCCGGAAGAACCGCCTGAGACATATCATGGAGTATTTATTTCCAACCCGAATGTCCTGACAAGCAACGACCACCTTGACCCCATGTACGGTTCTCCTGATCTGACATGCCTGCTCTGTAAAATTTATCCCTGCACGGAAGAAGATCTTAAGGAAAATGTCTTTAAAACAGAAGAATATGGTACCGTACAGCAGTTAGGAGATGGTAGAACGGCTTTGACTGAATAGGATAAGCGTTTATGTTTTAACGGCTTGCAAAAGGCCGGTTTCTTGTTGTATGGTCAAAAAGCAACATGTCTTACTATAGCCATTTTATCAAAGGAGGCTTAAATGGCATCCCAGAAGACTAAAGATAAAACCGTTATAAGGGCCCTTGGTCTGGGCGGGCTTCTAGGGGGCAGCAGCGAGGGTGTGGTTGATGTGAAAGACGGGAGGATTGTCAGGATTCGACCATTCCATTATGACTGGAAGTATAAAAAGGATGAAGTAAAGACATGGAAGATGGAAAAAAACGGCAAGGTCTTTGAGCAACCCTGGAAATCACTCCCCGGACCATTTTCACTGGCCTATAAAAAACGCGTTTATTCTCCCAACAGAATCAGGTTCCCCATGAAAAGGGTGGACTGGGACCCGAATGGTGAAAGGAATCCTCAGAACAGGGGTAAGAGTAAATACGTGCGAATCTCATGGGATGAGGCAACGGATATTCTTGCCGGCGAAATCAGAAGGATTCACAAGGAATACGGACCCAACGGGATTCTGGTTCAAGGCGATGGTCACGGTGAGTGTATGACCATACATACCCCACACGGTCATTCAGGGTCCCTCCTTGACAAAATGGGCGGTTTTACCCAGCAGGTTCGAAATCCGGACTCCTGGGAAGGTTGGTACTGGGGTTCCAAACATGTATGGGGACAGGGTATACAGGGATGCATGTTTCCGGCCGGCAACATCGTTAAAGACACAACCGAAAATGCCGAAATGGTATTGTTCTGGGGCTGTGATCCTGAAACCACGCCATGGGGATTCACGGGCCAGCTGCCCAGCCGTCTGACTTATTTCTGGAAAGATATAGGCATCAAACAGGTTTATATTTGTCCGGATGTAAATTACGGGTGCGCTGTTCATGCCGACAAGTGGATACCGGTGCTTCCCAATACCGACGCCGCCCTTCAGCTTGCAATCGCTTATACCTGGATAAATGAAGGCACATATAATAAAGAATACGTAAAAACCCATGTTGTGGGTTTTGACAAGTTCAAGGCGTATGTAACGGGGGAAGAGGAAGATGATGTTCCCAAGACGCCGGAATGGGCGTCTAGAAAGTGCGGAGTTCCTGAATGGACAATCAAGGCCCTGGCAAGGGAATTCGCGAAAAAGATCACATCCATTGCCCATTACTTTGGAGGCGGTTATGTAAGGGGCCCGTTCAGCCATGAACCGGGACGACTTGAAGTGTGCCTTCTTGGAATGCAGGGCCTAGGCGGACCCGGTGTTCATCATCACCAGCTGACCTATTTTGGACTTCCAAGATCAGGGGGTTTATCCGGCACATTTTTCTGGAATCCGGACCTTGATGACAGGCTAAGGACTCCGAGTCTCACAACGATCAACGCATGGCAAAAACAGTTAATACCAAAGACATATATCCATAAAGCCATTGAAGCTGACGAACCGATGACATTCTATGGCTCAGGCGCGATAGAGGTTGAAACCGAGGATCAGTTCAAGAAATATACCTATCCCCTTCCAAAAGAAGAGGGTGGTACGGAAATTCACATGATATGGACTGACACACCCTGCCGTACCACATGCTGGAATAACGGCAATGCCACAGAATTGGCGCTCAGAAACCCAAAGATAGAGTGCATCGTTACACAGCACCCATGGATGGAAAATGACACCCTCTTTTCGGATTTAATCCTTCCTTCAAACACTCACATGGAAGTTGGAGATATCGTGTCAAGCATCAGGGGCGGCACATCAATACCCAATGTGGCCCTCTGTGACCAGGCCATTGAGCCTATTGGCGAATCCAAAAGCAACTTTGAGGTTGTTCTTGAAGTGGCCAAAAAGCTGGGAATGGAAGAGGCCATGACCGGTGGATTAACTGATGAAGAGATGAAACAAAAGATGTTTGTCAACATGCGCCTGGATAAGCTTACCACATGGGAAGAATTTCGAGAAAAGGGCTACTACCTTTATAGTGTAGCAGAAGACTGGAAAGAGGATCCTCCGGGTTTGAGACTGTTTTATGAAGATCCGGAAAAAAATCCTTTACCTACTCCCAGCGGGAAACTGGAATTCTATTCCGAGAGATTGGCAAGGAATTTCCCTCACGACAAGGAAAGACCCCCAATACCAAAATGGATTGAAAAGGGGCCAACTCATGATGAAAGGATTTCCAGTGAACGCGCCAAAATGTTTCCTCTTATACTCATGTCAAACCACGGCAGATGGAGAGTGCACGCACAGGCAGATGATATATCCTGGACCAGGGAAGCGCCGACATGTAAGATCAGGGGATGGGACGGATATATGTATGAACCCTGCTGGATTCATCCCTCTGAAGCCGAAAAGAGAGGGATCAAGCATGGTGATATAGTAAAGGTCTTCAACGAAAGAGGGATCGTACTCGCGGGCGCCTATGTTACTGAAAGACTGCGTCCGGGTGTCGCCTATATGGATCATGGCGCCAGAATAGACATGATAAAGCCCGGTGAAATCGATCGTGGGGGCGCTATCAACACCATTTCAGGTTCAGGCACATCCTCTAGAAATGCCGTGGGTCAGGCAACAACCGCTTATCTGGTTCAGGTCGAAAGAGTTAGCATGGAGGAAATGGACCGTTGGAGGAGGGACTATCCGGAGGCATTTGAAAGAGAATATGATCCGGCCTGCGGACTTTATGTAAACGCATGGATAGATGGAGGAGAGGAATATTGAAAGCTTTTATAGTGGATCTTTCGATATGTAACGGTTGCTACGCCTGTCAGATCGCATGCAAGGATGAACATGTGGGCAATGATTGGACTCCCTATGCCAAGCCGCAGCCCGATACCGGCCATTTCTGGATCGGAATAAAGGAAAAAGAAAGAGGAACCGTACCAAAGGTTATGGTAACTTATATTCCCAGGCTTTGTATGCATTGTGATGATGCGCCCTGTATGAAAGTGTGCAAAGCTGATGCTATTTATAAAAGGGATGACGGCCTTGTCATTATAGACGGCGATAAATGCACAGGGTGCAAACTCTGTGCTGATGCATGTCCCTATAACGCCATTTTTATGAACAGCGATCTGAATATCGCACAGAAATGCACCGGATGTGCGCATCTTCTTGATGACGGCTGGGAAGTGCCAAGGTGCGTGGATAACTGCCCCACAGGGGCATTGAAATTTGGAGAGGAAGAAGACCTCGAGGAATATATTGAAATGGCGGAACCTATTAAACCCGGTATTGATCTTAAAACCCGGGTCTATTACCTAAATACACCAAAGAAATGGGTTGCCGGAACTCTTTATGATCCTGTTGAAAAGGAAGTTATCGTCGGAGCAAAGGGGACACTTTCTGATTGTGAAAGCAAGGAGATCTATACCGCTGAAACAGACGCGTTCGGTGATTTCTGGTTCAGAGGATTAAAGGATGACCGGACTTTTACGCTTAAACTTGAAAATAAGGGGAAGTCTATTACCATTGATTCAATCTCTACTGATGATGACCGGAACCTCGGTGATATCCCGTTTGAGTAATCTTAAAAGAACAAATAGCTTTGATTTTATTTTATCAAAGCTATTTGCTATGGAAGTATTCAGCATTTTTGCTTTCAATATACCTTGCAGTATGGTTTAGTGGGCTACATTGATCTTATGAAAAAGGGCGTTCTGTTCAAATCATCTTAATGGAGGATTTTATGTCGGAAGGAATATCAAAAAATAAGACGGGAAAAAAAGGAAAATGGCAGAAACCGAGTATGGCCGATAAGACGGTATACAAGGCCCTCGGACTCAGTGGCGGGATCTTTGGAGCGGCCCCCTGTGCCGTGGATGTCAAAAATGATAGGATCTTAAGGATAAGACCTCTGCATTTTGACTCCAAATACGATCCCAAGACATTCAATCCCTGGAAAATCAGCAAAAACGGGAAGACGCTCGAACCCATGATGAAGTCTCTTCCAGCTCCTTGGAGTCTAGCCTATAAAAAACGGGTATACTCGCCGAACAGGATAAAATACCCGTTAAAAAGGGTCGACTGGGATCCGGACGGTGAGCGTAACACCCAGAACAGGGGAAAAAGCAAATTTGTCAGGATATCATGGGATGAGGCCGCAAGTATCATCGCCAAGGAGATAAAAAGGATACACAAGAAGTACGGACCATTGGCCATCCTGATCCAAGGAGACGGCCACGGCGAGTGCATATTTGTCCATGCCACCCATGGTTCCTCCTCATTGCTGCTGGATAAAATGGGCGGATTTACCCAGCAGATCAGAAACCCGGACTCCTGGGAGGGCTGGTACTGGGGCGCAAAGCATATCTGGGGCTCGGGTCTCATAGGCATGATGAATCCGGCCGACAACATCGTAAAGGACATCACTGACAACACCGAGCTGCTTATAGTCCAGGGCGGAGACCCCGAGACAACGCCCTGGGGTTTCAGAGGGCAATTTGCCAGCAACGTGGTCCGTTTCTGGAAGGAAATCGGGATCAAGCAGGTCTATATCAACCCTGATCTGAATTACGCGGCAGCCATCCACGCAGACAAATGGATACCCGTACTCCCGAACACGGACGCCGCGCTCCAGCTTGCCATCATTTACACCTGGATCAAGGAGGACACCTATGACAAGGAGTATGTCGCGACCCATACCGTGGGATTTGACAAGGTAAAGTCCTATGCCATGGGAGAAGATGACGGCGTGCCCAAGACACCTGAATGGGCATCAAAGAAGTGCGGGGTTCCCGAATGGACCATAAAGGCACTCGCGAGAGACTGGGCTAAGAAAGTAACCACTGTGGGACACTATTTCGGCGGCGGTATGATAAGGGGGCCATTATCCCATGAGCCGGCCAGGCTTGAGGTTATTCTCCTTGGAATGCAGGGACTGGGTAAGCCGGGTGTCCACCAGGCCCAGATCGCCTATCAGGGAATGCCCAGAAACATCGTCTCAAAGAAGACGGGCAGTCATATGGGAATGTTTGAGCGCCTTAAGAGCAGCAAATACGGGGAGAGGCTGTTAAAGCCCCACAGTATCACGCCGACGGCTTGGGGCAAACAGATGATTCCCAAGACACTCATAGAAAAGGCCGTCAATGAAGGCACGGTGGATTTCTGGGGCACTGGCGGTCATGAAGTCCCTACGGCGGATCAGTTCATTAAGTACACATATCCCATACCCAAAGAGAAGGGCGGTACGGAGATACATATGATATGGACCGATACCCCGTGTCGCATTACCTGCTGGAACTGCGGCAACGATGTTATCGAAATGACGAGGAACCCCAAGATTGAATTGATAGTTGCACAGCATCCCTGGCTGGAGAATGACTGCCTGTACGCAGACATCATCCTGCCTGTTAAAACCATCGTGGAGACAGACGACATTTCGCCATGCGTGAGGGATGGTGAAAGCTTTCAGAGCCTGGTTCGCATGGAGGAGGCCATTACACCTATTGGAGAAGCCAAGACCAACTATGAGGCGGTCCTCGAGGTCGCCAAGAAACTGGATATGTACGATAAGGTGACGGAAGGGAGAACATCTTCCGAACTGATAAAGGACGTATTTGAAGGTCTGGGTTTTGCGGACTATATAAGCTGGGAGGAATTTATAGAAAAGGGCTATTATGTCCTGCCTGTTGCCAAAGACTGGGAAAAAGACCCTGCGGGGCTCTATAATTTCTATAAGGACCCCGAGGCCAATCCCCTGCCTACGCCGTCAGGAAAGCTGGAATTTTATTCTGAAAGTATCGCGAAGAATTTCCCCGATGACAAGGAGCGGCCGCCAATTCCAAAATGGATAGAGAGGAGTGAAACCCATGATGAAAGGATATCCAGTGAGAGGGCCAAGCTCTATCCCCTGCTTTTGATGTCTAATCACGGCAGGTGGAGGGTTCACGCCCAGTGTGATGACATAACCTGGACAAGAGAGGCCTATACGGGCAAGATAAAGGGTTTTGACGGGTATAACTACGAGCCCTGCTGGGTCAATCCCAAGGATGCCGAAAAGAGGGGCATCAAGGATGGGGATATCGTCAAGGTCTTTAATGAGAGAGGCGGTGTCCTTTGCGGGGCGCGTGTCTTTGAGAGGGTAATGCCTGGGGTTGTCTCTGTGGACCATGGCGCGAGGGCTGACGCGATCATCCCCGGGAAACTGGATAGGGGAGGCGCTATTAACACGATTACACCCGCCGGGCTTACTTCCAAGCACTGCGGGGGCCAGGCTACCAGCGGTTTTCTTGTGGACATTGAAAAGGTTACCCCTGAGCAGATGGGCAGATGGATGAGCGAATACCCTGAAGCCTTTAACAGGGAATATGATCCTGCTTCAGGTCTTCGGTTTGACGCCTGGGTTGAAGGGAGGAAATAGATATGTCAAAAAAAGTATTTGTGATAGATATAAAAAAGTGCAACGGGTGCCACGCCTGCCAGATCGTTTGCAAAGATGAGCATGTGGGTAATGACTGGACACCCATAGCAAAACCCCAGCCTGACTCTGGACAGTTCTGGATTAAACTTACAGAGCGCGTGAGGGGTACCGTGCCCAAGGTAAAGGTCGCGTATCGTCCTCACCTGTGCATGCATTGTGATGATGCGCCCTGTATGGATGCCTGCCCTGTTGAAGGCGCTATATACAAGAGGGAGGACGGTCTGGTAATCATAGATCCGGTCAAGTGCTCCGGATGCAGACTATGTGTTGACGCGTGTCCCTATGATGTCATCTTCTTTAACGACAATCTCAATCTGGCACAGAAATGCACAGGGTGCGCCCACCTACTGGATGACGAAAATTGGGAGCCGGGAGTTCCAAGGTGCGTGGACGCGTGCCCCACGGAGGCCCTGCGCTTTATGGATGAAGATGAGGCCAAGAAGCTGATATCCAAAGCCCAGGTCTGGAAGCCCGAACTTAAGAAACAATTACACCCCAGGGTATATTACCTGAACTTGCCCGGCAGATTCATTGCCGGAACGGTATATGACCCGAATGAGAAAGAAGTGATAATAGATGCCGATTGCATTCTGACCGAGGCATCGAGCGGAAAAGTATTGAATGCCAGGACAGACAGTTATGGTGATTTCTGGTTCGAGGGGCTGAAAGAAGGTGAATACAGCCTTCAGATTTTGAAGGGTAAAAAGAAAAAGGCATTTAAAAAGATTGATACCACTTTGGAAGACATCAATCTGGGGGACATACCCATGGCCCTTTGAATAGTCTTTCTATGGATATGGTTTCTTTCAGAACCGGGCCATATCATGCGTCAAGGCCCCGCTCGATCTTCCTGCATTGGGCGGGGCCGTTTTTTCACCTGTAGAACCATATGCATAGGTGCATCAAGACGAACGACGAGGTATTATTCCTCGTTATTTACATCTTCTTCATCATCCTCATCATAATGTTCACGCATCTTCCCTCCCAGTAATTCAAGATAGGTATCTTCCAGCTTCTTCATTTCTCTTAGAATATCCATCGCGTGTCTGGTGCCGACCTTTGCTGCCTTTTCAGAGTCTCTCTCATTAAGTGCCTCAAGTATTTCATCATGGTCACTATCATTATGTATAATGGTTGTGACAGGTTTCATGGTCTTGATAAAACCCTCTGTGAAATCCATCATGTTTTCCATGATGATGGAGTAGATGGGATTACCGCACGCTCTTCCAACAAGCCTGTGAAACATGCTGTACATCATGTCCAGTTTGTCTCTTTCCTTGATGAGAGAGTAGGAATCAAGTAGATTTTTCATCTCTTTCAGGGCCTCTTGTGATGCGTTCTGGGCAGCCAGCCTGCATACTTCAGGTTCCAGAAGGAGCCTGGCCCTTGCGAGGTCATCCACCTTTATTCTCCTGTACCTTACAAGGTCGGCGAAGTCTTCCAAAAAAGGAAGCTGATATAATTCGCGGACGAATGCTCCACCGGTAATTCCACGACGGATCTCAAGAAATCCCCTGGTCTGCAGTACCCTGATCCCTTCTCTTATGACAGGCCTGCTCACGCCAAACTGTCGCGCGAGTTCGGTTTCACTGGGAAGGGCTTCACCTGTCTTATACTTGCCTGAAAGGATGGCCTTTTTTATTTCATTAACAACATCCTCATATAGGCTGGTGGAACGTTTTATTTTCTTGAAGTCGGGCAATTTTTTCTCCTATCCGCAATTGATAAAATTCTTCCTGACTTTTTTATACCATGTGCACAAAAGATACCGGATCAGCGATTTATGGGTTCAAAGCTATTGCTCAATTAAAATGATTAACATGACTAATATATCATGGAAAAATGCTTTTTTTCTACTTGTTTTTATAAAAAGAGGGTTGTATTTCTTAACATACTCAATGAAAACAGAAACAGGGCAACCCTGCGGTTCACTTGAATCCAAGAATCTTGACGTCCTCAGGGATGAAAAGATCTTAAAGCCGGCCTGGAACATACGGATAAACTTGAGAACGTCCGTATGAGATCAGGTCTGCTATTGACTTTTGTCCCTATCATACCTATATTCCTATGGTTTTTTGATTTTCACTCTAATATGGGAAAGCAAATAAATCTCCTATATAATCCATTGATGACTGCAATAAACATTTTAGACAGATGAGGGAACACATAGTGTACAGAAAAATCGAATCAGAGAACGATGTGGACACTCTCGTACCCATAGCACATGAAATCTGGAGCGATCACTTCAAGACCATGTTTGATAGCGAGGCACTTCCCAGACTTATTGAAGGTTCTCAATCGAAGAAAGCCATTCTTTCCCAGATCGAGGATGGTTATCAATATTTCTTCATTAGCCAGGATGATAGGAAGATAGGGTACTTCGCCTATAAGATTGATCATTCCAAAAATGAGTTGTTTTTAAGCAAGATTTATGTTTACTCAGACCAAAGGGGGAAAGGGGTTGGGAGAAAGGTACTCAATCATCTGGAAAAACTGAGCCATGATGTTGGAGTCGGCAAAATAGTCCTCACTGTGAATCACAGAAACACAAATTCCATTAAGGCGTATGAAAAGTGGGGTTTCGCGAATCTTGGACGGATTAATAGACAATTTGAAAATGGCCTCGTTCTTGAGGACATTAGAATGGAAAAGTCTCTCTAACAAATCATTTATGAGAGGATTGTCATAGAATGGAGAACTTCCTATTTTGTTTTATTCCCTTTTTTGTTGCCGTTGACGCCATAGGCGTGTTACCCATCTATTTGGGCCTGACGGAAGGGCTCCATTCAAAGCGCAGGCGAAGTATCATCATCCAGTCGCTTATTACGGCATCAGCAGTCGCTATCGCGTTTTTGCTTGGAGGGCCTCTTGTGCTTGAACTTGTGGGAGTTGGTGTCTCCGATTTCATGGTGGCAGGGGGTATACTCCTTCTTATTATATCTCTCTCTGACATTCTTACAGGAGAGAAACGTCAACGCGTGGTGGACCCTGAAACACTCGGGGCTGTTCCTATCGGTGTCCCCTTGATTAGCGGGCCCGCGGTATTAACTACTTCCGTGCTCCTAGCAAACCAATACGGTATCAGACCGACCGCTTTGGCATTGCTCGCGAATATCGCCATTGCGGGTGTCGTCTTTTATATGGCCCTTCCAATTGAACGTTTTCTTGGTCTCGCGGGAAGTCGGACCTTATCAAAGGTCGCGAGTCTGTTCCTGGCTTCAATAGCCGTCATGTTGATTCGTAGAGGGATATTTGAGATAGTTGAAAAAGGATTGAATTGAAAATCATCTTGTACAATGAAAGGAGATAAGAAATGCCGGAATTCTGCAATCCATTTACAGGGAAAAAAAGTGATCGAAAACTCACACATGAGGAGTTAGTTCGTGCCATCCGGTTCATGATTTCTGCGGAATATGAGGCCATACAGCTCTATCAGCAAACCGCCGAGAGCACGGATAACAAACTCGCAAAGGAAGTGCTCATAGATATCGCCAATGAAGAAAAGGAGCACGCCGGAGAGTTCCTTCGCCTCTTACGGGAACTGGACGCCGATGAAGAGAATTTCTATAAAGAGGGTTATGAGGAAGTGGAAGAGATGATTTCGAAGCTCAAGAAATAGCGAAAGCAAGCTCATAAAAGGCTATACGATAAAAACGTGTCAAACAGTACTTATTTTGTTGACTGGTCCATTTCCTCCTCATATGGTGATAGGTAACCAAGAGAATCCTACTAACCGGTCTTCCACTGGTGGCAAGGTTTATATTTCTTGGTCCTAGCCCCTGGCCGTTCTACACCCGAAAAAGACATGGTTCCAGGGGCTTTTCTTATACCCAGATCAGCAAAAAAGCTGCTCTCGGCCAAAACCCTGTTCATAATGTGATATCGTTCCATTAGACCTGAAGAAAGGCCTTCTCGAATTCATCTATCTTCTGGATAAGCTCCTCAATATACTCTCCGTAAAAGGGCAAAGAATCGCCGTTCTCTCTTAACCATTCCCTATATTCCATCACCGAGTCAAAATGCCTTCTCCTTCCGGATTCGGTCTTGAGATTGAATGCCTGCTGCATACTCCTGGAGATCCCTTTCCATCTCTCTCGAAATGCATCTACCTTGTTCCATTTTATAAGATTCTCTTTTCCGGAGTAGATTCGATGCCCCTCGTCTGAATCGATCAGATGATCCATTCTTCTTATATTTCTGTAGCACGCGTACTTGTATTCACATAAGGGACATCTTAAACCATCCGCGGAATGATGAAAGTATCCTTTCTCGACAAGATCCATCAGACTGTCAGCATATTTATCTATCAGGCGGACTCCGCTCAAATCGAGTCCCCCACCTCTTTCCCAGTGTTCATTCATGGCTTGTTTGAGAGGGTTTTCTCCATATAACAGATCTCTTTTCAGGGCATAGAAGCATGCAGAGAGCTCTTTGAATTGAAGTTCGGCTTTCAGGGCATGAATATAGGCCGGAAGTTGGAAAGTAAGCCCTTTTTTGACCGTATCGGAAGAAGGGACCTTTCCGGTCTTGTAATCATAGATGTATGCCTTTTTCACATCTCCTCTCACGATATCAAAGCGGTCCACATAACCATGAATCTTTGTCCTTCCCAACAGGACAGGGGCATCTTCCCTTTGCCCAAACCTGTATTCTATACCCCACGGCAGCCTATCGCGAAAAGCCGTCTCTTCAAACCGGAGAAGCTGGGCCAAAACGCCTTCCCTTTCTTTTCCCCCATTCTTCACACCGGATCGACATTGTTCCAGGCCTGCGAGAAATTCTCTATACTGGAATTCAAAAAACTCAAGTTTATTGAGAAAAGGATGAGCTGCCAAGTATTCCTCAGCCACTTCCTTCGCGAGGGAAAAGGCCCGATCAATCCCGATATCCGCCACATTCTTTTCTCCATGCCTGAGCCTTTCGTAAAAGCCTTTGAGGATAGCGTGGATATGTTCACCCATATCTCTGTTAGATTCCTCCAGACCTTGCTCTTCTAATATGGCCAGCCCGCAGATATGCTCAAAAAGATAACGCATGGGGCAGTTGGCCAAGGTCTCCAAACGGGAAGGTGATAGATAATCACTTCTGTTCTTAGAATACTCCGTAAACCGATTAGCCGTCCCCACGAGCCCGTCGTGTTCAAAAAGACCGTCGTGGGCCCATCTGGACCTAAGGACGCCAATGGATCTGAGAAGTCTATTCGAGATGGATTCGTTTTTAGAAATGATCCGGCCTAACGAAAAGGGTTCATCTTTCACAAGATTAAGGGATCGTTTTTTCGCACTGGTCGCGTCTAACAGCTCTTCCTCGGACACAAAGTAAGGGTTCTCTTCCCATAGAAAGACCCCCTCCAGTCCGTTCCGACGTTCGAGGGCGGAACGAGACGGCAAAATGGACTCCAAATCCGAGAGCATTGGAGAGGGCTGAACCTCTCTTTCACTAGAGTATCTTGGGAAAGAAAGATAGAGTCGTTTTCGGCAATTCCTGAGCAGATGACTGAAAAGATGTTTGGATTGATCTATGGGGTCTCTTACTCTGAACATACTGTTAGGGATTTCGGGCAGAATAAAATCCACAGGTTCTCTGAGAGGAAATTTGTCTGCGATCAACCCGCCAGCAAAGATATAATCAAACGATCTCCCTCTCATCTCAAGCCATTCGGAAATACGCACCACATCGGGGTTTCGTGCATCCATCAAATAGGTCCGATCGAGTCCTGATTTAAAAGCATCATAGAACCCGGAAAGAAGAGCGTGACCGCCCTCGATTCCGAAGAGTTCTTTAGCGAGCCTCACCTCGTTGGCGCTTGTGAGAACCAGTTCCCTTAAAAGGGTATAGGCTTTGATGTCTCTGCTGATCATCATTCTCATCATTGCAGGTTCGAGACCGCTCCTATTTTCTGGAAATTGAACGATATTCTCCGGAAACCCCAATAAGCCGAGGATCTGAGAAATCCCTTTCACAATATCCTGGGGGTGTTTCTGATTGCCCAGAGCCTCAAAAAGGATTAGCCCCCTTTCCAAAAGGTCCATCTGGGTCAAAAATCGATGATATTCCGAGAGAATATATTTTCTCTCCTCTGGATTGATTGTGAGGGAGAATTGGCCTTGGTAATAATCTCTCACCCGCAAGAGACCTTCTTCCCACAGTCTGGAGAAATCATTTCCCAACCTGTCGAGGCCACAACTTCGGGCGACTCGATCAAACAGGAATATGTCCAAGTCAAGTTCAGGAGGTTCATCAGTCCCCTTATGAGATAACCCTGCTAAGGCCTCTTCTGCAAAGGAGTATTTTTCCCTCCGTCTTGCGAGCCTCCCTGCACTTGGTAGACGACTCCATGCCTCCTTTCTGATCAAGGGAGAAGAGAAGAGACGGAAGATGTCATCTCTCTTGAATTGATTCAGGGGGATTTCAAAAATATAACGAAAGACATGGGTAATTGGATGTGAAGATAGGGCTAATCCTTTGGTCAGGCTGAAAGGCAGTTTGTGCGACTTGAAAACCTCGGCGATGAGGGAAGAATAATCGCTGAGATCGGGGAAAATCACCCGGATTCTTCCTAGATCTCGAGATTCGTCCAATCCCTCTTCATGGACCATCCTCTTTATCTCACCGGCAATGCTGCGGACCTCATCCACTTTGTTGGCAAAGGACTTGACTTTTAGTCCCTCATTGGGCGCATCTTCCATATGTCCGTGGAGATAGAGTCCTGCCGCGGGATGACACATGGCCCCTTGATCGGCTCTGCTCATGCTGCATGCAAAGTTCACGTTTTCCAGCCTGTTCATGAGAGAAACCAACGGAGCGAAAATGCGACAGGCTTCGTAGCGGACCGCCTTTTGGTCCGTTTCCGGGGGTCTGACGTTTAATATCGATCTCTCGTCTCGACCAACAGACTCCTTGAATTCTCTGATAGGGTCCTTTGCTTGACTGTCAAAGTCAAGAAGCCACCATATATCTTGAACCTGACGACAGAGATTGAAAAGGATATCCTCCTCGACTCTGGAGACATGAATAAACCCATCCAGAATAAGCGCGCCCGTATCGCCCAAAAAACCGGGCTTACCACCCTTTTTCAAATAATCTCTGACACTGTAAAAAACATCATCGTCATCATATCCCTTGATCTCCCTCTTGATCTCCTCGAAATCAGCGAACAGCCATGTCAAGTCGCTTTCCAGGGCGTATCTCTCCTCTCCTGCGCCCGGACGTTCTTCTTCCAACCTGATAATTCTACTTCCCAGACTCTCTACAAAACGATCCTGAAGATTGTTTCTCACCAGCAGAGAGAAAAACCTGGAAATACTCCTATATATCCCGGAGAAATCACGCTCCCGTCCGGAGGGACTCGAAAAAAGGGACGAAAAATAGGTCAATCCATCCGATTGCGTTCCTCTTCTTTCAAGGATCTTTTTGATCAGAAGGAGCTTTTGGGCCTCATTGATGGGTCTGAAACCTTTGAATCGCTCTGATCTGAGATGCTCTTCAAAAATCTGATAAATAATACGACTCAGGGTCTCTACCCTTTCCTTTGGCCAAAATCGAGAGTCTAACTCCAATTCCATGACCCTCCCCCTTGTGGGTACAAGGTGGAGGAATGAACGATAAGCGCTGCGGGCCATTTTCTCGGCCAATAGGTCCTGTCTGGAATCGACGGTATTACCGACTAAATAGTCAATCCTGTTCATGGTCCTCGATCAACGACGTTCACTTTCAATAGATAGCTCTATATTGCCCGTTACGGCTTTCAAAATCGACGAATTGAATAGCCCATTCATCCCTCTCTTCTTTGAACGGAGTTCGTGCGCTTTTCTTCCTTATGTTTCTTCATTGAGCATCTTCCATGTCAATCGGCGTTGCATGTAATGGCTCATAAAACGCGATTCGATGACTATATCAAATAATGGGGGCCCTGTCCTCGGTTCATTTACATATATGCCCTGATAGAGTAGATTACAGATGCGCGAGTTTGAGTCTCGGGAAGCCAGGGTGTCACCCGTCCGTAACTGTTTGAAATGACCAGGCCGGGAGACTAGGAATCGGAGAAAAGATACCATGATCCGTATGTCTTTAGCATTAATCTTTAACACATACTCCTTTTAATCACGTGGATTAACCGGATAAGCAAGGCACGAGTGATGCCGAAAAAGACCCAAATGAAAACCCATATCCTGGCCCGATTCATGCTCTATGTCTTGGGGCACCGGCCTGACGAATTCGGTCTTGTGCCGGATGAAGACGGCTTTGTCCCATATAAGGAACTCCTTTGGGCCCTTCATGAGGAGCCTGGTTGGAGGTACGTGCGAAAGGGACATATCAACGAGGTCCTTCTAAGCCCTGACCGCCATCTTTTCCAGGCCCTGAAGGACGCGATCCGTGCCTTAGACAGACGTTGGCGTCTTGGCCCTGAGAATCCTGCGCAAAGCCTGCCAACCAGCCTCTTTGTCGGTGTAAGGAGAAGATCTCATCGGAATGTAATGGAAAAGGGCTTGGCTGCCGCTCGGGGGAGTCACATCGTTCTGTCTCCTGATCGGGATATGGCCATGAGAATCGGGTGCCGTCGGGATCAGAAACCCGTCTTGTTGGAAATATCGACTCGTTCTGTTTCTGAAGCAGGGATTACGCTCAAGCCCTTCGGCGAGCTATTCATCGCCGATCAAGTCCCAGCCGGGGCCATGACCGGCCCGCCTGTACCGAAAAAGGACATGGAGGCTACTCAGAAAAAAGAGAAAGCCATACCGGACAAAAGGCCCGATTTTCAGACAGGGACCTTTGTTTTGGATATGAACCGGGATCCGGATCCTTCTCGTCGTCCCAAGGGGAAGAAACGGAAAGGTTGGAAAGAGGAGGCCAGAAAAATTAGAAGAGGCAAAAGGAGATGAAGCTCCTCATTAAGAACATGAGGCACAAGCAAGTTCCCAGCAAAGAGTGTGAAAGGGAGACAGGCTTTCCAACCACCCTGCCCTTTTCCAAACTCTCCAAGACCACAGGGACGAGCTGATTCTTCAGGTCCTGCGACGAAGGGAAGACGGCCGGTAAGTAATTGTCCGTCATGCCCTTCATGAGTTTCTTTTCTTCTGAATCCCATCCCTCCGCAAGGGCCAAAAATTCTTTCCCAAGGCAGGATCGGTGGAAATTCTTCTTCTTCCTTTGACCAAGACTCCTGAGTTGCGCCGCCCTTTCTTTGATGGACTCCCGATCCACATGTCCTGAAAAACCAGCCGCCTTGGTCCCCCTTCTGGGTGAAAAGGGGAAGACATGAAGATATGAAATGGGTAGATCCTGAATCAAGGAAAACGTCCCTTGAAAGGCCTGAAGATCTTCTCCAGGAAACCCGGCCATGACATCGACGCCTATGGCTGCCAGAGGAATGCGCCGTCGAATTCTCTCAACGAGTCTTGAAAATGTCTGAGCCGTGTAATGTCTGTTCATCCCATTCAGAATACCGTTATCACCGCTTTGAAGAGGGATATGAAAATGTCGACAGAGCCAATTCTCCTCTGCCATCATCTCTATAATCCCCTCCCCTATTTCGTTCGGTTCCAAGGAACTCAGTCGGATCCTCAACGGGAAACCTTCTCTCTTTATCATATGAAGCAGGCCTTCGAGAGTAATCCCATCTTTCAGGTCAACCCCGTATTTCCCCAAGTGTATTCCTGTCAGGACCGCTTCCTTATATCCTGCTGATGATAGGGCTTTCAGCATGGAGAGCGCCTGAGACGGCTTCAGGCTCCTCAAAGGTCCTCTTGCAAAGGGGACAATACAGTAACTGCAAAAGGACTCGCATCCGTCTTGTATCTTCAAAAAAGCCCTCGTCCGATCCGGGAACCCTTTGAGTGATAACTGCTCGAAAGCCCTTTCTTCTCCAAACTCTTCTGAGATTATGCATTGACGATCCGGATCTATCCCCTGCGTCAGGATACCCGGCAGGCGGTCTTTCACTGTGTTCCCGGCTATGAGATTCACTCCTGGAATCCGTGCGAGTTCTTCAGGGTAGACCTGCGCGTAACATCCTACAGCGGCCATCACACAAGACGGATTTTCCCTGATGGCCTTATGGATGGCCTGTCTTGACTGACTGGAAGCCGTCTTGGTCACAATGCAAGTGTTCACGACGATCACATCGGCCTTTTTATTCTTAGAGGCCTCTGACCAATCTGAGTCAAGAAGTGATGCCTTGAGTGACGCGGACTCGAACTGATTCACCTTGCACCCAAGGGTGATAATCCTAAAAGTCTTAACAGTCATTTCTCAGGAGGCATCATTTCGGCAAAAATCGAGGGGGGCTTCAGTTTTCGGACAATTGAGCCTGCGTGTGCGCACTCTAGCCGCACCGGATGAAAGGGGTTGAAAAAACATATTAGGACAGTAGAACCTTGTTGAATCTCACCTCCATGGCCCGGGCAGGGCATGCCGCCACGCATAACTCACAGGCGTTACATTTGTCTTTATCAAAAACAACCGTCATTTCGGGTCGTTCGATGTACAGTGCGCTGGTGGGGCATACAGCCGTACACGCCCCGCACTGATAACACTTTTCTTCATCTCTGCTAATATCATGCCCGATACTCTCTACTTTTACACCGAGACTTTTGAGGTATCGAACTCCCTTCTGGAAGTTCTTCCGATGACCACTCAATTCCATCACCATAAGGCCCTCTTTCCTCGGATAGATAGTGGCTTTGTGGATGGCGAACGAGAGGTCAAATTTTTTTACAAGATTTACCACGATGGGTTCATTGACGAATTTCTCGGGAAATCTCAGTGAAAGCATTTTAGAGTACATCGGCTTTTCTCCCGGTTTTTTTGGTCCGTTATTGCTGAACTCTTCTATAAAAAATCTGTCTTTCTTCCCGGAGATACTCGAATAAATAGGCCTCTGATCCGGATTTATAGGGGGGTCGGATAAATCATGGTGAATCTCAAAAAAAGACCCTCAGGGCCTTCCATAGTATCTCACAGGGCTTGATCAGGACAATGGGAGTCACTCCTGGGACATGATACTAGTTTCAGCTTTCCACAAAATTGTCAACACAAAAACAAAAAACGATAGTCTTCTGTACGATGCCGGCCAAAACAAATTATATCTTTTATAAGGCGCGGACTTGAGATAAAATGTTAGATTCAGGCTGGTTTTGGAAACACTGAACGGGAGCAAGGAGGCGTTTTCAATGGAAGCAAAGCCAAAGAGGAAGAACAGGATAGCCATCCTGACAGGAGGGGGAGACGTTCCCGGTCTCAATCCGTGCATCAAAACTCTGGTTTCACGGGCTGACAGTGAAGGCATTGAAGTGGTAGGCGTCAGACGGGGTTGGGCCGGGCTTCTGGCATACAATCGCGATGCCCCTGACGATTCGGATGAAAACTTGAACTGTGTTCAGGTATTGACACCGGTACAGGTTAGGACCATCGACCGTACGGGGGGAACCTATCTTCACACGTCGCGAACCAACCCCAGCGCCGCGAAGAAGAAAAATGTCCCTGATTTTCTTAAAACACAGTTCAAAGAAGGCGAAGAGGTCAAGGATCTTACTTCCATTGTCCTGAATAATCTTGAACACCTCAATATCGACGCTGTTATCCCTATTGGCGGGGACGACACCCTCAGTTTTGCCGAGAGACTGCACAAGGAAGGAGCCTCCGTCGTTGCCATCCCAAAGACCATGGATAATGATGTCTTTGGAACAGACTATTGCATCGGTTTCTCAACCGCCATTACGAGAAGCGTGACTTTCATCCATGCCCTAAGAACTTCTACCGGTTCCCATGAACGGATTGCCGTCATTGAATTATTCGGCAGGTATTGCGGTGAAACTTCTCTCATATCCGCCTATTTGGCGGGTGTTGACCGCGCAATTATTTCAGAAGTCCCGTTTGACCCAAAAAAGCTCGCTCATCTCATCCTGGAAGATAAGCGGGCCAATCCCAACAACTATGCCATGGTCACTGTTTCCGAGGGCGCCAGAATGATCGGGGGAGAGATGTTCCTCTCCGGTCAACGTGATGCCTATGGCCATCAAAGACTGGGAGGAATCGGTGAGGAAATCGGGGTCGTCCTCAAAGATCTTACCGGTGAAGATGTCCTTAACCAGAGGCTCTCATACCTCATGCGAAGCGGCATCCCGGATTCTCTGGATTTGATGGTCGCTGTCAATTTTGCGAACATTGCCATCGATCTCTACCTGAAAGGCGTGTTCGGGAGACTCGTCGCCCTCAGCCGCGGGCTCTACACGGATATTCCTTTGAGCACCGTCATGGCTGGGCAGAAGAGAGTGGATGTGCGAGAACTCTATGATGAACAGGAGTATCGTCCGAAAGTGCGCCATGCGGGCGGAAAACCGATGTTTCTCTATTGAAATTGAGATTTCCTATATGCTCCGGGACCAGGGGTCTGTAGCCTCTTTTTAGTTCCGTCACCCAAAAGACGACCGTGCCTGTTACCGCCCCAAAGCAGACAACGCTCGGTGGAGAGGCACAAAGGAGCCATGTCGCTGTAGTAATATTGACCCTTGGGGCTGCTCCTATATATGCATAAATCTGGTGCCGTTCCACTACCTCTAGACAGATGGTGACCTAACTAAAAAGAGGCTCCAGACCCCTGAAAGGAGATATCCAAGAAGCATATGATATAGAGCCGAAGAGAGGAGAAAAATTGGACACAATTCGAGCAAGAAAGAGGACTCGTCAAATACATATCGGACCTGTTCCCATAGGCGGCGGAGCGCCCATCGCTGTCCAATCCATGACCAATACGGACACACGGGATGTCCCCGCGACGGTCAGGCAAATCAAGGAGCTTGATGAAGCGGGCTGTGAAATCGTCCGGTTGGCCGTTCCCGACAGGGAGGCGATTGAAGCCCTTAAAAAGATAAAATCAAAAGTTCCTCTTCCATTGATCGCGGATGTACACTTTGACCACCGCTTGGCTATTGCGGCCCTCGAGGCAGGGGCGGATGGACTGAGAATCAACCCCGGAAACATAGGGGGTCGGGAGGCCGTCAAGAAAATTCTACTGGAGGCCGGTGCCAGGAGTATACCCATACGCATCGGGGTGAATGCAGGCTCACTTCCCAAAGAAATCCTGAAAAGACATGGCCGTCCCAGCCCCGAGGCCATGATGGAGAGTGCTCTGATGTTTGTTAATCTATTTGAAGACCTTGATTTTAATCAGATAAAGATCTCTTTGAAATCCTCCCATGTCCTTACGACCATAGCGGCCTACGAATTATTGAGGGATAAAGTAGATTACCCGTTTCATCTTGGAGTCACTGAGGCGGGGACCCTTATATCAGGTACGGTAAAGAATGCCATCGGCATTGGGAGCTTACTCTTAAAGGGCATTGGGGACACCCTCCGTGTTTCACTCACCAGAGACCCGGTCGAGGAGATAAGGGTCGCCTATGAAATCCTTCGGGCAGTTGACCTCAGACATCGTGGACCGGAGATCATTTCTTGTCCCACTTGCGCAAGATGTGAAATTGACCTCTTCCGTCTTGTGGATAGGGTGGAAAGGGCCCTTTCCGGGATCCGATCATCCCCAAAAGTGGCTATAATGGGGTGTGTTGTCAATGGACCGGGAGAGGCAAAGGAGGCGGATATTGGAATCGCAGGTGGCAGGGGGCAAGGGGTTTTGTTCAAAAACGGGGAGCTCGTAAAGAAGGTCCCTGAGCAGGAACTGGCCGATGTCCTGATCAAAGAGGTGAAAAAACTGTCCAATGAACAATGATCAGTGATCAATGACCAATGATGAATGTTGA